>DASQPE010000001.1:0-4270 GCA_035644115.1 Gemmatimonadales bacterium
CGCGGCGGGTTCGACAAGACGCAGACCGACGTGCTCTGGACCGGTGGTCTGAGCTACCGGTTCCGGCTGTAATCCCAGGAGTCCACGCAATGCATCTCGCTTCATCGGCTCGGCGCGCCCCGTTTCGGCGGGGCGCGGTGGTTTTGCTGCTGATCCTCCCCGCGCTGGTTCTGGTGGCGTGCGGCAAGCCGGCGCCGCCTCCGCCCCCGCCTACCGAGGTCGCCGTACTTGCGGTCGAGCCACGGCCGGTGGAAGACCAGTACGAGTTCATGGGCGAAGTGCAAGCGTTCCGGCGGGTGGACGTGCGTGCCCAGGTGAGCGGCGTGATCCTGGAGCGCCCCTTCCGCGAGGGCGCTGAGGTCAAGGCGAGCGACGTGCTCTACCGCATCGATCCGCGGACCTACGAGGTGGCGCTGCGGGGCGCCCGGGCCCGACTCGCCGAGTCCGAGGCCCGCCTCGCCAACGCGGAGACCAACGCCGGCCGCTTGCGGCCGCTGCTCAGGTATAACGCCGTCGCGAAGCAGGACGTCGACAACGCCGAGGCGGAGCTCAAGCAAGCGCGCGCGCTGCTCGATAATGACCGCGCCTCGGTGGATCAGGCAAAGAGAGACCTCGACTACACCGTGGTGCGCGCGGAGATGCCGGGCCGGGTCGGTCGCGCGCTTCTCGACGTGGGGACCCGGGTCACCGCCTTGAGCGACGTCCTGACCACCATCGATCGGCTCGCCCCGGTGTACGTGAGCTTCCGCCCGTCCGCCCAGCAGCAGCTCGCGTGGAACCGGGATCCGCAGACGGCTCGGGCGCTCGAGCCGGGCGGGTCGGTCCGGGTGCAAGCGATGCTGCCGGACGGTACGGCGCTGCCCCGCACCGGGCGGATCGGCTTCGTGGATCCGGTGGTCGACCTGGCGACCGGGACCCAGCAGTTTCGGGCCGAGTTCGACAATTCCGACCGGCTCCTGGTGCCGGGCCAGTTCATTCGGGTGCGACTCCAGGGGCTCACGCGGGACGGAGCGATCCTGGTCCCGCAGCGCGCGGTGGTCCGGCAGATGGGGCGCCAGATGGTCTACGTCGTCGGGCACGGCGACTCGGTCGGCGTCCGGGATGTAGAGGCCCGCGCCTGGGTGGGCGACGAGTGGCTGATCGACCGGGGACTCGGGGCCGGCGATCGGGTGATCGTGGACGGGGTCCAGAAGGTGCGCGCCGGGGCGGTGGTCAAGCCGGTGCCGCTCGCGGCGGCTCAGGTGTCGCCGTCGTCCGTATCCGTCTCGGGCGGGACGGGGGCGCAGCCATGAGCCAGGAGACCGAGCGCGCCCAATACTTCTTCGTCCGGCGGCCGGTACTGGCGGCCGTGGTGTCGATCATCATCGCACTGCTGGGCGCATTCGCGGTCAAGCAGCTTCCGGTGAACCAGTATCCGCAGATTACGCCGCCCCTGGTCCAGGTGACGGCGACCTATCCCGGCGCGACCGCAGAAGACGTAGCCAACGCGGTCGCGGCTCCCATCGAGCAACAGCTCTCGGGGCTCGACGGGCTCCTGTACTACAAGTCGGCGAACTCGAGCGACGGCGTGATGACCCTGTCGATCTACTTCGACATTTCCCGGGATCAGGACATCGCCGCCGTCGACGTGCAGAATGCGATCCAGGTGGCCGAGCCGCAGCTCCCCCAGGAGGTCCGCCAGCAGGGCATCACTATCACCAAGGCGAACAGCACTGTCCTCATGGTCGCGGGACTTTCCTCGAATGACCCGCGGTACGACGCGACCTACCTCAGCAACTACGCCAAGCTCTACCTCGAGGACGAGCTCAAGCGGATCCCCGGGGTGGGAGACGCGAAGGTGTACGGGAACCTCGAGTTCTCGATGCTCTTGAGCTTCGATCCAGACCGGATGGCGAAGCTCGGGCTCACCGTCACGGACGTTCAGGACGTGGTGCTGCAGCAGAACGCTACCAAGCCGGCCGGCAGGCTGGGACGGGAGCCGTCGCCGGAATCGACCCAGCTTACGCTGCCGGTCACCACGACCGGGCGCCTCACCGACCCCGACGAATTTGCCAACATCGTCGTCCGGGCGCGCCCTGACGGCTCACTGGTTCGGGTGGGGGACATCGGCACGGTCACGCTGGGCTCGCGCAACTACGACCTGTTTGCCCGGGTCGACGGGAAACCGACCGCGATCATGCTGGTGTACGCCCGGCCTCGCGCCAACGCGCTGGACGTGAGGAACGCGGTCGTAGGGCGCCTGAACGAGCTCGCGAAGGCCTTCCCGGCGGGGGTCCGGTGGAGCCTGCCGTTCGACACGACGCCGTTCATCACCGCCTCGATCACAGAGGTGGTGCAGACGCTGCTCGAGGCGATGGGCCTGGTCACGCTGGTCGTTTTCGTGTTCCTCCAGAGCTGGCGCGCGACGCTCATCCCGATCCTGGCGGTGCCGGTATGCATCGTGGGCACATTCCTCGGGCTCGCCGCGCTCGGCTTCAGCGTGAACACCCTGACGCTGTTTGGTCTCGTCCTCGCGATCGGCATCGTGGTGGACGACGCTATCGTCGTGATCGAGAACGTCGAGCGCATCATGGCGCAGGACCACGTGCCGCCCCGGGTGGCGGCCGACCGCGCCATGCGGCAGGTGGGTGGCGCTCTGGTTGCAATCGTTCTGGTGCTCTGCGCCGTGTTGGTGCCGCTCGCGTTCCTGGGTGGCATCACCGGGAAGATGTACCAGCAGTTCTCCCTGACGATCGTGATCGCGGTCGTGCTGTCGGGGATCGTGGCCTTGACGTTGACGCCCGCGCTCTGCGCGCTCCTGCTCCGGCACTCGACCGCCGAGCGGGAGAACCGCTTCTTCCGCTGGTTCAACCGCGGATTTGGCTGGATCACCCAGCGCTATACCGGGGGGGCTGGCCGGGTGGTCGCGCGGCCCCGGACCTGGGTTGCCGTCTTCGGCGTCATGCTCGCGCTCACTGCGCTGCTCTACCGGCGTGTCCCCGGCGGCTTCCTCCCCGCCGAGGACAAGGGGTATTTCGCAATCGTGGTCCAATTGCCCGACGCGGCGTCGGCCCATCGGACCGAGGCCGTGGTCGAGAAGGTCGAGGAGATCTTCCGGCGCGAACCTTCGGTCGCGCACGTGGTGTCGCCGGTGGGACTCGATGTCCTCACCGGGGCGAACCAGACCAACACCGCGGTCGTCTTCGTGCAGCTCAAGCCCTGGGACGAGCGCACCGGGAAGGACCAGAGCCTCGACGCGATTCTCGGTCGGGTCAACCGCGCCGTGGCCGGCATCAAGGAGACGGTCGCGTTCGGCTTCAATTTCCCGGAGATCCAGGGGCTCGGCACCACCAGCGGCCTCGAGCTCAACTTGCAGCAGCGCACCGGCGGGGACATCACTGCCTTTGCCCAGCAAGTCCAGTCCTTTACCCAGGATGCGAGCCTCCTACCCGAGGTCCGCGCCCCCGTGTCCTTTATTCGGACCGACGTGCCGCAGGTGTTCGTGAAGGTCGATGATGAGGCGGCCCGGGCCCGGGGCGTCGGCCAGGGCCAGCTCTTCGCCACGCTCCAGGCGATGCTCTCCACCCTGTACGTGAACGACTTCAACCTCTACGGCCGCACTTATCGGGTGCAGCTCGAGGCGCAGTCCCAGTTCCGCCAGCGCCCGGAGGACATCGGCCGCTTCTACGTGCGCAGCGACCGGGGGGAAATGGTGCCACTCTCGGCACTGGTGCAGCCCGAGATGCGAGGCGGCCCGACCCTGGTGACCCGCTTCAACGGCTTCCCCTCCGCCTTGGTCACGGCGACGACGGCGCCGGGCTACAGCTCGGGTCAGATGCTCACCGCCGTCGAACGCCTGATCGGCGAGAAGTACGCGTCGCAGGGCGTCGCGTACGCTTACAGCGGCCAGTCCTACCAGGAGCGGGCCTCGGCGGGACAAGGCGGCCTCATCATGGGCCTGGGCTTGGTGCTCGTCTTCCTGGTGCTGGCCGCGCAGTACGAGAGCTGGTCGATTCCCATCGCGGTCCTGTTCGGCCTTCCGTTCGGGGTCCTGGGGGCGCTGCTGGGCGTCTGGCTGCGCGGAATGCCGAACGATGTCTATTTCCAGGCGGGGCTCGTCGCCGTGATCGGCCTCGCGGCTAAGAACGCCATTCTGATCGTCGAGTTCGCGACCGAGCTGCGGCGTCAGGGGCGCTCGATCCGCGACGCAGCAGTCGAGGCCGCGCGCGAGCGCTTCCGCCCGATCCTGATGACCACGATGGCGGCCTTGCTCGGCGCCCTGCCGCTGGTG
>DASQPE010000002.1:0-10230 GCA_035644115.1 Gemmatimonadales bacterium
CTGCCGCGGCTCCAGTCGGTCCCGGCGGCGCGCAGCTTTCTCGATGGAGTCAACGTCGGCGCGGTCGCGCTGCTGGTCGTCGTCGCCGTAGAGCTGGCCAAGGGGGGGCTGCGGTCGCCGATCGCCGTCGCCGCCGCTGGGCTCGCGCTGGCGCTGCTGCTGCGCGGGGTGAGCGCTGCCTGGCTCATGCTGGGCGGTGCCCTGCTGGGCTTCCTCTCCGTTCTCGGCTGACCCGAGCCCACACCGGTAGATTCCGGCCGCGTGCTCTCCCCTCGGTGCTCGACCTTCACCCCGGAGTGACGGTGCTCGTTTCCCAGCTCGCTATGCCGCCCCACGCGGGCTGACGCGGAGCCGTCTCTTGGGACTGCAACACCTCATCGTCCGCTACGGCCTGGCCGCTGTGTTCCTCGGCTCCGGCCTCGAGGGCGACTTGTCGATGGTCCTCGGAGGGGTGGTTGCCCACCGAGGCTACTTCGCGCCGTCGGTCGCGATCGCGGCCGCGGCGCTGGGCGCGTTCATCGCTGATTGCGTGTGGTATGCCGTGGGCCGGCTCAACACCACCCGGCTTCAGAACGCGGCGTTCTACCGCAAGGTGGGTCCCCGGGTCGAGGCGATCGTGCGGCGTATCGGCATCTGGCAGATCGTCGCCGCGCGGTTCGTCTACGGGACCAAGAACGCGACGATGCTCTTCTGGGGTCTCCACGGCCTGCCGTTCCATCGGTTCGTGCTGATCGATGCGATCGGATGCGTCCTCGGGTCCACCTTTTTCGTCGGACTCGGTTACCTGGTCGGGGACGGCGCCGAGGTGCTGCTAGGCCGGGTCAAGCGATTCGAGTTCCTGCTGCTGGGCGGACTGCTGGCGGGAATTGTGGTCCTCGTGGTCATTCGAGTACTGGAACAGCGCCGAGCCGCTCCACCAGAGCGTGTCGAATAAGCTTGCCTCTGTCCGTAGGCAAGGCGAGGTTTCAGCCATGACCTCCGACCGCCTCCTCGGGGATCTCCTCGCCGGCCGGACCGCGGCTGTGGCACGGGCGATCTCGGAGGTGGAGAACGCCCGGCCGGGGTTCGAGAAGCTTCTCGCCGGAGCGCATGCGCATCTCGGGCGGGCCCGCCGGATCGGCCTCACGGGGCCGCCGGGTGCCGGCAAGTCCACGCTCACCGAGCGTCTCGTCACGGCCTATCGAACCCGTGGCCTGACGGTCGCCGTGGTGGCGGTCGATCCGACCAGCCCATTCACCGGCGGGGCCTTGCTGGGTGATCGTATCCGGATGGAGTCGGTCGCCCTCGATCCCGGCGTGTTCATTCGCTCAATGGCCAGCCGTGGCTCGCTCGGCGGGCTCGCGACCACGACCCGCGAAGTGTGCGATCTGCTGGACGCGGCGGGGTTCGCCCGCATTCTGGTCGAAACGGTCGGGGTCGGCCAGTCCGAGCTCGATGTGGCCCGAATGGCGGACAGCACCGTGCTCATCCTGGTCCCCGAATCGGGCGACGCGATTCAAACCCTCAAGTCCGGCGTCATGGAAGTGGCCGACCTGTTCGTGGTGAACAAGGCCGACCGTCCCGGCGCCGAAACGCTTCGCCAGGAGATCGAGGTGACGCTCGACATTCGGCGGGGCAACGCCCAGCAGGCGGGCCGGCGGGCAGGCGGGCCGGCGGGCAGAGACTCCGCTGAAAGTCCAGGCTCGCCTCTGACAGCGGAGGCTGGCTCCCGATCGGAGCCGCTGCCCGCCTGCCCGCCTGCCCGCCTGCCCGCCTGGGAACACCCTGTCTTCCTCACGACTGCGTCCAAGGGCGAAGGCATCGACCAACTGGCCGACGCGCTGGACCGTCACCACGAGTGGCTCATCACTTCGGGTGAGCTCCAGCATCGCCGCCGGCAGCGGTTGTTGGAGCGCACCCGCGAAGTGGTCGAGCGCGCGGCGCGACGCTGGCTGTGGCAGGAGACCCAGGCTGAGCGCCTGGTGTGCGAGCGGCTCGACGACGTCGCCCGCGGTCGTCTGAGTCCGTACGAGGTCGCGGCCGAGATTCTCGACGGCCTGCGCCAGGGCGAACAGGTATGACCGCGTCCAACCTGGATTCCGACAACCGCGGCCTGAGCGAGCGGCTCGCGAAACAGGAGCGCGAGCTCGAGCAGCTGCGGGCCGAGGTGCGCGCGTGGCGGGAGCGGGCGGCGCGACAGCCGGTGCGGGGCGACGCGGACTTCACCACGGTCTCGGGCCGCGCGGTGGAACCGGTCTACACCGCCGTGGATCTGCCGAGCGACGAGGCCCAGCGCCTCAGCCTGCCCGGGGAGTACCCCTACACTCGTGGCATTCACGAGACGATGTACCGGGGCCGGCTCTGGACCATGCGCCAGTTCGCCGGATTCGGCACCGCCGATGATACCAACGAGCGCTACAAGTTCCTGCTGTCGCGCGGGCAAACCGGGCTGTCCGTCGCGTTCGACTTCCCCACCTTGATGGGCTACGACTCCGATCACCCGCGTTCCGAAGGCGAGGTGGGGAAGTGCGGCGTGGCCATCTCGAGTCTGGCGGACATGGAGACCCTGTTTGACGGGATTCCGCTCGACCAGGTCTCCACCTCGATGACCATCAACGGCCCGGCCGCGATCCTGTTCTGCTTTTACGTCGCGGCGGCCGAAGAGCAGGGGGTGCCGATCGCGCAGCTCCGGGGGACCATCCAGAACGACATCCTCAAGGAGTACATGGCCCAGCACGCCTGGGTCTTTCCCGCGGAGCCGGCCCTCAAGATCATCGTGGATCTGTTCGACTGGGCCGCCGAGCACACGCCCAAGTGGAACACGATCTCGATCTCGGGCTATCACATCCGGGAGGCCGGCTCGACGGCGGCGCAGGAGCTCGCGTTCACGCTGGCCAACGGGTTCTGCTACGTGGAGCATGGGCTGGCCCGGGGCCTCGACGTGGACCGCTTCGCGCCCCAGCTTTCCTTCTTCTGGGACCTGCACAGCGATTTCTTCGAGGAGATTGCGAAGCTTCGGGCCGCGCGCCGCATCTGGGCTCGGGCCCTGCGCGAGAAATACGGGGCCAAAGATCCTCGCAGCTGGAAGATGCGGTTTCACTGTCAGACCGCCGGCGTCACCCTGACGGCGCAGCAGCCGCACAACAACATCGTGCGGGTCGCCTATCAGGCGCTGGCGGGGGTGCTGGGCGGGACCCAATCGCTCCACACCAACGCGCTCGACGAAACCCTGGCGCTGCCCACCGAAGAGTCGGTGCGCATTGCCCTCCGCACCCAGCAGATCCTGGCCTACGAGACCGGCGTCGCCAACGTGGCCGACCCGCTTGGCGGCTCCTACCTGCTCGAGGCGCTGACCGACGGGCTCGAGCGCGAAGCCGAAGGGCTGTTCGCCGAGATCGAGGCCCAGGGCGGTGTGGTGCCCGCGATCGAGTCCGGCTGGTTCCAGCGCCAGATCGCCCGCGCCTCGGCCCGCTTTCAGGCGGAGGTGGAACAGCGGCGGCGGCTCGTCGTCGGCGTGAACGAATTTCTCGAGGAGGGCGAAGCCCCGGTGGAGATACTTCGGGTCGGTGGCGAGGCGGAGCGCACCCAGCGCCGCCGGCTCGCCGAGCTCCGGGGACGCCGGGATCCCTCGCTCGTCACTCAACGGCTGGCGGCCCTGAAAGCCGCCGCTGCCGAAGACCGCAACGTCATCCCGGCCATGCTGGATTGCGCGCGAGCATATTGCACGCTCTACGAGATCCGGCACGTGCTGGAAGAGATCTATGGGAGCTACCGTGAGCCGGTCTTTTTCTGAACTTGGCGGCGGCACCGCGATTCGCCGCCCCTTTGCCCCTCCACGCCCGAGCTCCACGACCGGCCCGGCCGTGGCGCACCAGCTCGAGCGCCTGACCCGCACGAGTTCGGCCGGCCACCCGGTCGTCTCCTGCTATCTCAAGCTCGAACCGCGTGACCGCTCGCGCGGCAAGTACCTGATCAAGCTGAAAAACCGGGTCAAGGGCGTGAAGGCCGCGCTCCCTCGCCTGGTGCTGGACCGCGCTGCGCAGGACGCCGTGTCCCGCGATCTGGACCGCATCGTCGACCATCTCCGGACTCCGGCCAACCTGCCGGCCGCCCAGGGGCTCGCGATCTTCGCCTCGGAAGGGATCGGCCTCTTCGAGGTGTTGCCGCTTCCCCTGATCCACCGCTCCCGGCTGGCGGTAGACGGGACGGCGTTGATCCGCGAGCTCGCCTCGATCGAAGACGAGTTCGGGCGTGTGCTCACCGTGGTGCTCGACCGGACCAGCGCGCGGTTCTTCGAAGTCACTGCCTACAATGCGACCGAGCTTCCCGGTCTCCGCGCCGACTCGACCCGCGGCGGGCGCTTCCGAGGAGATCAGAGCGGGCCGGGATGGGGCGAGCACAGTTACCACAACCGGATCCGGGAGGAGAAGCAACGCCATCTCGAGGGCATCGCCCGCGAGCTCTTCGCGCTCGACCGCCGGCACCCGGCGCACGGGATCGTCCTCGCCGGGCCGGGCACCGACGCGGGGGCAGTCGCGCCGTTCCTCCACTCGTATCTGGCCGAGCGGCTGCTGGGCACGGTGCGGCTGAACCCCAAGGAGGCGACCACGGCCGCGGTCCACGACGCTACCCTGGCAGTGCGGCAGGCCTGGGAGCGCGCTTCCGAGCGGGCGCTGGTGGCCGAGCTGCGGGAGCGGATGGGAACCGGCTGGGCGGTCAATGGTCTGGCCCCGACCCTCAAGGCGCTGTCCCGCGGCCAGGTGCGAGCGCTCATGATCGGCGGCGAGACCAGCGTGCCAGGCTTCCGCTGCCCCGAGACCGGACGCCTGACCCTGACCGAGAAGGAGTGCCGCTCCGAGGGTGGCGCCGTGCCGGTCCTCGACGTGGTGGACGACGCCATCGAAGACGCGCTGAGGCAGCGGGTGGACGTGAACGTGGTCTACGACCCCGACGCTCTGCGCGAGATCGACGGGGCGGCGGGCCTGCTGCGGTTCCGTTGATGGCGAACCCGATCCCGCAGGCTCCGGCACGCCCGATTCGTGTGCTGGTGGCAAAGCCCGGCCTCGACGGGCACGATCGCGGCGCCAAAGTCGTCGCGGCCGCGCTTCGCGATGCCGGCATGGAGGTCGTCTACACCGGCCTCCACCAGACGCCCGAGATGATCGCGACGGCCGCGGTGCAGGAAGACGTGGACGTCGTCGGGCTCTCGATCCTCTCTGGCGCCCACATGACGCTCTTCCCCCGGGTCCGGCAGCTCCTGGTCGATCAGGGACGCCCCGACATCCTGGTGACCGGCGGCGGCATCATTCCGCGCGAGGATGCCGACTCGCTTCAGGCCTTGGGGATCGGTCGGCTGTTCGGCCCCGGCACCCCGACGTCCGATCTGGTGGACTACATCCGGAGCTGGGCCACCACCCACCTGTCGTGACCACCTCTCCCGCGCCCAGGAAACCCGGCAGGCTTCGCACGCTGAGCGACGAGTATCGCGAGCTCGCGGCCCGTCTCCGTCAGGGTGGCGGCCCGGAGCGCATCGCCCGGATGCATCAGCAGGGAAAGCTCGCCCCTCGGGAACGGGTCGAGCGCCTGCTCGACCCGGGCGGGCCCTGGCTCGAGCTCGGCCTGCTCGTGGCCTACGACCGGTACGACGGTCAGGCGCCCGGCGCCGGCGTGATTACCGGCGTGGGCGTCATCGAAGGCCGGGAGGTGGTGGTCGTGGCGAACGATGCCACCGTCAAGGCGGGCTCATGGTGGCCCGAGACGATCACCAAGATGCTGCGGGCGCAGGAGGTCGCGATGCGCCAGCACATCCCCATCGTGTATCTGGTGGACAGCGCCGGGGTCAACCTGCCGTATCAGGGCGGCGTGTTCCCGGGCCAGTACGGCGCCGCCCGCCTGTTCTACTACAACTCGATCATGCGGCGCTATCTGCACGTGCCCCAGATCGCGGCCGTGATGGGCAGCTGTGTGGCCGGCGGCGCGTACCTGCCGGCGCTCTCGGACGTGATCTTCATGGTCGAGGGGACCAGCTTCATGGGTCTGGGCGGACCGAACCTGGTCAAGGGAGCCACCGGCCAGACCATCGATGCCGAGACGCTGGGCGGCGCCCGGATGCACACCGAGACGAGCGGCGTGGCTCATTATCGCGTGGCCGACGACGCCGAGTGTCTGGCCCGACTCCGGGAGTACGTCGCCCGACTGCCCCGGGTCGGAGGGATCCAGCATCGGGTTTTGCCGGCCCGCCCGCCTGCCCGCCCGCCGACCGACCTCTACGACATCTTGCCCCGGGACCACCGCCTGTCGTACGACATGCACCAGCTGCTCGCATGCCTGTTGGACGGCGGTTTGCTCGACGAGTTTCAGCCCGATGCGGCGAAAGAGATGATCTGCGGCCACGCCCACGTCGAGGGCTGGCCGGTAGCGGTGATCACCAACCACCGCGGGGTCATCAAGGGAAAGAGCGGGGAGCGCCCGCGTTTCGGCGGGATCGTGTACACCGAGAGCGCGGAGAAGGTCGCCTACTTTATCGAGACCGCGAGCCGCGAGCGACTGCCCATTCTGTTCATCCAGGACGTGAGCGGATTCATGGTCGGTCCCGAAGCCGAGCAGTCCGGTATCATCCGGGCCGGCGCCCGCTTCGTCGAGGCGATGGCGACGGCCCTGGTGCCGAAGATCGTGCTGACGCTGAACCACGCCTCCGGGGCGGGCTACTATGCCATGGCAGGGCAGGGGTTCGACCCCGATTTCATCCTGTCGTGGCCCACCGGCCGGATGGGCGTGATGGAGGGCGAGTCGGCCATCATGGCCGTGCACGGAACCGAGATCCAGAAGGCCCAGACGGCCGGCAAGCCGCTGCCGGCTGAGAAGCAGGCAGCCATCGAGGCGATGCGCACCGATTACGAGCAGCAGCTCGATGCCAGGTTCGCCGCTGCGCGTGGCTTCGTCGATGCCATCGTGACGCCGGAGGAGACCCGCGATCAGCTCGCGTTCCTCCTGCGCGTGGTCGCCAATTATGCCGGACCGCACCTGGGGCCTTTCGTGCTCCCTCCATTCGATGCTGCCACGACGCTCTGATATGCCCCGCATCCGCGCTCTGTCCGCTGGTCTCCTCCTCGCGGGCTTGTTCGCCTGCGGCGGACACTCCTCGGCGCCGCAACCCCCGCCGGAGAGCCGGCCGGTGGCGTCCCGGCCGCCCAAGCCCAACATGGACCCGGGCCGGCTCGATCAGCCGAAGCCGGCGATGCGGCCCGAGAGTACCCTCACCTCGCCGCCCTCGGCTGCGCCGCCCGAGAAGCCCCGGGTTGCTCCGCCCGAGGCGGCTTTCCAGCGAGGCTGGATGCCGTTGGCATCGACCGGGGTGGATGCTTTCCGGCAGGCCCATCCGACGGGCGACGGCCGGGGCGTCCTGATTGCGATCCTCGACACCGGCATCGATCCCAGTGCCCCCGGGCTGGGCAAGACCAGCACGGGCGAGCGGAAGATCCTCGACCTGCGTGATTTCTCGGGAGAAGGCGCGGTCGCGCTCGACCGCGTCGTCCCGAAAGGAGACACGGTGCAGGTCGCCGGTCACCGCCTGGCAGGCTTCGGCCGGGTAGCGGCCCTGAATGCGGCCGGTCCGTACTACGGCGGTGGGCTCCAGGAGATACCGCTGGGAGAGGCGCCGGCCGCCGACCTGAACGCCAACGGCACCGTGGGCGACACGCTCGCGGTCGTGGTGACCAAGGCCAGCGACGGCTGGGTCCTCTTCGCTGACACGGATGGCGACGGCTCGCTGGCCAATGAGAAGCCGATCCACGATTTCCTGCAGGGGTACGAGACGTTCGGGTGGGCGGCCCGCGGCCGTCAACCTCCGGTCGCGGTCGCGGTGAACTTCGCCGACGGCGGGGCCGCTCCGACGCTCGACCTGTTCGTCGACACCGGTAACCACGGGACTTTCGTTTCGGGAGTCGCCGCCGGGCACGATCTCTACGGGGTCGCTGGGTTCGATGGCGTGGCGCCCGGCGCCCAGCTCCTCGGTCTCAAGATCGCGAACAACGCCCAGGGCGGGATCTCCGTCACCGGGAGCATGCTTCGCGCGTTCGACTACGCGATCCACTTTGCGGATCGGCGCCGGCTGCCGCTGGTCCTGAACATGAGCTTCGGGGTCGGCAACGAGATCGAGGGCCAGGCCCGGATCGACCACCTCATCGATTCCGTGCTCGCGGCCCATCCGGACCTCGTGTTCAGCGTCAGCGCGGGCAACGACGGGCCCGGGCTCTCGACCATGGGCTTCCCCGGATCGGCGGAGCGGGTCCTTACGGTGGGGGCCACGATTCCCGGTGCGTTCCTCCGCCAGTCGGCCGGTCCGATCCCCGCCGATCAAATCGCGTTCTTCAGCTCGCGGGGCGGCGAGCTGGCCAAGCCCGATCTGCTCGCGCCAGGGTTCGCCTACTCCAGCGTTCCGCGCTACGATGTCGGTAACGAGGTGAAGCAGGGGACCAGCTTCTCGGCGCCGCACATGGCGGGAGTGGCGGCGCTGCTCCGCTCGCAGCTCAAGCAGAGCGGCACCGAGGCCGACGCGCGGACGATCAAGCAGGCGCTCATGGTGACCGCGCGCCCGCAGGGGGACCTTCCCTTCATCGACGAGGGCGCCGGTCTGCCCGACGTCGAGTCGGCCTGGCGGTGGCTCGAGGGGCGCCGCAAGGTGCCGGATGTCGCAGTACGAGCGCTGGCGCACGGGGACGACGCCGCCTCCCGTTGGCAGGGTCTGGCCTCGCCCCGCGACACCCTGCAGCGGTTCGAGATCAGCCGGCCCGGCGCGACGGGGTCCTCGACGTACACTCTCCGCTCCAGTGTCGCCTGGTTGCTGGCGCCGCGAAGGGTCACGCTGAAGGGCGCCAAGGACACGGTCAGCCTCCGCTACAACGCCACGGGGCTCAAAGCGCCCGGGCTCCACACCGGAGTCGTGAGCGGTTGGACGGCGGATACGATGCTGGGTCCCGCCTTCCGCCTGGTCAATACGGTCGTCGTTCCCCATCCGCTGGCCAGCGCCGAGCTGGTTTCGGGCGCGCGGCTCGAGCCGGGCGGCACCCGGCGCGCCTTTTTCGTCGCTGATACGTCCCGGCCGTTTCTGGTGCGGGTCGAAACCGCCGGCGCGCTCCAGTCGGCGCTGACGGCCCTCTACGAGCCCGGTGGCCGGCCGTACCGCGATCGCCCACCCCCGCGGGAGCAGCAGGCGGGCGCCGACAGTGCGGCCGCGGTGTTCTGGGTGGACGCGCGCGATGCGCAGGCCGGGGTGTACGAGATCGATGCGTTCGGACTACCCAACTCCAGCGCCACTGTGTCGGTGCGAGTCGAGCAGTCGCCCTTTCGGGTGCACGGAGGGGGGGACGGGTCGGTGGCCACCGCCGAGCTGACCAACCTCACCGGCCAGCCGAAGGAGGCGGAGCTGGCCTACGTGCTGGTGGGTGGCGAGCACAGCCAGGCAGTCGAGGCAAAAGGCTCAGCACCAGTGCGGGTTCCCTTCACAGTGCCCGCGTGGGTTCGCGAAGTGGACGTGGACCTACAGATGGAGCCCGCCCAGTGGGGGCGGTTCACCGACTTCGGCGTTTCGCTCTACGATTCGGTGGGACACGTGGTGGAGAAAGAGCCCATGAACTATGCCGTCAGCCGGTTGAAGGCGGCGCTGCCGGAAACGCACGGCGACCTGCCGCTCGAGCTCCGGCTCTCTCCCGGTCTGGCCGATCCCGGGTCCACCGAGGCCTGGAAGGCGCGCCTGTCGCTTCGCCTCTACGCGGGTGCGCCCGCGCCGCTCGAGATCGAGGGGCAGGGTTCGGCGGCCGTCAGCCTGAGTCCCGGCCAGTCGAAGACGGTGCGCTTCACGCTGGGCCAGCTCCCCTGGGCCTTGCCCCAGACCTTCCAGCCGCTCGGGGTGGTCGTGGCCCATTCCGGCGGCGAAGTCTGGACCCGCGAGACCGGCCTGGGGCCCGCCGCCGCACGATGAGTCGGGTCGTCCGCGTAGCGGCCGGCCAGGGATTCTGGGGAGATTGGCTGGAAGCCCCGGTGCGCCAGGTGCAGGGCGGCCCCATCGACTACCTCATGATGGACTACCTCGCCGAGGTGACGATGTCCATCATGCAGAAGCAGAAGTCGCGCGATCCGGCTGCCGGCTACGCCCGCGACTTCGTGCCCGCCATGGAACGCATTCTTCCCGACCTCGCGGCAAAGGGAATCCGGGTCACCTCCAACGCTGGCGGCGTCAATCCGCGCGGCTGC
>DASQPE010000003.1:0-8397 GCA_035644115.1 Gemmatimonadales bacterium
CACGCCTACGCATCCCCCGGCACTTACAAGGTCGAGCTGACCGTCGCCGACAACAGCGGCGCGACCAGTAGTCTGTCTCTGCCGGTAGCCGCGACGGCACACCAAGCCGGCGGCCAAGGCGTGACGGCTAGCGTCGAGCTCAACCCCACGAGCTTTCACTTCGCTGCGCGGAGTTTTCTGCCTGACCCGCAAAGCCAGTTGCTGAGCATTACCAGCAACGGAACCGGCCCGCTGACTTGGACGGCATCGAGCAATCAGAGCTGGCTCCGGATCTGGCCGACGGGTGGCACGACGCCGTCTCCCAATGTGACGGTATCGGTGAGCACGACCGGCCTGACCCGATCTTTCTATCAAGGGCTGATCACCATATCAGCAGCCGGAGCGTCCAACGCTACCCAGACCATTCTGGTGACTCTGTATCGGCGCTAGGAGGGAGGCAAGGATGTCGACGCGTTTCGTGATCGTAGCCGGACTCTTGGCGCTCGCGGCCTGCTCGAGCCCCACTGGCCCCGGTAGCGACCTGGCCACCGGCACAGTCGGTTCCCCGTCGGGCGGGCCCGGGCACAAGGTGCCCATGACGCGGCCCTGCCAAACGGCGCGGTGCAAAGTCCGGCTCCAGCTCGACTCGCGCCCTTTAGGTGCTCCCGTGGCGCTGCGCCCTGATTCTCGCGCTCGCTGAGTTGACTGCTCGCCATAGGGAATTGTCCGGCACATGGGCGGGGGTCGGTAGGATGTCCCTGCGATGTCGGCCCCCTCCGAGCCGACCCAGCGCCAACCAGCCACGGTGTACCCGGGAGGTCCCGATGTCAGCCGCTCGCTATCTGGTCCCGCTCGCCATCGCCTTGCTTGCAGCCTGCTCCGATACGACCGGCCCCGATCTCAGGGTCGCGCAGAAGGGCGATGGTGTATCCACCCCCAGCACCGGCACTTCGATCGCTGGCCCGACTGGACCCCAGCGCATCAACAACGGTCGGAAGTAGCCGCGGCACCATGGTCCCGCGATCTAGCCGGTGCTGGCGGTCGCGAGCTGACGCTGCAGCCGCTCGAACAGGGCGCGCTCGTCAGCTCCGGCCGCGGCCGCCGACCGCTCGGCGGCACGCAGGGCGCGCCGGGCCGTTCGCATCGCGTCGCCGGCCAGAGCATCCCGCGCCACCGCCAGCGCGTCGGCGAACGACCCGGGTCCCGGATCGACCGCCCCCATCAGCTCGGTCCGCAGAACTCGTGACTCGAGATCGGCCCGACCCGCGAGCAGGTCGATGGCGCGCGCGCGCATGGCTCGGCGCTGACCCGGGGTGAGACACTCGCCCCGCACGACCTGGGCGACCAGGGGGGCGGCAAACGCGTAGCGCTCGCCATCGAAGACGATGAGGCTTGCCCTTTCCATTGCGGGCAGCAACGCCTCGATTTCCGGGGGCGAGCAATTGCCCAGTGCTGCGATCAAGTCGAGGTCGAGCGCGAGTCCCAACGTGCTGGCGATCGACAGGACCCGCGAAGCCTCGTCCTCGAGAGCCGTCACGCAACCGATGATCGCCAGGCGAGCGAGCTCCGGCACGCTGATCGGAAGGGGAGAATCCAGCGTCGCGTTGGGGTCCGGCCAGGCCAGCAAGTCACCCCGAAGCGAGCTGCGCTGCTGCAACCCGCCGAGCAATGTGACCGCGAGGAGGGGGTTGCCGCCGGTCTCGAAAACGATCCGGCGGGCCAAGCGCGCGATCTCTTTCTCCTCCCGGCACCAGGGAGCCAGCGTTCGCACCAGTGTGAGGATCTCGTCCGGCATGAACGGATCGAGACGCACCGTCAACCCGGGCAGGCCGCGGCCTGCGCCGGCGCGGAGCGCGAGCAGCTCCGGCCGAGCGACGTCGGCGCCGGGCACCGTGCTGACCACGAACATGACCGGCGCCGCGCCGCCCAGCGCCTCCATGGCTGCGTGGAGGGCACCGATACTCGCCCCGTCGGCCAGTTCCGCGTCGTCCACCCCCAGCCCGACCGGCCCCTCGTCCGCGGCGGCGCGAAGCAGCGAGGCGACCGCCGCGCCAACCTGCGCCCGGTCGCGCGGCGTGCGAGGCGCGACCCGCTGCTCCAGCTCCGGTATCAGGGCGGCGAGCAGTGCCAGCGCTTCGGGGTCAGCCGCAGCGATCCCCGGAACCCGGCAGAGCCCCGCGCGCATGAGCGCGCGCAGTGTGCTCCAGGGCGCGTCGTGATCGGTCTCGAGCGGCCGCGCCATGGCGACGGCGGCGCCTTCCAGCGCCAGCCGATCGAGGCACTCCCCCAGAAGTCTGGTTCGGCCGGTGCCCGGGTCCCCCATGATGACGAGCGTGCGCGGGCCCGCGTGGAGTGCCTGGTCGGTCACGCCAAACGCCAGTCGCTCCGAGCTCCGCGTGACCAGGACCGGCGCCGCAACCGCGCGCGCCCTTGAGGAATCACGCCATCGCTCGCGCCGCACCCGATCGGCGAGGGCCGCGAGCTCGCGGCTCGGTCGCTCGCCGAGCTCCGCCTCCTGCCGCTCCCTGAACTCGTGGTACGCCCCCAGCGCGCCGGCAGCATCCCCCCCAAGCGCGCAGGCGCGAACCAGGAGCGGCGCGGCCGGCTCCGAGTAGGGCTGCAGGGCCAGCGCACGCCGGGCCAGCGCGGCTGCTTCGGCCGGCCGCGAGTCCAGCAGCGACTGCGCACCCGCGCGGACCAGGAGGTCGGCGCCGGCGACGTGGTACCGCTCGCGCATCGCGCCGGCCCATTCGTCGAACGCCGGCGCCACCCCGGCATCGAAGCCCTCGAGGAAGTCACCGCTTAGCATCGCGAGCGCCTGCCTCGGGTCTGTGCCCGCGAGCACCTCGAACCGGAGCGCGTCGACCGCCAGGTCTGCATCGTGCAGCGTCAGCGACTCGCCCTGTGTGACGATACGTTCCGAACCCAGACAGGTGCGGAGTCGGCGCAGCGCCTCGTTCAGCGAATGTCTCGCCGCCTGCTCGTCCTTCTCCGGCCAGAACACGCCCAGAAGGTGCTGACGAGAACGGGTTCGGCCAGGTGAGAGCGCGAGATATACCAGAAGGGCGAGGTGCTTCCGCCACAGGAGCTCCGGCGGGGTCGCCTGCCCCGGCACGCGCGCCGCGGGCGGCCCGAAACACTGAAGCTCCAGGGGGGAGGTGGACGGTTTGGTCTGCGGACTCACCACTGCCTCGGGGGGAGAGAAACAGCCGCTTGTATGTTAGCGCGACGCCGGGCAAGCCGCCAAGCTGCGCGCGCATTCTCTGCTGCTGGCCGATTATCCTACGGGACTCCGATGCCGACCTCCAGGCTCCGTCTCCTCGTTTGCTCTTGCGCCGTGCTGGCCGCCCCGCTCGCCGCCCAGGACCGCCCCAGTCAAGCGCCCTCGCTTCCGAGCATCGTTACGAAGAGCGCGGGCCTCGAGCGCCGGGATGGACTGGTTCCCATCGTGCTCGACCAGCGTACGGGCAGCATCTGGCTCGAGCTCCCGAAAGAAGGGACCCGGCTCCTCCTCTGCACTACGCTCGCGACCGGCCTGGGCTCGAATCCCGTCGGCCTCGACCGCGGCAGTACTGGTCGCTGCTATGTGGCGCGCTTCCAGCCGGTCGGCCCGGCACAGGTCGTCATCCTGGAGAATTGGAGCTACCGTAGCTCCTTCCCGGACAACCCTGCTCACGCCCGCTCGGTAACCGAGGCGTTCGCCCCCAGTGCGGTGGCGGCACTGCCGCTCGTCGCCCAGGAGGGTGATCGGGTACTGGTCGATGCCGCCGAGCTCCTCCGGCGCGATTGGCTCGATGTGGTCGGGCAGCTCGCGAGCGCCGGTCAGGGCGTCTACACCCTCGCCAGGGAACGATCGTTCATCCATGAGGGCTCGACCCGCGGTTATCCCCGGAACACCGAGCTCGAGTTCGCCCTCACCTTTGAGGCGAAGGACCGGCCCGGCCATGTCGTCGATTCGATCGTGCCGGACGGTCGCGCCTTCACCGTCCGGCAGCACCTGACCCTCGCGGCGCTCCCGGACGACGGTTATCGGCCGCGGGAGTTCGATCCCCGCATGAACTTCTTCGCGATCAGCTTCAAGGACTACGCGCAGCCGGTCGAGGCGCCGCTCGAGCGCCGGTGGATCGCCCGGCATCGTCTCGAGCGGCAGAACCCCGCCGATCCCACGAGCCCGATCCGGAATCCGCTGGTCTACTACATCGATCGCGGCATTCCCGAGCCGATCCGAAGCGCGACGCTCGAGGGCGCCCGCTTCTGGGTGGAGGCGTTCGACCGCGCGGGCTTGAAGGGCGGTTTCCGGGTGGAGCTGCTGCCCGAGGGCGCCGACCCCATGGATCTCCGCTACAACATCGTCCAGTGGGAGAACCGCAACGAGCGCGGCTGGAGCATCGGCGACGCCCTGATCGACCCGCGTACCGGCGAGATCCTCAAGGCCATGGCCCGGATGGACTCCCACCGCGGCCGCACCGCGTACAACATCATGGCCGCCCTCGCCGGTGCGAAGACCGCCGCCGACACTCATTTCGTGCTCGGCCGAGTGCGCCAGGTGACCGCGCACGAGATCGGCCACACCCTCGGCATGGTCCACAATTACATGGCCTCGACCTACGGCCGCGGGTCCGTCATGGACTACCCCGCGCCGCGGGTCAGAGTCAATGCGGCTGGACAGATCGACTTGAGCGACGCGTACGCCACCGGTCCCGGCGAATACGACGTCCTCGCGATCCGCTGGGCGTACGGGATTTTCCCTCCGGGGCAGGAAGCCGACTCGCTTCGCGCCATCGTCGCCGAGGGGCTGCGCCGCGGGTTGCTCTTTCTGACCGATGCCGATGCCCGTCCCGATTTTGCCAGCGACCCGCGAACCAATCTGTGGGACGATCAGGCCTCTCCCGAAACGTTTCTCCGTGCGCAGATGGCCGTGCGGCGCCGGGCCATCAGCGACTTCGGGCTGCGGAACATCCAGCCCGGCGAGCCGGTGGCGACGCTCCAGGAGCGCTTCGTGCCGCTCTACTTCTTCCATCGCTTCGCGCTGAAGAGCACGGCGAAAGTGATCGGGGGTGTCGAGTATCAGCACGCCGTCGCCGGCGACGGCCAGCAGGAGACTCGGCCGGTACCGGGCGCGCGCCAGCGGACAGCGCTCGCGCAGCTGCTGGGCTCCCTCGCGCCCAGGGAGCTCGCCATTCCCGACACCGTGCTCACGCTGCTCGGTCCCCGCCCCTTCGGGTACGAGCCCTCGGTCGAGCTCTTCCGCTCCCGCACCCAGCCGACCTTCGACGAGTTCGGCGCGGCCCGTACTCTTGCCCAGCTGGTGCTCGACGCCGTGCTCCAGCGGGAGCGTCTCGCGCGGCTGGTCCAGCAGGCCGCGCACGATCCGAGCACGCTGGGACTGGACGAGCTGCTCGCGACCATGAAGCGAAGCATCTGGGACTCGGCACCGGAGGCGTCCCGGCGGGACGCGGCGACCCGCCGGGCCGTCCAGCGCGGCTACGTGGACGGGCTGGTCGCTCTCGCCGCCGACACCGCGGCCGCCGCCGATGTGCGCGCCATGACCGAGCTCACCCTGGCAACGCTGCGGAGCGAAGCGGTGAACCGGGGCCAGAGGGCCGGCGGAACGACCGAGGCCCGAGCTCACTGGCGCGCGATCGCGGCGGAGATTGAAACGTGGGAGCGCGATCGGAGGATTCTGGTACCGGCCGCGTTGCCGGCACCGCCGGGTGATCCATTCGGAGAAGACCAGGCCCTTTGATCAAGCCGTCGCGGCGTTACGAAGAACGTTGCCGTTGGGAGGACCGCTCAAGGAGGACTACGTCTTCGAGGAGGGCGCACCCGATCCGGCTGATTCCCGCAGCTTCAAGTACAGCTCACCAGGGTCGGATTGACGGAGATTAGCTTCGGCTTATATTCGGTATCGTATGCCGAACATAAGCCGAATCCAGTCATCGCCCCTCTCCCCGACCGTCTGCGCCCCCAGTCAGCCGATCCCCTCGCCTGCGCTGCTCAACGCGCTCCTCACCGTCGTGTGTCCCGAGTGCGGCGGCCCCGTGGTCCGAGCGTCGGGCTGCTCCAGTTGTGCTCAGTGCGGATGGGGCAGGTGCGGATGACTCGGCCGGTCCCCAGCACCGCCGGCCCCAAGCCGCAGCTCGACCTGCTCCCCTCGGCGCCGGTCGCACCGCCAAACGGGCTCGTGCCGCTCGATCGACGAGCGCGGGGCACCGAGTTCCTCGCCGTGCAGGTGCGCTCGGTGCTCAATTCGCCAGCGGCCACCCACATGCCTTTCTGGTCGCTCAATCCGTACGTCGGCTGCGAGTTCGGCTGCACCTACTGCTATGCCCGCGACACCCACCGCTATCTGGTCGAGCGCATGGGCGGTGAAGTTGAGACCCTGCCGGCCTGGGAAGCGTTCGAGCGCAGAGTCATCGTGAAGCCCGATATCGCCGACGTGCTCGCGCGAACTCTCGAGCCCGCCCGGCTGGCAGGCTCGTCTCTCGTCATCGGGACCGCCACCGATCCGTATCAGCCCGCCGAGCGAAAGTTCCGGCTCACCCGTCGAGTGCTCGAGGCGCTGCTGGCCTATCGCGGGCTCACCCTCGGCCTCATCACCAAGTCGCCGCTGGTCACCCGCGATCTCGTCGTGCTGCGCCAACTGTCCGAGCGTCACCAGCTCGAAGTGAACATCTCGCTGGCCACATTGGACGCCCGGTTGGCGCGGCGGCTCGAGCTCCGCTCTCCAGTGCCGGCGGCGCGCCTCCGCGCCCTCGCCAAACTGACCGGCGCCGGCATCCGAGCCGGTCTGCTGATAGCGCCCATAGTTCCTTGCGTCACCGACAGCCGCGCCGCGCTCGACGCGCTCTTCCAGGCGGCGAGGGAGGCCGGTGCCCACTACGTGGTCGGGTCGGCGCTCCGCCTCGGCCCCGCAGCGCGGCACCGCTTCCTTCCCCATCTGGCCCGCGAGTTCCCGGAGCTGGCGCAGCGTTACGCCCGCCACTACGCAGGCCGGACCTCCGCCAGCCGGGACTATCAAAACGCCCTGGCCCGCCGCCTCCGCGCCCTGCGCCGCAAGTACGGCTTTGGCGCCGAGGATCGCTTCCGCCCCCTGATCACCCCCGACCAGTCCCCCGATGCCCAAGGAAAGTTGTTCGACGGACACCACTGACAACCCGTCAGCGCTCCCCTCTCACTTCTTACTTCTCACCGTATTTCAATCACCAGCTTCCCGAAGTTCTCGTTCCGCTCCATCGCTCCATGGGCCTCGGCGATCTGCTCCATTGGATAGGTGCGGTCCACCACCGGTCGGAGCACCGGCTCGCCTTCTCCCGGCTCGAAGAGCGGAACCAGCCGCTCGGCCAGCTCGCGAACCAGCGCGGCCCGCTCCTCCGGCCCCCGCGACCGCATCACGCTGCCGATGATCTCGAGCCGCTTGTGCAGCAAGGGGTCCAGCTCGATCTCCGCCTTACGCCCGGCCATGAGACCCAGGATTACCAGCCGCCCCCTCGGCGCGAGCAGCGCAACGTGGTCCGCCAGCGCCGGCCCGCCGATCACGTCGAGCACCAGGTTCACCGGCTCGCTCACGGCATCCCGCAAAGCCGTGCGGCTGGTATCGATCCCGACGTCCACGCCGTAGGTCCTCGCGCGCACCAGCTTGTCGGCGCTTCGCGACGTTCCGATGACCGTGGCCCCCAGATGCTTCGCCAGCTGCGCCGCTGCCGTGCCCACGCCGCTGCCGACGGCATGGATGAGCACTCGTTCCCCCGCCTGCAACCGGCCGCGGGTGATCAGAGCATCGTACGCCGTATAGAACACCTCGGGGATGGCAGCGGCTTCGGCATAAGCCAGATTTCCCGGGATCGGCAGCGCCTCGGCCTCGCGCACCTTAACCAGCTCGGCCTGCGCGCCGCCGCCGACCAGTCCCATGACTCGGTCGCCCGGGCGCCAGCGGGTCACACCCGGGCCGACGGTCTCCACCTGGCCGGCGTACTCCAGTCCCGGGATGTCGGGAGGCCACCCGGGGGGAGCCGCATAGCCTCCCCGCCGCTGGTAAATGTCGGCGCGGTTGAGTCCGGCAGCCTTCACCCTCACGGTGAGCTCGCCCGGCCCCGCTGTCAGAGCGGCAACGTCACGGATCGCGATCACGTCGGGTCCGCCGGCGGCGGTATACACGATGGCGCGCATGGGCTGTCGACCGTTCCGGTGGCTGTTCGCAATGTCTAACGTTGGGCGAACCCTAACCCGGCCCGGGTGACTCTGCCCATGCGCCTCTCCGTCGCTATCCTCGCCGCGCTCCTCGCTTGCTCCGATTCGAGGGGGCCGCAGGAGGGCGACGTCCCCCTCGCCCTGCACGTCGTCGCCACCGGGCTCGACTTCCCGCTCGACCTCGCCGTGCCCCCCGGCGACTCCCGCCTCTTCATCGTCGAAAAGGGA
>DASQPE010000004.1:0-2674 GCA_035644115.1 Gemmatimonadales bacterium
GAGCAACCGGTTCCGCTTCACCACCGGCGACATCCTCACTGTGGACGGTGGGCTGCCCGAGGCGTTTCCCCGGTAACAGTTCCGGCGTTTGACCGGCGGCTGCTCGCGCCCCTATCTTGAGGCACCTCCCACAGCTATCAGTTATCCGTCGCCCAAGTGGCGACATCGATTTGTGGCGGCCCAAGCATGGCGCTGCTCCAGACGCTTCCCGACCTTGCCGGTAGCTACAGCCTGACGCTCGTTGCGGCGTCGGTCGCGGTCGCCGCGCTCGCGAGCTACGTCGCGCTGGTGCTCGCGAGCCGGGTGATCGCGGCTAGCGGCCGGGTGCGCCAGGCCTGGCTGGTGGCCGGCGCGGTCGCGATGGGCACGGGCATCTGGGCCATGCACTTCGTTGGGATGCTCGCCTTCCGGCTGGACGGCCGCCCGATCACCTACGACGCGATACATCTCACACTGTCGGTCCTGGTCGCGGTTGCTGCCTCGGGATTCGCCCTGTGGGTCGTGAGCGTCGGTGTGGGCACGTGGCGAACGCTCGCGCTGGGGGCGGCGGCCATGGGCGGGGCTATCGCGGGGATGCACTATGTCGGCATGGCCGGACTCCACACGTCGGCGACCCTCACCTGGCGGCCAGTGCTCGTGGTGGCGTCGATCGCCATCGCGGTCCTGGCTTCCGGCACGGCGCTCGGACTCGCGGCCTGGTTCAAGAGCGACGAGTCGGCGAGAACCCAGCTCCGCCGGCGGGTGGCCGCCGTCGTCATGGGCTGTGCCATTGCCGGTATGCACTACACGGCGATGGCTGCCGCGCGATTTCACCCGCTCCCGCCGGGCATCGAGGCGCCGGCCGAAGTCCGGGCCGAGACCGCTGGCGTGTTTGCGACCTCGGGCCTCGCCGTCCTCGTCGTGGTGGCGACCCTCCTCATCCTCGGCGTCGCCCTGGCGGGGAGTCTCGCGGACCGCCACCTCCGCCGGCTGGCGGCCGACCACCGCCGCGTCCGGGAGAGCGAGGCGGCGCTTCGCCGGAGCGAAGCCCGGTTCCGGTCGCTGGTCGAGGCCACTGCGCAGATCATCTGGGCTCGGAGCCCAGCCGGCGAGTTCACCGAGCCACAGGCGGACTGGACCGCCTTTACCGACCAGCCCTTCGAGCTCCATCGAGGCTGGGGCTGGCTCGCCGCCGTCCACCCGGAGGATCGCGCCCGCACCGCGTCGGCTTGGCGCGACGCGGTCGCCAACAACCGGCTTTACGAGGGCGAACACCGACTCTGTGGGAAGGATGGCGAATACCGCTGGATGGCGGCACGGGCCGCTCCGGTGCGGGAGCCGGACGGTACCGTCGCGCAGTGGATCGGTATCGACGTGGATGTGACTGCGCGGCATGAGGCCGAGGAACGGGTCCGAGCGGTGGAGGGGCAGCTCCTCCAGGCGCAGAAGCTCGAGGCGATCGGTCGACTCGCGGGCGGCATCGCGCACGACTTCAATAACCTGCTGACCGTGATCCAGGGTACCACGGAGCTCGCGCTGCGGACCCTGGCGCCCGAGCACGACCTGCGCCAGGATCTCGCCACGATCCATGGCGCGGCCGACCACGCGGCGGCGCTCACGCGCCAACTCCTGGCCTTCAGTCGCCGCCAGACGCTCCGCCCGGTAGTGCTCGAGATCAACAACGTGGTGGCCGGCCTCGAGAGCCTGTTGCGGCGCACACTGGGGGACGACGTCGAGCTTCGGACGGTGCTTGCCCCCCTGGCGGGTCGGGTCCGGGCCGACCCCGGACAACTGGAGCAGGTGCTCCTGAACCTCGCCGTCAACGCGCGCGACGCGATGCCGGACGGTGGCAGGCTCACCATCGAGACCGTCGCACTCACCCTCGAAGGCGAGTACACCAGCACCCATTTGGGGGTCGAGCCGGGCGCTTATTCAATGCTGTCGGTGAGCGACAGCGGGACCGGGATGGATGCCCTCACGCAGGCGCAGATCTTCGAACCATTCTTTACGACGAAGGACCCTGGCAAGGGGACGGGGCTCGGTCTCTCGACCGTCTACGGCATCGTGACACAGAGCGGTGGAAGCATCTTCGTCTACTCGGAGCCCGGGCACGGCGCGACCTTCAAGATCTATCTCCCGCGAGTGACCGAGGCCGTCACGCGGCAGGAGGGGCCCCGGCCAGCGGCCGCCGCAGCGGGTGCAGGCCATGAGGTCATCCTGCTCGCGGAGGACGCCGTGGACGTGCGCCGGTTCACCGCGCGGGTGCTGCGGGAAGCAGGTTACGAAGTGCTGGAAGCCGACGGCGTCGAGGCCGGGCTCACACTCGCACGCCTGCACTCGGGGCCGATCCACCTCGTGCTCACCGACGTCATGATGCCGGGCGGGTCCGGGCGAGACCTGGTCGACCGGATTCGGCACATCCGGCCGGCAATCGCCGTGGTCTTCATGTCAGGCTACACCGACGACACCGTGCTCCAGCGGGCGGTCCTGGAGCCGGGGACCGCATTCCTGCCAAAGCCGTTCTCCCCCGGTCTCCTGCTCGCGCAGGTGCGGGCCGTGCTGGACGTGGAAGCGGCGCGAGTGGTGCCCCGCCGGGCATAGGCGGATCCGCTGGTAGCTGCTCGAGCTCTTACGACGGGCTGGGCTTGCTTCGGGCAACCGGCGGTTTCTGGTGTGCCTCACTGGATTGAGGCGC
>DASQPE010000005.1:0-12552 GCA_035644115.1 Gemmatimonadales bacterium
GCCAAAGCTGGCCGAGGCGCAGGTACCGCCGCAGGCCCGTGGTGTCGAACGGCAGCAGCTGCGCCGCGCCGTTGAAGACGCGTTCGTAGGAAGCTTTCGAGTCGTGTCGCTGACCGCGTGCGGGCTGGGGCTCCTCAGCGCATTGTGCGCCGGGCTGACGATCCGCCCACCCCCGCGTTGAGCGTTACTGCCTGACTACCGTGGGACGCATGTCGCGGGTGACGTTCATTACCAGCTCCCGCACCACGTCGCCGTACGCGTCGTTCGGATCCCGCACCCCGATCGATGATAAGCGGCTCCCGATCGACACCTGGCCTACGGCGCGGTTGGCCTCGGCGCTGGAGCGCCATATGGTTCCACCGGTCTGGGTCGAGAGCAGCCGCACGTTGAGCTCGGCCAGCACCGACGCCTTAAGCTTGAGATCCCCCCCGCTGATGCGCCCGCTCGGCTTGGCTCCCGAGACCTTGACATCTCCCACGAACACGGCCGGGACGTCCCTGGCCCGCCCGAGTGCTTGTGCAAGGGCGGCCGCGTCGCCGCGGGCCGCGAGACGCCTCAGCGACGAATCCATCGTATCCAGCTCGATGAGCTCGATTCCCGATTGACTCGACAGCAGCGCCTCGGCAAAGCGTTGGGTCGCGAGCGGGCCGAGGCCGTTCGACTGGTCGGCCGAGAACGTGAGCAGCGCAACCCGACCGTAAGGCGCGAGGGCGAGCCGGGGGGCCACCTGGACGTAGTGCGAGGCGTGTGAGCCGCAGCCCGAGAGGACCAGTATTGCGCAAAGCGCGAGCGCGCGTTGCGTTCGGACAGGCCGATCTGCACTGTTCCAAAGCATCCTGGCGCACCTTAGATGGCGGGAACCCGCTCCAGAGGCAAGAGGCGCGCCATCCTCATCCCGCACCTCGGGAGGCTACGTGACCACCCCCGACCTGAAGGGTCGCAGCTTCTTCGTTACCGGCGCCAATTCCGGCATCGGGCGCGCAATGGTCGAGGCCCTCGCGGCGCGGGGCGCCGCCGTCGTGCTCGCGGCGCGCTCGGAGGAGCGGATCCGGCCGGTGCTGGACGGCATTCGCGCCCGGCACGCCGGCATCGATGCGCAGTTCGTGCTGATCGATGTATCCGATCTCGGTTCCGTGCGGCGAGCCGCGGAGCAGTTTCTGGCGACCGGCCACCCGCTCGACGTGCTGGTCAACAATGCCGGCATCGCGGGAACCCGGGCGCTGAGCCGGGACGGGTTCGACCTCACTTACGCGACCAATCACATCGGTCCGTTTCTGCTGACCAATCTTCTCCTGCCGAGAGTGCGCGAATCACGGCGGGGACGAATCGTCAACGTTTCGAGCATCGCGCAGATGCGGGTGAAGCAGGTCGACTGGTCGGTGCTCGAACGCCGGACCGTGCCGAAACGCAGCGGGTTCGCCGATTATGCCGTGACCAAGCTCATGAACGTGCTCCACGCCAAGGAGCTGGCGCGCCGCATGGGCGAGAGCAGTGTGACCACATACGCATTGCACCCGGGTGCCGTCGCATCGAACGTATGGCGATCGCTACCGCAGCCGCTGCAGTGGCTCATGAAGCGCTTCATGCTCTCGAACGAGGAAGGCGCGAAGACTCCGCTCTACTGCGCCACCGCGCCCGAGCTCCGGGACACGACCGGCCGCTACTTCGACAAGCAGCGCGAGGTGGCGCCCAATCCGCTGGCGAACGATCCGGCGTTGGCGAAGGAGCTGTGGGAGAGGACCGAAGCGGCCGTGGCACTGGCCGGCTGAGCCGGAGGTATCGGGCCCGCCCCTCCCCTGGCGAGGTCGGCCCGCGACGACTATCAGTCAGAGCGTTCCCGCAAACCTGCCTCGTTACAGGAGAGTGCCCATGTCGGTGGGCGCCAGCTTTCTGGACCAGGTGAACCAGGCGTTCGACCGCGCTGCCGGGCTCACCCTGCACGATCCCGCGCTCCTTGCCAACATCAAAGCCTGCAAGAACCTCTTCTACACCAGCTTTCCGATCAAACGGGATGACGGCAGCATCGAAGTGATGCACGCGTGGCGGGCGCAGCATAGCCACCACAGGCTTCCCTGCAAGGGAGGCATCCGCTACGCCGCCGACGTGGACGCGTACGAAGTCCAGGCCCTGGCAGCGCTCATGACCTACAAGTGCGCGCTGGTCGACGTCCCCTTCGGCGGCGCGAAGGGTGGGATCCGGCTCAAGCCGAAGCAGTATTCGGCGGGGGAGCTGGAACGGATTACCCGGCGCTATGTCTTCGAGCTGGTCCGCAAGAACTTCATGGGCCCCGGCATCGACGTGCCGGCGCCCGACGTCGGAACCGGCCCGCGGGAGATGGCCTGGATCGCCGACACTTACACCCAGCTCCGGTCCGGCGAGCTCGATGCCCTCGGCTGCGTTACCGGCAAGCCGGTGAGCGCGGGCGGCATTCGCGGGCGGGTCGACGCCACCGGGCGCGGCGTCTTCTACGGCGTGCGCGAGGCCTGTGGCGTCACGGAGGACATGAAGGCGCTGGGACTGTCGCCCGGCATCGAGGGAAAGCGCGTCGTGGTCCAGGGCCTGGGCAACGTCGGATACTTCGCGGCCAAGTTCTTTCAGGAGGCCGGCGCCGTGCTGGTCGGGTTGGCCGAGGCGGATGGCGCCATCGCGTGCGCCAAGGGGCTGGATCTCGAGCAGGTGGTGGCGCATCGGCGCGACCGCCGCAGCATCCTCGACTTTCCCGGGGCGAGCAATCTGGCCCGGCGGGAAGACGCGCTCGAGCTCGAGTGCGACATCCTCATTCCCGCGGCGCTGGAGCGGCAGATCACGGCGGAGAACGCCCCGCGGGTAAAAGCCAAGATCGTGGTCGAGGCGGCGAACGGTCCGACCACGCCCGAGGCGGACGCGATCCTCGCCCGCCGCCACGTCATGCTCATTCCCGACGCCTACATCAACGCGGGGGGCGTCACCGTTTCCTACTTCGAGTGGGTGAAGAACCTGGGTCACGTCCGCTTCGGGAGGATGCAACGGCGCTTCGAACAGGGAGCGTATGGCCGCCTGCTCGAGGCGGTCGAGGGTGTGACCGGTCGGCAATTCACCGCCGAAGAGATCGAGCGAGTGACCCACGGCGCGAGCGAAGAGGATCTGGTCAACTCGGGCCTCGAGGAGACCATGATCGGTGCGTATCATCCCATCCGCGAAGTCTGGAAGCGCCAGGCGGACGGGGTTGACCTCCGCACCGCCGCCTTGATCGTGGCGATCGACAAGGTCGCCCTCAGCTACCAGCACTTGGGCATCTTCCCCTGAAGCACCCGCCGGGGCGCCCGGCGTTGATCGACTTCGTGGTTGCGGGCCGGCCATGCCGCCCGCATGTTGAGCGTCCTACGCAGCGAATCCACCCCACTCCCGGAGGTCCGCATGCCAGAGAGCGTCTACAAGGTGATCGAGCTGGTGGGTACGAGCAGTCAGTCCTGGGAGAAGGCCGCGGCCGCGGCGGTCGAGCGCGCCGCCAAGACCTTGCGCGATCTGCGCGTGGCCGAGGTGAGCCAGCTCGACATGCAGCTCAAGGACGGCAAGGTCGAGAGCTACCGGGCCAAGATCAAGGTTTCGTTCAAGTACGAAGGCCCCTGATCAATGAGGCAGGCTCAGCAACCGGCGCCCGCGCCGGCCGACTCGATTCCCCAAAGCGCCATCCCCGAAGCAGCGCGCATCCGCCCCGCCGTCCCCTTCGACGCCGCCGCCGCGACTGCCGCCTACATCGCGACCATCCCGGCCGACAAGCGGGCCCGGTCCGACGCCTACTTCGAGGGCGGCTACTGGATCCAGCTCTGGAGCTTCGTCATCACCGTGGTCATGATGCTGCTCCTCCTGGGGCTCGGCTGGTCGCGCCGGCTGCGCGACTGGTCCGAGCGGTGGGGTCGTTGGCGCTGGACCCGGACCTTCCTCTACTACACCGCGTTTGTCGTGGTCACCACCCTGCTCGCCTTCCCCTTCACGCTGTACACCGATTTCATCCGGGAGCACGCCTACGGGCTGGGCACCCAGAGCTTCGGGTTATGGCTGGGCGATCAGGCCAAGGCCCTGGGCGTAGGCCTGATCCTCGGCGGGCTCGCGGCCGCCGCGCTCTACGCCGTGGTGCGCCGGCTGCCCCGGAGCTGGCCGGCGCTGGGTTCGGCGGTGGCGGTGCTGTTCCTGGTCATCGGGGATGTGATCGCGCCGGTCTTCATCGCGCCGCTTTTCAACAAGTACACGCTGCTGTTGGACCCGCGTATCCGCGACCCGATCCTACGGCTCGCGCGCACCAACGGGATCGAGGCGAGCAAGGTCTACGTGGTGGACGCATCGCGGCAGACCACGCGGGTGAGCGCCAACGTCTCCGGCATTCTCGGTACCGAGCGCATCACGCTCAACGACAACTTGCTGCGCCGCTGCACGCTCCCGGAGATCGAAGCGGTCATGGGACACGAGATGGGCCACTACGTGCTGCACCACGTGTACATGGGCGTGGTCTTCTTTACCCTGGTCATCGTCGCCGGATTCGCGCTGCTGCGGTCCGGGTTCGCCTGGGCCGCGGCGCGGTGGGGTGAGCGGTGGGGCATCCGAGGAATCGACGACCCCGCTGGACTGCCCCTGGTCATGCTCATCTTCTCGATCTACTTCTTCCTGCTTACACCGGTCTTCAACACTTTCATTCGATCCGATGAGGCCGCCGCCGACATCTTTGGCCTCAACGCCGTGCGCGAGCCCGACGCCAATGCCCTGGTGGATCTCAAGCTGGTCGAATACCGGAAGGTCGCGCCGGGGCCGCTCGAGGAGTTCCTCTTCTACGACCACCCGAGCCCGCGGACTCGGATCTACCAGGCGATGCAGTGGAAGGCGGAGCAGCTGGCCCCGCCGGCGCGTTAAGGCGCGAGGGTGGGGTCGATCCGTTCCAGGCAGGTCGGGCAGAGGCCGTGGGTGAAGTCGGCCTCGGAGTGGTTGCTGATGTAGGCCTCCAGCTGCTGCCAGGACCCGTCCTCGCCCCGGATTTTCTTGCACGAGGCGCAGATCGGCAGCAGCCCGCGCAGCACCTTGAGCCCGGCCAGCGCCTCTTCCAGCTCTTGCTCGCGCTCGGTCTCCCGGTGCCGGCGCTCGGTGATGTCGGTGAACGAGACGACGACACCGTAGGGCGTGTTGCCGCGCCGCCGAAGCAGCGGCTGCGAGTTCACCTCGAGCCAGAGCGTCTTGCCCTCCCGCTCCAGGCCGAGGACCACCCGGAGACAGGGCCGGCCGGTGCGGAGCGTGACCGCATCGGGGCGGCTCTGGAGGCTGAACGGCGCCCCGCTCTCACCGATCACGCGCCAGGGCGGCGCCGTGGCCGAGAGGCCGAACAGACGGTCGGGTGTGGCGCCCAGGATCCGCTCCGCGCTCAGGTTGTATTCTTTCACCACGCCATCGGCCCCGCAGAACACGATCCCTTCTTCCAGCGCCGCCAGTACAGCGCCCGACCGCTGCTCGCTTTCTTGTAGCTTCCGCTTGGTCTGCCAGTAGTCGGTGATGTCCACCGCGTGCCCGATAACGTAGGGAGCACCCGCGCCGTCCTCGTGGAGCACGTTCCGGTAGGCCCAGAGCCGTTCCTCGCCGTCGCGCCGGTTGAGCCGGAGCACGCCGCTATCGATCCTTTGAGCCCGGATCCGCCCCAGATACTCGTCGAACAGCGGCTGTAGCGCGGGCGCGAGCAAGCTCCGTCCATTTTGGCCGATCAGCTGCTCCGGCGTGAAGCCGAGCTCGGCCGCCGAGGCCGGGTTGGTGTAACGCAGCACGCCGGTCAGGTCGTGGACGCAGATCAGCCCCTGACTCTGCTCCACGATACTCCGATAGAACGATTTCTCGAGTGTCTTGTGCGTCACGACGGCCCTGCCTCGACGGTCGATCCGATCGGACGTCGGCTGGGGAGAATCGATGGGGGGTGTGCTGACAGATACGGATGGGAGGAGCCGATGTCAAGCGAGCGCTGACGGCGCCGGGTCGTCGCGCAGCCGGGAGTAGATCACGACGTCCTCGAACCGTCCCCACTTCCGCACTCGCTGGCGCAGCAGGCCTTCCCGCCGCATCCCGATGCGCTCCAGCACCCGGCCCGAGGCCGGATTCCGCGCCATGTGGTGCGCGTAGATCCGGTTGAGGCCGAGCCGCTCGAAGCCGAGGTTCACCACGGCTCGCGCCGCCTCGGTCGCGTAGCCCTGGCCCCAGTACGGTACCCCGATCCAGTACCCCAGCTCGGCCTGGAGATGGTCGGGATCGATCTCGCGCAGCGCGATTGTCCCCACCAGCCGGGCGTCGCGGCGCCGGTGAATGGCGAAGATCAGCTCGTGTCCTTCGGCCGCCGCCTCCCGCTGAAGCGCGATGAACTGATCGGCATCGGTGAGCTCGTACGGATGCCGGATCACCAGCGTGGTGTCCGCGATCTCCCTGGCCCCCGCGAGTCGCTGGAGCTCGGGCGCTTCGGCGTCCTCGAAAGGGCCCAACACCAGCCGCTCGGTCTGGATGGTTGGAAGCGGGGTCACGACGCTCTTCGCGCCCCCACCCCCCTGACCCGGCCCCGGGGCCGCCAGCGGACCCGGCCCAGCGCAACCCGGCCCCGCAGATCGAAGCCGACCCCCTCTTCTTCCAGCAGCATCCGCTGGGATAGCTCGCCGCCGGGGCGGCGGCGCCGGCTGACTTCGCCCTTCGCGTTGATCACCCGGTGCCAGGGTACCGTCGTCCCGTGCGGCAGGGCGTGCATGGCGTAGCCCACCTGGCGGGCGTGCCCCGGAAGTCCCGCCAGCTCGGCGACCTGGCCATAGGTCGCCACCCGACCCGCGGGAACGCGGCGGACCACGGCGTAGATGCGCTGGTAGGTTCGCGAGGAAGAGGGGGTCACCAGAGCGGGATTACGATTTCCGGTCTGCCAGCCGCCGGACGAACTTGAGTCCGGACCAGAGCTCGTCGACGGCGCAGACTTTGACGTCCACCAGCCCGGCCCGAAGCCCGATGGCCCGCACCACGTCCTCGGTGAGGTCGGTGTCGGTCTTGGCCGCCTTCTTGGGCCACGAGATCCAGACCGTGCCGTCGTCCGCGAGCGAGCGGGAGAGCGCGGGAAAGTCCTTCTCCAGCTCCGCTCGGCGGGTCACGAAGCAATGAACGAATCTCGCCTGCTTTGCCAGTCGATTGACGAACGTCACGTCGGCCGGCACCGGCTGGAGCAGGGTGAGGTAGGCCGGCGGGGCCGCCAGTGCAGTGACTATCGTCCCGGGCTTGATTCCCAGCTTGTCGGCGAGCGATCTCGAAGAATAGCCGGCCATCGGACCCTCCGAACTGGACTCCGCCGTCAGTCCTCGTGCAGCCGCCACTCGATCAGCGTCTTCACCGCCAGCGTCACCAGCGCGAGGAAGGTGAGCAGCGAGGCGACCGCGAAGGCACCCACGAAGTTGTACTCATTGTAGAGAATCTCGATGTGAAGCGGCATGGTGTTGGTCACGCCGCGGATGTGGCCCGACACCACCGATACGGCGCCGAACTCGCCCATTGCGCGGGCGTTACACAGGATCACGCCGTACAGAAGGCCCCAGCGGATATTGGGAAGGGTCACCCGCCAGAACGCCTGCCAGCCGGTCGCGCCCAGCACGACGGCCGCCTCTTCGTACTCGGTCCCCTGGGCTTCCATCAGCGGGATCAGCTCGCGCGCGATGAAGGGGAAGGTGACGAAGATGGTCGCCAGCACGATGCCGGGCACCGCGAAGATGATCGTGATGTCGTGGTCCGAGAGCCACGGTCCGAGCCAGCCCTGGGCGCCGAACAGCAGGACATACACCATCCCCGAGATCACCGGGGAGACCGCGAAGGGCAGATCGATCAGGGTGATGAGAATGTTCTTGCCGGGGAACGAGAATTTTGCGATCGCCCACGCCGCCGCGATGCCGAACACCAGGTTGAGCGGCACCGCGATCCCGGCAGCCAGCAGCGTGAGCCGGATCGCCGCGAGCGCATCGGGCGTCACCAGCGCGCGACCGTAGGCGGCGACGCCTTTGGCCAGGGCCCCGGCGAACACCGAGAGCAGCGGCAGCACCAGGAAGGCGCCCAGAAAGGCGAGGGCGACGATGGTCAGACCCCACCGCACCAGCGGCGTCTCGCTGGTGACCGGGCGTACGCGCCGGATCGGCCGCGCAGTGGCCTGAACCGTCTCCGTGGCGACCGTCATCCGATTCTCACGCGGCCGCCCGCTGGCGACCGCGCCACTGCAGCAGGTTGATCGCCAGCAGCAGCAGGAAGGACACGCCCAGCATCACGACCGCGATGGCCGTCGCGCCGGCGTAGTCGAACTGCTCGAGTTTGGTCATGATCAGGAGCGGCGCGATCTCGGTCCTGAACGGCATGTTGCCCGAGATGAACACCACCGAGCCGTATTCTCCAATGGCGCGGGCAAAGGAGAGCGCAAACCCGGTGAGGATGGCCGGCCCCAGCATCGGCAGAATGACCCGCCAGAAGATCTGACCTCGGCTCGCGCCCAGGCTGGCGGCGGCCTCTTCGACCTCCACCTCGAGGTCCTGCAGTACCGGTTGAACCGTTCGCACTACGAACGGGAGCCCGATGAACGTGAGCGCGAGCATGACGCCGAGCGGCGCGTATGCCACCTGAATCCCGAGCGGCGCGAGCCGCGACCCCACCCACCCGTTGGGCGCGTAGAGCGTGGTGAGCGCAATCCCCGCCACCGCGGTGGGCAGGGCGAACGGGAGGTCCACCAGCGCATCCATCAGCCGGCGTCCCGGAAAGCGGTACCGGGTGAGGACCCAGGCGGCGAGGACCCCGAACACGGAGTTCACGACCGCCCCGATCAACGACGCCACAAAGCTGAGGCGGTAGGACGCGACTACCCTTGGCGCCGTCACCGTCTCCCAGAACGTGCCCCAGCCCAACCCCGCGCTCCGGGCAAAGATGGTGGAGAGCGGGATCAGGACGATCAGCCCCAGGTATGCCAGCGTGAACCCCAAGGCCAGGCCGAAGCCGGGCAGCGCGCTCTGCCGGCGCCAGCGAATCACGACTTGCCCGGCTGATAGAGCTGGTCGAAGGTCCCGCCGTCGGCGAAGTGCTTCGCCTGTGCCTTCCGCCAGCCCCCGAACAGCTCGTCAACCGTGAACAGGTTGGCCTTGGGGAACTGGGCCGCGTACTTCTCCGCCACCGCGGCCAGCCGCGGGCGGTAGAAGTGCTTAGCCGAGACCTCCTGCCCCTGCTCGGAGTAGAGGAACTCGAGATACGCCTGCGCCACCGCCCGGGTGCCCCGCTTGTTGACGACCTTGTCCACCACGGCGACCGGCGGCTCCGCCAGTATGCTGACCGACGGCGCCACGATCTCGAACTTGCCCTGACCCAGCTCCTTCTCGGCCAGGATCGCCTCGTTCTCCCACGCGATCAGCACGTCGCCGATGCCCCGCTCCACGAAGGTCGTGGTGGAGCCGCGCGCGCCGCTGTCGAGCACCGGCACGTTGTGGTACAGCTTGCCGACGAACTCGCGGGCCTTGGCTTCGTCACCGCCCCAGCGACGGAGGGCGTAGCCCCAGGCCGCGAGATAGTTCCATCGGGCGCCGCCGCTGGTCTTGGGGTTGGGCGTGATCACCGAGACGTCGGGACGGACCAGGTCCTCCCAGTCCTTGATCTTCTTCGGATTCCCCTTGCGGACGAGCAGGACGATGGTCGAGGTGTAGGGCGAGGCGTTGTTGGGCAACCGCTTCTGCCAGTCGGCGGCGATGAGCCCCTTGTCGGCAACGGCATCGATGTCGTAGGCCAGCGCGAGAGTGACCACGTCGGCCGGGAGCCCGTCGATCACGGCTCGGGCTTGCTTGCCCGACCCGCCGTGGGACTGCCGCACCGTCACCTCCTGGCCGGTCTTGCCCTTCCAGTAGGCCGCGAACGCCGCGTTGATGTCCTGATAGAGCTCGCGAGTCGGATCGTAGGAGGCATTGAGCAGCGTCACCGCCTTTGGGGCGGTCTGTCCCGCGAGCTGGCTGCCGGTCCCTGTCACCAGCGCAACCATGAGGCTCGCGCCCGCGGCCAACGTGGTTGCGCGTGCCATGGTCGATCGCTCCGGCTTGGTTCGCTTCAGTGTAGTCGGGGCCATCAGAACGCCACCTGGAAGCGGGTGAGCAGCGTGTTCTCGTCCTCCCGGTCGGCGCCACCAGCAGCGCCGCCATCAAAGCTAGTCTGCCCATAGTTGATCGCGAACTTCATCCGTCGCTCGGGGTACCAGTTGACTCCGAAGGCCCACTCTCTCGCCTTCCGCGCCGAGCGGGCGGGATTCGCGAACGTGGGGAACGCGTCGTCGTCCACCTTGAGCTCGCTGTAGCGCGCCACCAGCTCGACCGCGCCGAAGCCGCCCTTGGTGGTCACCGGCTTCTTGGGGGATACCCCGCGGTAGCCCGCATCCTCGCCGGTGAGCGTGAACGAGCCGGCCGCCTGCCAGGCTTTGGCGCCGATGGTGGCCGTAGTCGCGCCGCGGCTCACCACCTGAGACGAGCGGATCCACTCGCCCAGGACGCCGAGCGGACCCAGGTGCCAGTAGGCCTGGGGCGAAACCCGCCAGCGCCGCCCGTTGGCAACCGCCGCCACGGCGCTCGTGTCACTCCGATAGCTGAAGAAGGTGTTCTGGCCCGGCGTCTTGTAGGACGAGAGCGCTGGGGCCGCCTGGCTCCCGTGCTCGTTGCCGATGGTTCCGCCGACACCCACGCTCAGCCCCTTGAGCGCGGCGATGGTCGAGTGCTTGAACGGGGTGAGAAGCAGCCGGCCCTCTGCGTCCTTGTTGTCGCCGGTGTCGGTATCGAGGCTGGCCCCGTCGAGGGCGCCGTCGAAGATCCCGATGTCGTAGTGAACCACCGTGTCGGCGACGTCGCCGGTGAGCTCGAAGCCGAGGTCGCGGTTGGGCGCGATCGCCGTGGGGAACGCGCGCTCGATGAACAGGATGTCGGTGGCGGACTGGAGCCGCTCGAGCCCGACCGGCCCCTTGAACTTGCCCGCCTGGAGCCGGAACGCCGGACTGACCCGCGCCGCGATGTAGCCGTCCTGGATCACGGCCGTGCCGCCGCCCCAGTCGGGCAGCAGCCGGAAGTCGAAGTACTTGAAGACCGTGCCCTCGATCAGCGCACGGGCGCGCCGAACCAGGAACGTGTTGGTCAATGGCACGACCTTGTCGTCCAGAAAGGTCCGGCTGTCGGCCTGAATGTAGCCGCCCAGGTGGAGCGCGAACTTTCCGTCGGCCGAGCGCAACCAGAACCCGGTCTTGTCGGCCACCAGCTTGGGTCGGTCCTTCGCCGCTGCTGTCAGACTGTCCTGCTCCAGCTCGCGCAGGCGTTTGAGAATGCGGATCTCTTGATCAAGGTCTCGGATCCGCCGATCCACCGATGGCGCGGTGGTGTCCTGTTGTGCCGCCACCGGCCGAACCCGGCCCGCCACCGCGCCGACCATCACGAGTGCCGCCGCTGCACGTCCCCACGGAACCAGTCGCAAGTGACCCTCCTTGCTCCTTATTCGGAAACACGTCGCCCCGGGATCGGTCCGTGCCGGTCCCGGGGCGAAATTGGGATGACGCGCGCGTCATTCCAGACACCAGACCAGCCGGCTAAGTCGAGCCATCGTCGTCGCTGCGACAGCAACAGTGCCGGAGATACCGGGTCTCACGCGACATGGCGTGCCTCGCTGATGGCCTGGGCGACGGCCGCGGTGCCGGCCAGGACGCTCCGCAGCCGGACCACCTCGCCGATCACGATGACCGCGGGCGACCGGACCTGCTCCCGCTCGGCCTCGCCGACGATGTCGGCCAGAGTGCCGATCACCACCCGCTCGTTCGGCAGGGTGCCGTTCTCGATCAGCGCGATCGGCGTGTCGGGCGCTCGCCCGTTCGAGCCGAGCTGGCGCACCACTTCGGCGAGCCGCTCGACGCCCATGAGAACGACCAGCGTGTCCATGCGGGCCAGCGCCGCCCAGTCGAGTGGATCGGACCCGTCGGCGGCGCGGTGCGCGGTCGCGACCGCGAAGCTTCCACCGTAGCCGCGCGTGGTCAGTGGAATCGAGGCACGCCCGGTCACCCCCACGATGCTCGACACCCCGGGCACGACCTCCCAGGGCACGCCGGCCTCGGTGCAAGCAAGCGCCTCTTCGGCGCCGCGCCCGAAGACGAAGGGATCGCCTCCCTTGAGCCGCACCACCGTCTTTCCCAGGCGGGCTTCGCGGACCAACAGCGCATTGATGCCCTCCTGCGGCATGCAGTGACCGCCTGGGGCCTTGCCCGCGTACACCAGCTCGGCGTCGGCCGGCGCTTCGTCGAGCAGGGCATGACTCACCAGCCGATCGTACACCACGACATCAGCCTTGCGAAGCACCTCGAGCCCGCGCACGGTGATGAGCTTGGGGTCGCCCGGCCCCGCTCCGACGAGGTACACGGTGCCGGAATTGAACCGCAGAGGCCCCGAGGGCGCAGAGACAACCACCGAGGTGTTGTTCTCCGCGTCCTCTGCGTCTCCGCGGTTTGTCGTTGAGTCTGGCACACCGACGCCCATCACGTCCGCGATG
>DASQPE010000006.1:0-3144 GCA_035644115.1 Gemmatimonadales bacterium
GGAAGAACCCGACCACCGCGCGGGCGGTGAGCGCCCGATCGGTCAGGATCGTCTGGAGCATCTGCTGCGCGTCGGCGAACAGCTCGCGGGCGGCCTTGCCCGTGGTCGGGTCGTCGAGGATCGCCGGATAGTGCCCGGCCAGCTCCCAGGTCTGGAAGAACGGCGTCCAATCGATCCGCTCGCTCAATTCGTCGAGCGGATAGTGGTCCAGCGTCTTCACGCCGAGGAAGCAGGGCTTGGGTGGCGGGGTAGCGCGCCAGTCGATCGGGAGCCGGTTGGCCCGGGCTTCCGCCAGGGTAGCGCGCCGCTCCCCGGCAGGCCGAGCCGCCCGGGCCTCCCGGATGCCGCGGTATTCGTCTGCGATCCCGCGCACGAAGCCATCCCGGCCCCCGCTCTCGCTCAGCAGATTGCTGGCGACGCCCACCGCCCGCGACGCATCCAGCACGTGAATCGTAGGAGCGTGGTATTGGGGGGCGATCTTCACCGCCGTGTGCACCCGCGACGTGGTCGCCCCGCCGATCAGGAGCGGCAGCGTGAATCCCTCGCTCTCGAGCTCGCTCGCCACGAACGCCATCTCCTCGAGCGAGGGCGTGATGAGACCCGACAACCCCACCAGGTCGACCCGCTCGGCCCGCGCGGTCTCCAGGATCTTCGCGCACGGCACCATTACGCCCAGATCGATCACGTCGTAATTGTTGCACTGCAGTACCACGCCCACGATGTTCTTGCCGATGTCGTGCACGTCGCCCTTCACCGTGGCGAGCAGAACCTTTCCCTTAGGCTTGGCGCCCGGCTGCTTGGCCGCTTCGATGTACGGCACCAGATGCGCCACCGCCTTCTTCATCACCCGGGCGCTCTTCACCACCTGCGGCAGGAACATCTTCCCCGAGCCGAACAGGTCGCCCACCACGTTCATCCCGTCCATGAGCGGCCCTTCGATCACCTCGATCGGCCGCTCGTACAGATGCCGGGCCTCTTCGGTGTCCTCCACGATGTAATCGGCGATCCCCTCCACCAGCGCGTGGGTGAGCCGCTCCTGGACCGGCGCTTGGCGCCAGGCCAGGTCGGTCTTTTCGGTCGCCACCCGCCCCTTGACCGAGTCGGCAACCTCGAGCAGCCGTTCTGTGGCGTCCGGCCGGCGATTGAGCACCACGTCTTCCACCCGTTCGAGCAGCGCCGGGTCGATGTCGCTGTAGATCGGGAGCGCACCGGCGTTCACGATCCCCATGTCCATCCCCGCATGGATCGCGTGGTACAGGAACACCGCGTGAATCGCCTCGCGTACCGGATCGTTGCCCCGGAACGAGAACGACACGTTGCTCACCCCGCCGCTCACCAGGGTGTGTGGCAGGGTCGCCTTGATCCGCTTGGTGGCCTCGATATAGCCGACCGCGTAGCCGGCGTGCTCCTCGATGCCGGTCGCGATGGCGAAGACGTTGGGGTCGAAGATGACGTCTTCCGGCGGGAACCCGACCTCCTCGGTGAGAATCCGGTACGAGCGGGTACAGACCTCGAGCTTCCGCTCGACCGTGTCGGCCTGGCCCCGCTCGTCGAAGGCCATCACGATCACCGCCGCACCGTAGCGCCGCACCAGCCGGGCATGGTGGACGAACGCGGCCTCGCCCTCCTTGAGCGAGATCGAGTTGACCACGCCTTTCCCCTGCACGCACTTGAGCCCGGCCTCGATGACCGACCACTTGGACGAGTCGATCATGATCGGCACCCGGCTGATGGTCGGCTCGGAGGCCACGAGGTGCAGGAACGTCTGCATGGCCTGCTCCGAATCGAGCATCGCCTCATCCATGTTCACGTCCAGCATCTGGGCGCCGTTCTCGACCTGCTGGCGCGCCACCTCCAGCGCGGGCTCGTACTGGCCTTCGAGCACCAGCTTCGCGAACCGCCGGGAGCCGGTCACGTTGGTGCGCTCCCCCACGTTCACGAAGTTGGTCTGGGGACCGATCACCAGCGGCTCGAGCCCGCTCAGCCGGCAGCGGTGGGGTAGCTCGGGCGGCCGCCGCGGGGCGAGCCCGCGCACAGCCTCGGCGATCGCACGGATGTGCGTCGGGGTGGTCCCGCAACAGCCGCCCACCACGTTCACCAGCCCGTGCTGGGCAAACTCGTGAATCACGGCAGCCATCGCCTCGGCGGTCTCGTCGTACGCCCCGAACTCGTTGGGTAAGCCCGCGTTGGGGTAGGCGCTCACGAACACCGGCGCCACCCGGGCCAGCTCCTGCACGTGGGGCCGAAGCGCCCGCCCCCCCAGCGCGCAGTTGAGCCCGACGATCAGCGGCTCCGCGTGCATCAGCGAGTACCAGAACGCCTCCGGCGTCTGACCCGACAGGGTCCGCCCGCTCTGATCGGTGATGGTGCCCGACAGAATGAGCGGGGCCCGATCGCCCCGCTCCTCGAACACGCTCTGGATGCCGAACACCGCCGCCTTGGCATTGAGCGTATCGAAGATGGTTTCGACCAGCAGCAAGTCGGCCCCGCCGTCCAGGAGGCCGCGGGCTGCCTCGGCGTACGTCGCGGCCAGCTCGTCGAACGACACGTTGCGGAAGCCCGGGTCGTGGACCTTGGGTGAGAAGGAAGCCGTCCGGCTGGTGGGCCCCATCGCGCCCGCGACGAAGCGAACCCGCCCCGGCTCCCGGGCCTCGAACTCGTCGGCCGCGGCGCGCGCCAGCCGCGCGCCTTCGCAGTTGAGCTCGTAGACCAGGCCCTCCATGCCGTAGTCCGCCATGGAGACCGCGGTCGAGTTGAACGTGTTGGTCTCGATGATGTCCGCGCCGGCCTCGAGATAGGCGCGGTGAATCTCCGAGATGACGGCCGGCTGGGTGAGCGAGAGCAGGTCGTTGTTGCCCTTGAGATCACGCGGCCAGTCGGCGAAGCGGGTTCCCCGGTAGTCTCGCTCCCCGAACTTGTGGGCCTGGATCATGGTCCCCATCGCGCCATCCAGCACCACAATCCGCTCCTCCAGGAGCGGACGGAGTCGGGCGAGCCGCGTATCACGCGGGCCGCGGTCGGCCGGTCTGGTGGACGAGATGGAGGACGACGAATCACTCACACAGTGCTCCTGGAAACGAAAAAGCCCCACGCCAAATCAGCCCCGGGGTAGGCGTTTTAGCGGATTGTTTAACGTGGCCGCAA
>DASQPE010000007.1:0-3193 GCA_035644115.1 Gemmatimonadales bacterium
CTTCCTGGGCCGCGCCGTAGATGTGAAGCTCGTTACCAGGGACGCCCAGCGGCTTGAAGAAAGGGAACCCCTGGATATGGTCCCAGTGGGTATGAGAGAGCAGCAGGTGGGCGACGATCCCACCGCGGTGCGCCATGAGCATCGCGCCGAGCGGTCGGAGTCCGCTGCCGGCATCGAGCACGATGAGATGCCGGTCCGCGCCGGTGATCCCGATGCAGGGGGTGTTGCCGCCGTACCGCGCGGTGCGGGGCCCCGGGGTCGGAATTGACCCCCGGGTGCCCCAAAACGTCAGGCTGTACCCCACGGACCTCGGACGGAGACCTTCATGCCGTGCGGGGGACAGCAGGTGTGCGGTCTCGCCGGGCTGCTGCAAGGAGTGCCTGCCGGTTCTTGAGCGCGATATCAGTACGGGTGACTTCGATCACGTTTTGTTCCACGAGATTGCGCATCGCGCGCGAGACCGTCTCCCGGCTGGAGCCGATCATCTGGGCAATCGTGTGGTGAGTCAACTTCCGCGTGATCCGGTCGCCCTGCTCCTCATCTGCCATGCGAAGGAGGAGATGGGCCAGCCGGCCGTGCACGTCCAGCAACACCAGGCTTCCGATCTTCTCGTCCGCCCGGCGGAGCCGGCGGGAGATCTCCTTGAGCAGTGAGATCGCGACGTCGGGCATCGACCGCAGGCGGGCCTGGAAGTCTTCCCGGCGCAGCATGAGCAGGTTGGACTCTTCCATGGCGATCACGTGGGCCGAGCGAGGCTCGTCGTCCAGGATCGCCATCTCGCCAAAGAAACTGCCGGGTCCGAGTACCGAGAGAATGACTTCCCGGCCGTCCTCGGCGACCAGAACGACCTTGACCTGACCGGACGCGACCACATACAAAGCATCCCCGGGATCGTCCTCGAAGACGATCACGCTGCCCTTGGGGTAGCTGCGCTCTCTGACGAACTCCGCAAACGAGCTGAGGTCTGCGTCCGACAGGCTTTCGAAGAGCGGGACCCGGCGCAGGATGTCGATGGCTACAAGTGGCACAGGCGCCTCACTGAAGTGGAAACAGTATATGGCAGCAGCCCGGAAAACCGGGTGAGGAAACGCGCATCTGCTAAGTAATAGCCGTCACGAGATTTGTAGGTAATACCCGTCACGTTGGGCAGGATCCGCTCGGCGCCTTGCCCGGAAGCGGTTCTTGCGGCTAGCTTTACCGGCTATTGCTTTGGGAGCCTGTCGTGAAAGCCAATCTGCATCCGATCTACCGCAAGGTCACCGCCGTGTGCGCCTGCGGAAACCAATTCGAGACCCGCTCGACTGCCTCCTCGATTCACGTCGAGGTCTGCAGCCAGTGCCATCCATACTTCACCGGCAAGCAGCGCCTGGTCGATACCGCCGGCCGGGTGGACCGGTTCCGCCGCAAGTACAAGACCGAGACGGCGCCGGCAAAGGCGTAAACCGTGGAACACCGACTCCGCCAGGCGCTTGCCCGCGCGGAGGAGGTCGCCCAGGCGCTGGCCGACCCGGAGGTCGCGCGGGACCCGACGAAGCTCAAGGCGCTGGGGCGGGAGCATACCAGCCTGGTGCGGGTGGTCAAGGTGGCCGAGCGGTTGGCCCGGCTCCGGAACGAACTGGAACAAGCTCGGGAATTGGCAGACGAAGCCGATCCCGAGCTTGTCGCGTTGGCCAAGGCCGACCTGGCGCGTCTGTCTCCCGCAATCACGGGACTCGAGGCCGAGCTCCACGAGCTGCTGCTGCCGCGCGATCCGCACGACGACCGAGACGCCATCGTTGAGGTCCGCGCCGGCACCGGAGGCGATGAGGCCGGCCTCTTCGCGGCCGACCTGGTCCGGATGTATACCCGGTACGCCGAGCGGCACGGACTTACGGTGGAGCCGATCTCGATCAGTGAGGGCAACCTGGGCGGGGTGAAGGAGGCGATCTTCGCGGTTCGGGGAACCGGGGCGTTCGGCCTGCTTCGCTGGGAATCCGGGGTGCACCGGGTGCAGCGGGTCCCCCAGACCGAGACCCAGGGCCGGATCCACACCTCGGCGGCCACGGTTGCCGTCTTACCCGAGGCGGAGGAAGTCGACATCAAGGTGGAGCCGCAGGACCTCAAGATCGATGTGTTTCGCGCGAGCGGCCCCGGTGGCCAGAGCGTCAATACCACCGACAGCGCGGTGCGCGTGACCCACCTTCCCACCGGGCTGGTCGTCCAGCAGCAGGACCAGAAGTCGCAGCTCCAGAACAAGATCAAGGCGCTGGAGGTGCTGCGCGCCCGACTGCTCGACCGGATGATCGCCGAGCAGGAGGCCGAGCGGGCCCGCGAGCGCCGCGCGATGGTCGGCACCGGCGACCGGTCCGCCAAGATCCGCACTTACAATTTCCCCCAGAGCCGGGTCACCGACCACCGGATCAACCTCTCGGTGCACAATCTGCCCGACGTCCTGAGTGGGAAGCTCGAGCCGTTCGTGGACGCGCTCCGCCTGACCAGCCGCGAGGAACAGGCGAGTGCCTGAGGTCGCCCTCCCGCTGGCGGAAGTGCTGGCCGAGGCGCGAGCCCAGCTCGGAGCCGCCGGGGTCCCGGAGCCGGCCCGCGAGGCGCTTCGCTTGTGGACGGACCTTAACGACGCGGCGGCGGGGCGGGCCCTGCTGGACCGCTCCCGGGCAGTCGATCCGGCCGCCGCGGCAAGGCTGATGACCGCGGTGGGGCGGAGGGCGGAAGGGGAGCCGCTGGCATATGTTACCGGCCGGACCGGCTTCCGGCGGCTCGAGCTCCGGATCGACCGGCGCGCACTGATCCCGCGACCGGAGACCGAGGGACTGGTGGATCTCGTGCTGGAGCGGGTGAGCGGCGGCCGCGTTGCCGACCTCGGGACCGGAAGCGGTTGCATCGCCTTGAGCCTCGCGACCGAAGGCCGCTACGATGCGGTCCTGGCCGTGGATTCGTCGGCCGTCGCACTCGCGCTCGCCGGGGAGAACCGACAGCTCACCGGGGCCGGTGTCACGCTGGTTCGGGGCGATCTGACTGCCGGACTCGCCGCCGGAAGTCTCGATGCGCTGGTCTCCAATCCACCGTATCTGACCGAGCGGGAGTACGCTGAGCTCGACCCGGCGGTCTCCCGTTGGGAGCCTCGGGAGGCTCTGGTGAGTGGGGCGGATGGTCTGCACGCGACCGTCCGGCTTTTGGATGAAGGGCGCCGGGTGCT
>DASQPE010000008.1:0-7807 GCA_035644115.1 Gemmatimonadales bacterium
GACGATCAGGTCGTACGAAGCCGGCATGCGCGAGCTCGCTGAAAGTATGGACTGCAGCCAAGTTGGGCCCCGAGGCGCCGATATCTTAGCCGCCCCTTCGGTCGGACGCCAGCGCTGGTATTGACGGGTCGACCCGCGAGCCATATGCTCTCCAATCCGCCGCGGTTCCCGGCGGACGTTCGCCGCATCCGAATCTCCATATCGCAACGCGCCTCCGCAGTGCCGGAGGGCGCTCCTTCCACGCGGAGCTTATCGTGGCGCTCAGCTGATTCTCATCCCCGCGCCCGGGCCCCCCACCGGGCGAGCGTTTGTTCACATCCCGAACCCTCCAGGAGGGCGCATGCAACTCGTGCCTCGTCGGATTCTCGTCGCGCTGGCGGCGATACTGTTGCCGGCCGCGGCGCTCGCGCAAAACCCTTCCACCATAAGCGGGACCGTTACGCGCGAAGACAGCACCCCGCTGCCCGGCGCCACGGTGGCCATCCCGAGCCTCGGGCTGGGCACCACTGCGCGTGCGGACGGCCGTTACGCGCTGCTCATCCCCGCAGCGCAGGCGCGGGGCCAACAGGTGACCCTGTCCATCCGCTCGATCGGCTACAAGCCGCAAACCCAAGAGATCACGCTCTCCCCCGGCGACCAGACGGTCGAGTTCCGCCTGGCGGCCAACCCGCTGCAGCTGGGCGAGGTCGTCGTCACCGGTGCGGGCACCCAAAGCGAGGTGGAGAAGCTCGGCAACGTCCGCAACAACGTGGACTCTTCGCTCATTGCGCGGAGCCATGAGACCAATCTCGTGACCGCGCTCTCCGCCAAGGCGCCGAACGTCGAGGTAACCTCGACCGCCGGCGACCCCGGCGCCTCCACCCAGATCCGAATTCGCGGCACCAACACGCTCGGCAGCACGGCGGAGCCGCTGTTCGTGGTGGACGGCATGCCGATCGACAACTCGACGACTCCGACGTCGCAGTTCGACGGGACCGGCTTCGCCGGCCAGCAGGGCACCTCGGCCTCGAACCGGGCCATCGACATCAATCCCGACGACATCGAGAGCATCGAGATCCTGAAGGGCGCCGCGGCCGGAACGGTCTTTGGAGCCCGAGCCGGCCAGGGCGTCATACTCATCACCACCAAGCGGGGCCGGCCCGGCGCGACCTCCTACTCCCTGCGCTCGTCTTTCGGGTTCAGCGATGTACATCGGTTCCCGGAGCTGCAGAGCCGGTACGGCCTGGGCGACGAAGACGGTACGACCGGCGTTCCCACCGCCGACCCCTGCGTGCCGAGCAGCGACCCTTTGTTGGCGGACTGCGAGGCGACGTCCGACAGCTGGGGACCGGCGTTGGCGGCCGGTATTCCGGTCTTCGACCACGCCCGCGAGGCGGTCGTTACCGGCTGGAACTCAGACAACACGCTCACCATCTCGGGCGGGAATGATCGAACGACCTTCTTCGTGTCGGGCGGCTACGCCTACGATCGGGGCACCTTCACCGGGCCGAACAATCACTTCCAGCGGATCTCGGTGCGGGTGAACGGCTCTCAGCAGGTCGTGCCCAGTTTCAAGATCGGGGCCAACGTTTCCTACTCGAATACCAACGGCAGCTTCTTGCAGAAGGGGTCCAACTTCAGCGGGATGACGCTGGGGTCCTGGCGCACCGCACCCGAGTTCAACAACACGGAATATCTCGATCCGGTTACCGGGCTCCACCGTTCGTACCGCTTCCCCAACCCGTCGGCCACTTCCTTCAACCTGGGCCGGGGTTACGACAATCCCTTCTTCACCGCCAACGTGCCGCTCAGCACGGCGATCGCGGACCGGGTCTTCGGCAACTTGGACCTGACCTGGAATCCGCTCGCCTGGCTCAAGTTCGACTACACCCTGGGGGTGGACTACTCGGGGGACGATCGGCTTCAAGGCCAGCCCCAAACCACGTCGAACACGCCCGACCCACTGGGCCAGGTGGTAAAGGTCAACCTCAGCACCAGCCAGATCGACCACAATCTCGTCGGGACGGCGACCTACAAGCTGAACCCGAATTTCGGCGGCAGCTTCACGCTGGGGCAGAACCTGAACACCCGGAGCGTCCGGCAGCTGGGGGGCGTCGGCAATGCGCTGCTCGCACCTCAGCCGTTTACCCTGACCAACACGGCGAGCCAGCTCCCGCCGGTGGACAACGAGACCAAGCTGCGGATCGCCGGCTACTTCGGACAAGCGACGCTCGACCTCTGGAACCAGGTTTTTCTGAAGGGCGGCGTGCGCTATGACGGCGCCTCCAGCTTCGGGCACGACACCCAGCACGCGTGGTTCCCCAGCGCCAGCGCGGCGTGGCAGTTCACCAAGGCGGGCGGGAGCCTGGGCGGACTGCTCTCGTACGGCAAGTTGCGCGCGGCCTACGGCGAAGTGGGCACTCAGCCACAACCCTATCTCACGGCCTTCACCTTCCTGAGCGGCGGGACCTATCAGGACAGTTGGGGCGGAACGGTGACCGCGTCCCAGAACGGCTTCGGGGGACTCTACAGCGACACCACCCGGGCCGGCGAGCTCAAGCCGGAGCGGACCCGCGAGTTCGAGGCCGGCATCGACATCGGGCTGTTCAAGGATGCGGCCGATCTCAGCTTCACCTGGTACCGCCGGTCTTCAAAGGACGTGATCCTCACCGTACCGGTCCCGGCCAGCACCGGGTTCATCAACGAGGCCGCGAACGTCGCCAGGATTCGCAACGCCGGCACCGAGTGGGCGCTCAACATCCGGCCCATCACCCGGAAGAACTTCGCGTGGGACCTGGGCTTCCTGTTCTCCACCAACCGGAACCGGGTCGAGGACCTCGGCACGACCGACAGCTCCTTCTTCATCAGCTATGGCGGGGCCGGCGGCTTTGCCATTGCCGTGGCCCAGGTGGGACAGCCCATCGGCGCGTTCCGGGACTTCGACTACATCCGCTGCGGCCGGGGCCGCTCGATCCTGGACGCCGGTGGTGCGCCGGTCAACGTCGACGATCTCTGCACGGCGAGCCAGAATGCGGAGCATGCGCTCTTCATCAACGACGGCACCTTCCAGAACGAGAACAACGATGGCGGCAACACCGGTGTCGCTGGGAACCACTCGAGCGCCGGCTACCCCTTGCTCGATCCCCAGAGCCGCATCGTCGGGGACCCGAACCCGAAGTGGACCGGCAGCGTCCGGACCGGCGTCCGGATCGGTCACCTGTCGCTTTCGGCCCTGGTAGATATGCGTCACGGTGGCGTCGTGTACAACGGCACCCGGGGCGCACTCAACTCGGTCGGTACTTCGGCCGAGTCGGGGGCACTCCGCTATCAGACCGTGACCGTCGGGCAGAACTTCCTGCCCGGGCCGGTCGCGGGGCCGGGGGCCAATACCCCGGTGGTTCTCGACGAGGGCTGGTTCCAGAACTACTACAGCACGTTCACGTTCCTCGGGGTGCCCTTCTACGAGAGCGCGAGCTTCACCAAGCTGCGCGAGGTCTCGCTCGGCTATTCGTTCACCGGCGGGTTTGTTACCAAGAGCCTCGGGTTCAGCAGCGTGGATCTCCGGGTCGCCGGCCGCAACCTGTTTGTCTGGACCGACTACACCGGGGTGGATCCGGAGACGAATCTGGCGGGCGCCGAAACCGGCGCGAGAAATATCGACTGGTTCAACAGCCCGCAGAACCGCACGTTCGTCTTTACCGTGACCCTGAACCGCTGACCCGAACCCGACGACTCGAGGACCACGATATGCGTACGCATCTCACCGCGCTCGCGCTCGGCCTGGGGCTCGGCAGCAGCGCCTGCGGCGATTTCCTCACCGGCCCGAAGCTGGCGGACAACCCGAACCGGCCCACGGTCGCGAATAATGCCAACTTGCTGGTCTCGGCCCAGACCAACCTGGCTTTCCAGTCCGAGAGCCATACGGCGCGCACGGTGTGTATCTGGATGCAGGCATGCGCCGGGACCAACAAGCAGTACCTGGCCCTTGGCCTCTATATCACGGGAGACGACGACTACTACTACGACGGGTGGATCGATGCCTATACCCGGGGCGGACTGCTTGATCTGCGTCGGATTCAGCGGACGGCACTTCAGACCGCCGACTCGGCGTACGCCGGTGTCGCCTATGTCCTCGAGGCCTGGCTGATCGGACAAACCGCCGACGTGTGGGGAGACATTCCCTACTCGCAGGCGGCGGACTCGACGATCACGGCCCCGGCGACCGATCCGCAGCAGCTGGTGTACCAGACCGTACAAGCGAAGCTCGATACGGCGATCATCTTCCTCGCCACGACGACGGCTCCACCGGGAGGGGAGGAGCTGGTCTACGAAGGTGACGTGACCAAGTGGACCGCGCTGGCCAATACTCTCAAGGCGCGGTTCTATCTGCACACAGCGGAGCGGGATCCGACCGCCTATCAGAAGGCGTTCGCTGTCGCGTCACTCGGCATCGCGGATGCGACCGGAGCCGATGATTACCTGGCGTTTCACAGCGACGCGCAGACCGAGACCAATCTGTGGCATCAGTTCAGCCTCAGCTGGCCTCAGTATCTCTCGGCCGGAAAGTTCCTGGTTGACCTGCTCAACACTCCGACCCCGGATCCGCGGCTCGCGCAGTATTATGCCCCGAATTCCGACGCAGCCTTCGTGGGCGCCGCCCCGGGAGGGGGACTGGCCAGCAACCCTTCGGAACTGAGCGTGGCCCGTCTGGACGGCGCGTTCCGACAGCCGTTCGTGACCTATGTCGAGAACGAGCTGATTCTCGCAGAAGCAGCCTTCCGGATCGGCGACGGGTCCGCGCTGACCCACCTGAACAATGCGAGGACAGCCCAGGGCCTCAGCGCCCTGGGGACCGCCGACCTCGGAACCATCATGACCGAAAAGTACGCGGCCCTGTTCCAGAACCCCGAGGTCTGGAACGACTACAAGCGGACCTGCGTGCCGGCACTGACCCCGGCCAGCGGCGCCAGCCAGATACCAGTCCGGTTGGTCTATCCGCTGAGCGAACGAACCGCCAACCCCTCGATCCCGGCCGACCCGCCGAGGAACTGGAACGACCCGAACCCTTGTTGAAACGGCGTAAGAGGTAAGAGGTGAGAAGTAAGAGGGGGGCTTCGCGGCAGCGCGGAGCCCCTCTTCCCTCTTACCGCTCACCTCTCACCTCTTTGCCTCTCACTTCTCACTTCAGGTGCTTGTCATACCACTCCGCGTATCGCTGCAACCGGTCCCGCACGAAGCTCGGCCGGCGGATCGTGTGGTACTCTCCCGGATAGACTACCAGCTGGGTCTCGCGCCCGAGGCTCCGCAGCGCCTGATACATCTGTTCGGAATTGAGCAGCGGCACGTTGAAATCCTTGTCGCCGCACAGGAAGAGCGTCGGGGTCACGATCCGATCGGCATGAAGGAACGGGGATGACACCTTGAGCCAGGCCGCCGTGCGCTGCCAGGGAAGGCCGAGCTCTGCCTCGTATTCCCGGATGTATTCGTCGGTGCCGTAGCCGGCCAGAATGTTCGCGATCCCGGCTCCGCTGATCGCGGCCTTGAATCGGTGATCTTGCGCGATGACGTAGTTGGTCAGGATCCCGCCGTAGCTCCAGCCCCCCACGCCGAGCCGCTCCGGATCGGCGACGCCTTCTCGCACCGCGTAGTCCACCGCCGCGAGCACGTCTTCCGCGTCCTTGTGGCCCCAGTCGGCGTAGATCGCGGACGCGAACCGCTCGCCCCGCCCCGAGCTGCCCCGCGGGTTGGCCGTGATCACCACGTACCCCCGGCTCGCGAGCCATTGCCATTGCTCGTTGAAATCATTCTCGACCTGCATCACGGGGCCACCATGGATCCGGAGCACGGCGGGATAGCGGCGCCCCGGCGTCCAGTCCGGCGGCTTGACCAGGAGGCCGTTGATCGGCGTCCCATCCCGGCTCCGGAAAGAAATCTGCTCTACCTGGGCCAACGCGACCTCGCTCAGCCAGGCATCGTTCTGATGGGACAGCGCTCGCAGCGTCCCGCCGGGTTCCACAGCGAAGACCTCAGCCGGCGCGTTCGGCGTGCTCGCGACCACGGCAAGCCGTCCACCGGGACCGCCCGTCAACCCGCTGATCACCCGACCCCCGCTCACGATGCGCTCTACCGATCCACCCTCGGCCGGGACGCGGGCCAGGTGCACATTACGATCGTCCTCGAGCAGAAAGGCGATGGTGCGGCCATCCTCGCTCCAGCGAGGCTCCTTCACCCAGCGGTCCAGTCCAGGCGAGACCACTCGCGCCGGCCCTCCGGCAGCCGGCACCACCGCCAGCCGCTCCACTCCGTAGTAGATGAGCTTGGGCGCGCCGCCCTGGAGATATGCGATCAGCTTGCCGTCCGGGCTCCAGGCGGGCCGGCTGTCCTGCTCGGGATCGCCGTCGGAGCCCTCGAAGGTGGTGAGCTGGCGCGCGTCAGCACCCGGCTTCGGGGCGATCGCATAGATGTCCCAGTTATCGGTCCGATCGGGATCAGGGCCTCGCTTGCTCACGAAGGCGATCGTGCTGCCGTCGGGCGACCAGGACGGCAGCAGATCGTCGTGCTCACCGGCTGTCAGGGGCTCGGACCGACGACCGATGGGGTCGAACAAATAGAGATGCTCGCGGCGGCGATCGAGGTAACCGTCCTCGTCCCGCTTGAACTGGAACCGGTCGAGCACGATCGGGACCGGCCGCTTGGCGGTCTGGGCCGCTCCGGTGTCGGCCGCGACGGAATCGGCGCTCGGGTCTTTGGCCACCAGCACGAGCCGCTTCCCGTCCGGTGCCCACGCGTAGTCGGTGATCCCGCCGCGGAGCGCGGTCACGCGTTGCGCCTCGCCGCCGGCGCGATCGAGCAGCCATAGCTGACCGACGTCGTTCGGATCTCCCCGGTCCGACAGAAAGGCGAGCCAGCGCCCGTCAGGACTCCACTGGGCGCCGTGTTCCGACTCGGGCGATGAGGTGAGGCGCACCGTGCGGCTCCCGTCCCAGCTGGTCATCCAGACGTCGCTTTGCCGCCGGTCGCGGACGGTGTCCACGGTAGTGACGGTGTAGCTCACCCAGCCGCCGTCCGGCGAGACTACCGGGTCGCTCACGGTGCGAATGCGGGCGAGGTCGTCGAGCGAAAAGGGCCGCTTGGCCGGAGTCTGGGCAGCCGCGCTGGAGACCAACAGCAAAGCGAGCGCGACGAGCCTCATTGCGCCACCGCCCGGCCGACCGGCTGGCCGGCCTGCTTGTAGACCACCCCGTTCTTCATCACGAAGCTGACCTTGCCGAAGCTCTCGAGGTTGGTCATGGCGTCGCCGTCCACGGCGATCAGGTCGGCGTACTTGCCCGGCGCGATCGAGCCGAGCCGGTCGTCCCAGCCGATGAGGCGGGCGGCCACGATCGTGGCGGACTGAATCGCCTGGATAGGCGTCATTCCCCAGCGCACCATATAGGGAAGCTGGCGCGCGTTGTCCCCGTGGGGGTAGACCCCGGCGTCGGTGCCGAAGGCAATCTTCACGCCCGCCGCCACCGCCTTGCGGAAGCCCAGGCGCTGCGCCTCCGTGGTCTCGTCGTTCTTGCGGAGGATCTCGGCCGACCAGCCCTGCTGCTTGCCCACCGTCGCGATGTAGTCGCCGTTGTAGATGTCGGCGACGAGATAGGTGCCCTTCTCTGCCATGAGCCGGATCCCCTCGTCGTCGATCAGCGAGCCATGCTCGATCGAGCGGACTCCGGCGCGGACCGCGTTCTTGATCCCCTCCGCGCCATGGGCATGCGCCGCCACGAAGGCGCCGTACTTCGCTGCCTCGTCGACGGCCGCGTGGATCTCGTCTTGGGTGAACTCCGGC
>DASQPE010000009.1:0-6482 GCA_035644115.1 Gemmatimonadales bacterium
ATCATCAGGGTGGCCAGCAGAAAACCGATCAGCTGGCAGCTCCCCTGCACCAGGGTCTGCAGGCCGCCGGCCTGTCGCAAGGCGAGAATCCCGGTCTGCAGATTGGGCGAGGTCATGGCCACGTAGCCCACGACCAGAGCAGTGGAAATGATGAAGCCGATCAACGCGAAGGCGATCGTCAGCAGGACCGCCTGGACCACGCCTTTCCAGCCGGGCCGGATCCGAATCGTCAACGGATCGCCCGGAGGCGCGGACGCAGCGCGAGGATCACCAGGGCAGCGAGCCCGACCTTGACCAGGTCGTTCGCGAAGAACGGCAGGAAGCCTATCCGGAACGCCGCGGCCGGATCCCCGCCTAGAATCGCAAGCTGGGACACGCCGCCAATGTGAATGATCAACATGCCAACCACACACGCTAGCAGGGACCCCAGCACCGTCCGCCAGCCCGCCTGCCCGCCTGCCCGCCCGCAGAGCCAGCCGGTCACGGCCGCCGCCAGCGGATAGGCGAGCAGATAGCCGCCGGTGGGCCCGATGAGATGGAGCGCGCCGCCGCTGCCGCCGGCGAAGACCGGCAGGCCGCTCGCGCCGGCGGCGAGGTAGAGCACCAGCGCCGACGCCCCGCCGCCGGCGCCGAGCAGGCCGCCCACGATCAGCACGGCAAGCGGCTGAAGCGTCCACGGCACGACCGTGAGCGGAAGCCGGACAGACACCTGCGCCGCGAGCGCGACGACTGCGGCGCCGATAACAATGGCGAGAATGCGGGGCGCGAGCCGGGTGCCGACCGCCTCAGCCTGCTGCGTGACAGCCGGGCGAACCTCACCGGGATTCATGAGAGTCTCTCCACACTCAAGGCGACGGCGTTGCCGCCGCCCAGACAAAGGGTCGCGAGCCCGGTGTGGGCGTCGCGGTCGCGCAGCGCGTACAGCAGCGTAGTCAGCACCCGGGCGCCGCTGGCTCCGATGGGGTGGCCGAGCGCGACCGCACCGCCTTTGACGTTGACCCGGTTCCAGTCCCAGCCCAGCGCCCGGCCGTCCGCGATGGCCTGCACTGCAAAGGCTTCATTGGCCTCGATCAGATCGTAGTCGCCGATGCGAGTGCCGGCCTTGGCCAGCAGGTTGCCCACCGCGACGATCGGCGCGAAGAAGAGATCGCGCGGCTCGCCGCCGCCGGTCGCGTAGGCCGTGATGCGCGCCAGAGGCGCGAGACGGTGCGCTTTGGCGAACGCGAGCGACGTGACGACCAGCGCGCTGGCGCCGTCGTTCAGGCCGGGCGCGTTGCCGGCCGTCACCGAGCCGTCCTTCTTGAACGCCGGCTTGAGCTTGGCCAGCAGCTCCGGGCTGGTGTCCTTGCGGGGACCTTCGTCGGTCGCGAGCGTGGTGGACCCGCCCTTGCCCGGGATCTGAACCGGCAGGATCTCGTCCTTGAACTGGCCGGCTGCCTCAGCTGCGAGGGCCTTCCGATGGCTCTCGTAGGCAAAGGCGTCCTGGTCCGCCCGCGAGACCCCCGCCTTCTCGGCGGTGTACTCCGCGTACTCGCCCATGTGACAGCAGCCGAACGAGTCCCACAAACCGTCGTGGATCATGCCGTCCACCATCGTCTGATTGCCGGCCTTGATCCCGGTGCGCATTCCGTACACGTAGTGCGGTGCGCTGGACATCGCCTCCTGGCCGCCGGCGACGACGCACTCGGCGTCGCCGGCGCGGATGGCCTGGGCAGCCAGCATGACGGCCTTGAGGCCGGAGCCGCAAACCTTGTTGATGGTCATCGCCGGGACGGTGCCGGGGAGCCCCGCCTGAATCATCGCCTGCCGCGCCGGTGCCTGACCCGAGCCGCCCTGGATCACCTGTCCCATGATGACATCCTCGACCGCACCGGGATCGATCGCGGCACGCCGCACGGCTTCACGAATGACCAGCCCGCCGAGCTGGGGGGCAGTGAAGCTCGAGAGCCCGCCTAGGTAGCGCCCGATCGGTGTGCGCACGGCGGACAGGATAACCGGAGTAGTGTTGTCGCTCATCTCATTCCCTCGAAAGCTTGAACCATCCTGGTGGGCTACGTGACTAGTCCCCGTAGGGGGCCAATGCCCGCCTGCGGACCTCGTCCGTCACCTTCGCCACGAACGCCTCGACCGGCATCACTTCCTGTTTCTTGCCCGCCCCGCGTACCCGGAGCGCGAGCGAGTCGCTTTCGACCTCGCGCTGGCCGATCACCGCCATGTAGGGGACCTTCGCGACCTCGCCTTCACGGATCCGGTAGTTGAGCGTCTCGTTCCGGTCGTCCACGTGCACCCGGAGCCCGGCCGTCTTGAGCCGCCGAGCGATCCCGCAGGCTGCCTCCGCCTGCGCGTCCGAGATCGGGATCACCCGAACCTGTTCCGGCGCGAGCCAGACCGGGAACGCTCCGGCAAAATGCTCGATCAGATTGCCGGTAAACCGCTCGAGCGTGCCGTAGATGGCGCGGTGGATCATCACCGGCTGATGGGCCTTGTTGTCGGCGCCGGTGTACTCCAGCTCGAACCGGGCCGGCAGATTGAAGTCCAGCTGGATGGTGGGGCCCTGCCAGAGCCGTCCGATTGCGTCCCGGAACTTGATGTCGATCTTGGGCCCATAGAATGCGCCGCCGCCGGCATCGATCCGATAGTCGATTCCCTTCCGCTTGAGCGCGCGCTCGAGCATCTCCTCGGCGCGATCCCAGATCTCGTCGCCCCCCAGCCGCTCCTCGGGACGAGTCGAGATCTCGAAGTCGAGCTCGAACCCGAAGGTCTGCCGCACCAGCCGGTCCACCTGGTCGAGACAGAGAAAGATCTCCTCTTCGACCTGGTCCAGGGTACAGAAGATGTGGGCGTCGTCCATGCTGAGGCCGCGGACCCGCAGCATCCCGTGCAGCGTCCCCGACTTCTCGTTCCGGTACAGGTTGGCGACCTCGGACAGCCGGATCGGAAGGTCGCGATAGCTGCGCTGCTGGCTCTTATAGATGAGAGCGTGCATCGGGCAGTTCATCGGCTTCACCCGATAGCGGGTTTCCTCGCTCTCGCCCGCGCCCGCCGCCATCGGCGGGTACTGGTTGGCCCCATACAGCGGCAAGTGGCCGGAGATGTAGAACAGCTCCTCGCGAGTCACGGTCGGGGTGGAGACCAGGTCGTAGCCGCTCGCGAGGTTGTCGTCCTCCACCGCCCGCGTGAGCAGCCATTTGATCATCGCGCCCTTGGGGTGCCAAAGGATCAGGCCGGGCCCGACGATCTCGGAGATCGAGAACAGATCGAGCTGCTTGCCGATCACCCGGTGGTCGCGCTTGCGGGCTTCCTCCAGCTGGTGGAGATAGGCGTCCAGATCTTCCTTCTTGAACCACGCGGTGCCGTAGATCCGCTGGAGCATCTGGCGCTTCTCGTCGCCCCGCCAGTACGCGCCGGCGGCGTGCAGCAGCTTGAAATGCTTGAGCCGGCCGGTGCTCGGCACGTGGGGCCCGCGACAGAGGTCGGTGAACGGACCGTCGGTGTAGATCGTGATGGTCTCGTCCGGGCCCAGCTCGGAGATGCGCTCGAGCTTCAGCGGATCGTCGGCGAACCGGCGATTCGCCTCGTCCCGGGTCACGACCTCGCGCACGAAGGGAAAGTCTCGCTTAGTCACCTCGCCCATCTGGCGCTCGATCCGCTCGATGTCCTCGGGCGTAAAGGGACGGGAGACGTCGAAGTCGTAGTAGAACCCGTCTTCGATCGGAGGGCCGAAGCCTATCCCCGCGCCGGGAAACAGCTCGCGAACCGCCGTTGCCAGAATGTGGGCGGACGAGTGTCGCAGGACCTCGAGCGCCTCCGGGTTCTTGTCGGTCAGAATCGCGACCGGGGCATCGCTCTCGATTGGCCGCGACAGATCCCACACCTTGCCGCCCACCCGCACGGCCAGCGCCGCCTTGGCCAGGCCCGGCCCGATGCTCTCCGCGAGCTCGCGGCCGGTGGTCCCGGCCGGGACTTCCCGCACCGATCCGTCCGGCAGGGTCAGGCGAATCGAGCTCACTGACCCGACTCCAGAACCGTGGCTTGCACCACGGGCGGCGTGTCCCGGCCGACCGCGAAGTAGAGGGCGATCCCGGTCAGCACCGCCAGGGCCAGGATCAGCCAACGGCTGAGTGCTCGGAGTGTCACTTCTTCCCGTTCGTCGGCCATTCTGGGATCCTGCGGTGACTCGGGGAAATGGGTGCGCCGGAGTGAGATGGCGTGTTAACTTAATTGCAGATGTCCGGATTTTAAACGAGGATGACGCGTGCGGCACGACAGGCAACTGAGCGGGCTCGAGATCGTCGGCTGGACCACGCTGGGGGTCCTGAGCGGGATCGTCGCGGGCTTCGGCCTGAGCGAGTGGGTCGGCGGAGTGACCCGCCGCCGGCTGGCCCGGATCGTGACCAAGCAGCCGCCGCGCCCACCACCCAGGCCGTTGACCGCGGCGGCAACGGCGCGAGCCGCCTGCGCCGCGCTGGACGCCGATCCGGCGCTCGCCGAGCTCGCGCTCGAGGCCACGCCGGTGGCCGTTGGCGTCGTCGAGCTGCACGGCTGGGTCCCCTCCCGCGCCGTTCGGGCCTATGCCGGCCGGGTCGCGCGCGCCGTTCCCGGCATCGAGCGGGTCGTCAACCGGCTGCTGGTGGACGGGGAAGACGACCAGGGTCTCCCACACAAGGACCGGCCGACCAACCAGACCGCATGAGCGAGCCGCTCGCGCCCCAATACAATCCGGCAGGCATCGAATCCGAGCTCTATCGCTGGTGGGAGGAGCTCGGGCTATTCGGGACCAGGCGGGAGCAGACGGGAGCAGGCGGGAGCGGAGCCCCTCCCGCCCGCTCCCGCCCGCTCCCGCCCGTTTATGTCATTGTCATGCCCCCGCCCAACGTGACCGCGGTGCTCCACATGGGTCACGGGCTCAACAACACCATCCAGGACGTCCTGATCCGGTTCGAGCGCATGCGCGGGAAGGCGGCGCTCTGGCTTCCCGGCTCCGATCACGCGGGCATCGCTACCCAGAACGTGGTGGAACGGTTGCTCGCCAAGGATGGGAAGACCCGCTTCGACATCGGCCGCGAGGCCTTCGTCGAGCGGGTCTGGTCGCACGTGCGAGAAACCGGCGTGACCATTGTCGAGCAGCTCAAGGCCATCGGCTGCTCGGCCGACTGGTCCCGCGCCTACTTCACGCTCGACGAAGACCTCTCCCGCGCCGTGCGCGAGGTGTTCGTCCGGCTGTATGAGAAGGAGTTGATCTACCGGGGACACTACATCATCAACTGGTGCCCCCGCTGTCTCACCGCGCTCTCCAATGAAGAGGCCGAGAAGGAGGAGACGGACGGCAAGCTGTGGCATCTGCGCTACCCACTGGCCGACGGGTCCGGTCACGTCACCGTCGCGACCACCCGGCCGGAGACGATGCTGGGCGACACGGCCGTGGCGGTGCATCCGGCCGACGAGCGCTATGGGGCCCTGATCGGGCGAAAGCTGCGATTGCCGGTGGTGGATCGCCTGGTCCCGATCGTGGCCGACGACGCCGTGGATCCGGCCTTCGGCACCGGAGCGGTCAAGGTCACGCCGGCTCACGACCCCACCGACTTCGAGATCGGCCGGCGGCACGGCCTGCCCAGCATCGACGTGATGACGCCGGAGGCCCGGATGAGTCTCGCCGCGCCGGACCGGTTTCAGGGCCTCGACCGGTTCGAGGCGCGGAAACGGGTGGTCGCCGAGTTCGAGGCCGCCGGCCTGCTGGAGAAGGTGGAGGACCACCGTCACGCGGTGGGGCACTGCTACCGCTGTGACACCGTGGTGGAGCCGAGGCTCTCCGACCAGTGGTTCGTCCGGATGGCGCCGCTCGCCAAGCCCGCGCTCCAGGCCTACCGCGACGGGCACCTCCGGTTCGTCCCCGAGCGGCGGGGCGATGAATACGCGCAGTGGATGGAGAACATCCGCGACTGGTGCATCTCGCGGCAGCTCTGGTGGGGCCATCGGATCCCGGTCTGGTACTGCGACGACGAGCGCTGCGCGACCGTGGTGGCGAGTCGAGTGGACGTCGATCGCTGCCCCGATTGCGGTGGGCCGGTGCGCCAGGACGAAGACGTGCTCGACACCTGGTTCTCCTCCTGGCTGGTGCCGTTCTCCGCCCTGGGCTGGCCCGACGACACGCCCGATCTCCGCCGATTCTATCCCGGCGACACCCTGGTCACGGCGCCCGAGATCCTCTTCTTCTGGGTGGCCCGGATGGTGATGTCGGGCTGTGAGTTCATGGGCGAGATCCCGTTCCGCACGGTGTATCTGCACGGCACCGTGCGCGACACCCAATACCGGAAGATGTCCAAGTCCCTCGGCAACGGCATCGACCCGCTGGACGTGGTGGAGCTCTATGGGGCCGATGCGCTCCGCTACACGCTGGTGGCGGGAAGCGCCGTCGGGACCGACGTCATCCTGGATCCCAACGACATCGAGACCTCGTTCGCGCCCGGCCGGAACTTTGCCAA
>DASQPE010000010.1:0-2238 GCA_035644115.1 Gemmatimonadales bacterium
AGCACCCGCCGAGCATTGCAGCGGCGCGTCCGCCCGCGCCGAGTCCTTCTACGTACGAGCCTGGTCACAGCGCGCGCCGGGCCACGGGGTCAGTGCCGGTGGGGCAGGGGAGTTGGTGGACGGCGACGCTGTCCGTTCCCATGAGCGGCGACCAGACGGCGCTTCTTACCGTCGAGCGCGATGGTCCCAGGCCGGCCAGTGCCCCCCCGATCGGGCAGGTGACCATGGTAGTCCCGGTCGGGGAGATGGATGCGGTCCTCACCCTGCTCCAAGGCATCGTTGCCCAGAGCCGGCGGGATGGTGTGCTTGATGCGACATTGCCTTAGGCCCAACCCAGCCCGCCCGCCAGCCGATCCCCGTTCTTATGTCGCCTCAGCCGAACAGCAGCCGTACCGACCAGACGGCGAAGAGCATGGCGGAGATGTCGGCGGTCAGCCCCACTGGAACGGCGTGGCGGGTCTTCCTGACGTTGATCGCGCCGAAGTAGACGGCGATGACGTAGAAGGTGGTTTCGGTGGACCCGAACATGACGGAGGCCATCTTCACGTAGATCGAGTCCTCGCCGTACCGGTTGATCATGTCCACCACGAGGGCCGCCGAACCCGAGCCCGTGAGCGGTCGAATGATGGCCATCGGCAGCACTTCCGCAGGGAAGCCGATCGGCCGCAGGATGGGACCCAGGAGCCGGGCGAGGGCATCCATCGCTCCACTGGCGCGGAACATTGCGACGGCAAAGAGGATCGCGACCAGGTAGGGGATGATGCGAACGGCGACCTGGAACCCCTCCTTGGCCCCTACGACGAAGCTCTCGTACACCGGCACCCGCTTGTAGAGGCCGTAGAGCGGAAACCCCACCAGCATCAACGGGATGATGAAGTAGGAGACGAGATTGATGGCGTTGCGCACGGTATCCATGGCTGCCTCAGGCCTGCGGGGCCGCGGCGGGGGCCGGCGGATTCCGGTTGGGGTCGGAGTCGCGGAACACGCGGAGCCGGCCGAAGAGCCTGGCGGCCGTGATCGCGACGATCAGCGATAGCACCGTCGAGCCGATGATCGGAAAGATGAGCCGGTTGATCTGGAGCCCGAGGAGCGCGAGCAGGAGCACCGGCGGCACGATTTGTACGGCGGCCGTGTTCATGGCCAGAAGCATCACCATCGAGTTGGTGGCGGTGTCCTTCGACTGGTTCAGCGTCTGCAGCTCCTCCATCGCCTTGATGCCGAAGGGGGTGGCGGCGTTGCCGAGTCCGAAGAAGTTGGCCGCCAGGTTAAGGGCGATCAGGCCGAGCGCGGGATGGTCGGGGGGTATCTCGGGAAAGAGCGGGCGAAGGACGGGCCGGACCAGCTTGACCAGGGCATGCACGATCCCCGCGTCTTCGGCGATCTTGAGCAGGCCGAGGAAAAGGGCGAGCACGCCGACCAGGCCAAGCGCGATGCCCGCGGCGGTCTTGGCGAAGTCGAGCGCCGCGGCGGCGATGGCGTTGAGCTTGACGAACCGGACCGGCTCGAAGACGACCCCGGCCGCGACGGGAAACATGGTATCCCGCGCCTGGGCGGCGGCGAGGGGCGAGAAGCCCTCCAGGCGGCCCTGCAGCTCCTGGTCGCGCGAGCTCGAGACCTTGGCGATCGTGGCCAGCGGCTCGGGAAGTTTGGCGCCGGCCTCGAAGCGGAGCTGGGTGCCCTCCCGGGTCTGCAGCAGGTAGCCGGGATAGCTCGCGGCGGGCTTCTCCTCCGTCCCGTAGAACGTCGCGAACTGCCGCGGATCGATCCGGATCTCGACCGGCACCCGCCGGGTGGCGGAGTCGTAGGTCTCGGTGAACGCCAGCGCAACCGGGAGCGGCCGGCCGTTCCGATACCTGTCGCCGGCGATATCGCGGGCGTCGTAGCCGAGGGCGAAGAGGAAGCTGGTGACGATCAGGCCTGCCCAGATGTAGTTCAGCATTGTCGGGCCTGGAGGTGGTGGAGCGGTGCGGGGATCGGGAGAAATATGTCCGGTCGAGGGGGCGGAGCCTATCCGGGGGCGATATATTCCACCCGGCACCCCCCCCAAGTAATGAGCTCACGCCAGCGGCGCGACAGAAGGGGAGGACCGGGACCGGACTGTCGCACTACGACGCCGTCTTCGTTCGCTTCGTCGGTGCGTTCATGATTGGGTTGAGTGTGGTCGTAGCGCAGATCATCCGGCACCGCGTCGAGGTGCTCTATCCCACCACAGTGGCTGTCCGATGGTCCTCGAGCGAC
>DASQPE010000011.1:0-18049 GCA_035644115.1 Gemmatimonadales bacterium
ATCGGAAGTGTGCCGGTACTTCGCTGGCGAAGGGTATGTCGTTCACGGCGTCGACAACAACCAGCGGGCAGTGTTCTTCGGCGAGCAGGGTGACACCCGCTGGAACCAGCGGCGGCTGGAGGAAACGCTGCCGACCTTCCGACACCACGAATACGACATTCGGGACCGGGCCGGAGTCCTGGAACTGGTTCGGACGCTCCGGCCCTCTGCCCTAATCCACACGGCCGCTCAGCCCTCGCATGATCGGGCCGCATCGATCCCGTTCGAGGACTTCGACACGAACGCCGTCGGGACGATGAACCTGCTCGAAGCGGTGCGCCGGTCCTGCCCGGAATCGCCGTTCGTGCACATGTCCACCAACAAGGTCTACGGCGACGCTCCCAACACGATCAAGCTCGTGGAGCTGGAGAGTCGGTGGGACTACGACGATCCGTCCTATGCCAACGGCATCGGCGAGACCTTCCCGATCGACCACTCGACGCACTCGCTGTTTGGCGCGTCCAAGGTCGCCGCAGACGTCATGGTCCAGGAATACGGCCGCTACTTCGGCATCCCGACCTGCTGCCTGCGCGGCGGCTGCCTCACCGGGCCGAACCACGCCGGCGTCGAACTGCACGGTTTCCTGAGCTATCTCATCAAGTGCAACGTCGAGGGCCTGGAGTACCGCATCTTCGGCTACAAGGGGAAGCAGGTGCGGGACAACATCCACTCGTACGACGTCGCGCGCTTCATTCACTGCTTAATCGAAGCGCCCCGCCGCGGCGCGGTCTACAACCTCGGCGGTGGCAAGAGCAATTCCTGTTCGATCCTCGAGGAGATTGCGGCTCACGCCGAGGCCAACCCGGACTGGCTGGATGTTTCCCATGGCTGATCGCGGTCCTCCTCAGGCGCCTCCGCTCACCCTGCTCTCGATTGTCATTCCGGCCCGCGACGAGGAAGGCTGCATCGCCGCGACGGTCGAGCACCTGCACCTCGAGCTGCGGCTGAGCGGCGTTCCCCACGAGATCGTCGTGATCGACGACGGGAGCACGGACGGCACGTGGCGGATTCTACAGGACGTCGGTACCACGATGCCGGAGCTCCGGCCATTCCGTAATGACGGCCTCGCTGTATCGAATGCTGGTGGCGGCCATCGCGAAGGTGGGCGGCTTCCCGCTCGATCCGGTGGGACGCCTCGTCAGTTTCGGGTTCCTGTTGGGCTGCGCGTGGCCAGCGAGCGCAATCGCTAAGCGTCTCGCGCTGCCGCGCCAGGCCGTCTGGGTCTTCTGCGCCCTGTTGTGGTCCAGCCCACTCTACCTGTTTTGGGGACGCACGTTCATGATCGAGACCGCGGCGCTCTTCTTTGCGTTCGCGGCAATTCCGTACGCTCTGGATTTGCTGACTCCGCGGCCTCGCTGGAATTCCGTGTTCCTGTGCGCCCTGTTCGGTACTGCCGCGTGTTTGCAAAAGGTCACCACCGGCGCGCCGGTGGTTCTCGCGCTCGGCTGTGGGTACTTACTCCATTGGGTCCGGCGGGGAGCGCTGCGCATTCCGCAGGTCGGGGAGATCGCCACGGCCCTGAGCGCGTTCGGTGTTCCCCTGCTCATCACCGCCGCGTGGACCTCCTACAGCGATGCGGTAAAGGCTCGAAACCCGCTCGGCGCCCAGCTGACGTCGGCCGCGGTCAGAGGATGGAACTTTGGGACGCTGTCACAGAGGCTGGAACTGTCAACCTATGTGAACGTGGTCTGGCATCGGATGATCGTCCCGAACGCCGGTGGCGCGTTGGGCGCCGTGCTTGTTGCTGCAGCGGCACTGGCACCGACGCCTGTTCGCGTGCGTGCTGCTACGGCGTCGGCGCTGACGTTGTTCATGCTGCCGATGCTGCTATTCATGAACCTGCACATTGTGCACGAGTACTATCAGTCGTCGTGCGCGCTGTTTCTGATCGCCGCGCTGGCCCTGGCAGTCGGGGTCTGGGTGCCCAGCATTGTGCGGCACCCCGCGGTGGTTCCTGCGCTCACGTCTCTGCTGGTGGCTTCAAACCTCCACGCATTCGCGACTGGTTACGGCCGGGTCGAGCGGAAAGAGATCACGGTGCCGCGAAGCCGGGTCCTTACCATTGCAGCGATCCTGCGCCAGTATACACCCCCGGGCAGCGGCTTCGTTGCGTTCGGGAGGGGGTGGAGCAGCGAGTTCGCTTACTATGCCCAGCGGAAATCGTTCACCGTCCCACAATTCTTCAACCAATACGCCCGTGCCTGGGACCAGCCGGCAGGGTTCCTGGGAGACATACCCCTGAAAGCGTTGGTCGTCTGCCCGTCGCCCTCCGGACCCACGCTCGCAGACGCCATCCGCCGACTCGACGCGGAACCGCAGTGGATTCTGGTGGAAGCCTTGGATTGCGGAGTGCTGATCGACACCGGCGGCAAGTAAGAAGTGAGCATCGATCACGCCGGAGCGAGGCACCAGGCCCCGCCTCCCCGGCATCCGCTCCAGACTCGCCCTCAGCAACGCAAGGGTCCGTTAGGAGATCGGGCGCCGAGCGAGGAAGCGGCCGGGTTTCCGCGCCAGGATGCCATCCAGCCCCCAACGCCGGCCTGCCCGGGCAAAGAAGAATGTCACCATCAGCGTAAAGAGCAGCAGGTGAAAACCCTGCTGGCCCGACGACTGCCACTGTGTCGCAAGCCCGTAGCTCGTGACCAGGAGGAGCCCGACCAAGGAGGCGAGGCCGGTGCAGAACCCCAGGGTGAGGCCGAGCCCCACCACGGTTTCGCCCCAGGCGGTGAGGTGGGCGAACAGATTGGCGTGCGGGAGCACGGTGTGCTCCAGGAATTGCTTGTAGAAGGCGAGCGGATTTCCCGCGGCCTGCTTCTCCACGATCTTGGGCATGACGCTGAGCCACCGGTCCGACACGACCGGCAACGGTATCACGCCTCCCGCGAGCACCAGGGACATCTTGGTGACGAGGGATTTGACGAAATAGAGGCCTACGAGAATCCTCACGACGGCGAGCCACTCGGACGGCCGGGACATATCAACTGAGCGATCGGGCATGAAACGATCCTCTCGTGTCAGTCCACCCGCAACTCCTGGAATACGAAGCTCCACGTATCCGTCAACTCCTCGAGCACCTTCACGATCGGTTTTCCGGCCCCGTGGCCTGCCTTGGCCTCGAGCCGGAGCAGGACGGGGTAGCCCGATGAGGTGGCGGCCTGGAGTCGCGCGGTCATCTTCCGGGCGTGCATAGGATCCACCCGAGTGTCGCTTTCCGCCGTGGCGAGGAGCACGGCAGGATAGGCTGCGCCATCCCGGACCTGGTGGTACGGCGAGTAGGCCCGTAGCCAGGCGAACTGCGCCGGGTCCTCCGCCGATCCATACTCCGGGATCCAGAGGCGCGCGATGAGAAAGAGGTGATACCGAAGCATGTCGAGCAGGGGCACCTGGACGACGACCGCGCGGAAGAGCTCGGGACGCTGGGTCAGCACGGCGCCCATGAGCAGCCCTCCGTTGGAGCCCCCTGCGATCGCGAGCCGGTCCGGGCTGGTATAGCCGTTCGCGGTCAGCCATTCGGCGGCCCCGATAAAGTCGTCGAAGCTGTTCTGCTTGTTGCCAAGCATCCCGCCCTGATGCCAGGTCTCGCCGTACTCGCCCCCGCCCCGGAGATTCGGCACCGCCACCACCCCGCCGTGCTCCAGCCACAGGAAGAGCGAGCGGGAAAAGCCCGGCGTCATGCTGATGTTGAACCCGCCGTAGCCGGTAAGATAGGTCGGGTTGTGTCCATTCAGCTTCAGCCCGCGGGGCTGGACCACGAACATCGAGACAGCTGTGCCGTCGCGCGAGGAATAACTGACCTGACGGACCTCGTATCGGTCGGGATTGATGTCGGCGTCGACCCGTCGCCAGAGGGTCCGTTCACCCGTCCCGAGATCGATCCGGTACACGCTCGGCGGCACGGTATAGGACGAGAATCCATAGAACAGCTCATCGCCGTCCCATTCGACACCGATCCCGAAGATGCTGCCGATGCCGGGAAGGGGCTGCTCCCGCATTCCGCTCCCGTCCAGCGACGCCAGACGGAGCCGCGAAGTGGCCCGCTCCAGGTAAGTGAGCGCCAGATGGCGACCCACGACCGATGCACTGTCCAGCACCGCGTCAGGTCGTGGCGGCACCAGCACCCGGGCCGTTGCCAGTTCGGGCCGCTCGGCCTCCAGCAGATAGAGGCCGTAGGTCGGGGCATGCAGGTTGGTTCGGATGTACAGGCGATCTTCGACCACGTGCCCGTCGAACAAAGCCGGCAGGTCCTTGGCCACGGCCACCGGCGCGGTACCGGCCCGGAGATCCTGCAGATAGAGATCGGTTTGATCGAAGGTGCGTGCCACGCCGATCAGGAGCCATCGGCCGTCGGGCGACAGACTCACTCCCGGCCAGTGCTCCTTTACCGCGGGTCGGAACACCAGCCGGTCGCCGGCCGGATCGGTACCGAGCAGGTGGTGAAAAACGGCCCGGTGATAGTGCTCTTCCCCCTCGGGCACCTCGCCGGGAGCGGGATATCGGGTGTAGTAGAACGCGCTTCCATCCGGGAGCCAGGCAAGATCGGCGGCGCGGGTGTGCGGGATTCGATCGGCCAGCAGTCGTCCGGTATCCACGTCCAACACGTGGAGGACACTCTCTTCGTTGCCGTCTTCCGACAATCCGTACGCGAGAAAGCGGCCATCATCGCTGGGATGGTACCAGTCCAGAGCGGTGGTGCCGTCCGGATTCAACCCATTGGGATCCAGCAGGACCCGCTCCGGCCCGTTGGACCCGTCCCGGACGTACAGGATCGGCTGGTTCTGGCGGCCGTCCCGGTACTGGTAGAAGTAACGGCCCCGGGCCGGCGTTGGCGCACTCAGGCTTCCGATCGCAAGCAATTGCTCGAGCCGAGCGCGAAGAGCCGGGCGGACCGCGACCTGAGCGAGATAGGACGCGGTTCGAGCGTTCTGTTCGGCGGTCCACGCCCGCGTCTCCGGACTGTCGCCGTCCTCCAGCCACCGATAGGGATCGACGATGCGCTCCCCGTGGACGACGTCAACCGCATCGTCGCGACGGGTCTGCACACCGGGTTCCCGGGCGCTAGCGTCGGCCGTGAAGCTCATCGCGCCTCTTTCAGTCACCCAGGCTGATCCCGAGGTCGCGGACGGTCGCGATGATGTCGGAGTCGAGCGGGACGTTCTTGGGCCGACCCACGACCTCCGACAAGGGAACCCGGGAGATGGTGGGCCCGTTGAGCCCGACCATGACCCCGAAGCAGCGATCGGCGATCGCCCGCACGGCCGCCGCACCGAAGCGGAGCGCGAGCAACCGGTCGTAGGTCGTCGGCGTGCCCCCCCGCTGAAGATGGCCCAGCACCAGTGTACGGACCTCCTTGCCGGTGCGTTCCTGAATGGCGCGGGCGACCTGACTCCCGATGCCACCCAATCGATCCAATGTGCCAGGGCCCCGGCGCTCGAGCAGGACGATGTCACCGTCCTTGGCGCGGGCCCCCTCTGCGGCGACGACGATGCTGAAGCGGCGCCCCATCGCTTCCCGGTTCCGGATCTTGTCGCACACCTTCTCGATGTCGAACGGGATCTCGGGCAGCAGGATCACGTCGGCGCTGCCCGACGCGCCGCTCGACAGCGCAATCCACCCGGCATACCGCCCCATCACCTCGACCACCATTACCCGGTCGTGACTCTCGGCCGTCGAATGGAGCTTGTCGATCGCATCGGTGGCGGTTCCCACCGCCGTATCGAAGCCGAAGGTTCGCTGGGTCCCGCTGACGTCATTGTCGATGGTCTTCGGGACGCACACGACGGGAATGCCCTGCTTCCACAGCTCGTATGCGATGGTGAGGCTGCCGTCGCCTCCGATCGACACCAGCGCGTCGAAGCCGCTCGCCTGAAACGCGGCGACCAGGTCCGCTGAACGGTCGGCCTCCAGCTCCCGCCCCTCGGCGTCCCGGCTGGTGTACCGGAAGGGGTTCCCCCGATTGCTGGTACCGAGAATCGTCCCGCCGAGGTGGGTGATTCCCCGCACCTGCTGGGGTCCCAGGGGAACCACCCCGTTGAAGACCAGAAGCCCATCGTATCCGCGCTGGATCCCGTAGCACTTCCACCCGCGATGCTCTGCGGAAAGTACGACGGCCCGGATGACGGCGTTGAGCCCCGGCGCGTCCCCGCCGCCGGTCGAAATGGCGATTCGCATGACTGATAGGGTGAGAGGTAAGGGGTGAGAGGTGAGAGGGGCGTGCCCTCTTACCTCTTACTTCCTACCTCTCACCTCTCACCTGTTTGATCAGTTTCACCACTTCTCCCGGCTCCGCGTGCCGGCGGGTGGCCGCCTTGGAGAAGACCAATTGCTGATCCTGGGTGACCTCGAACCGGCCCCCCGACGAGGGGATCAGCTGCACCTCGACCTCCGGAAACGCCCGGCTCAGCTCGGCCGCCAAACTGGTGGCCCGTGGCTGGTAGTTTCAAACGACGCAGTACTCGATGGTGACGCGCACGTTCACTCTCCTACGCTGGTTGCGGGGGTCGGGTCGAATCGTAGCGGTGAATCGGAAGGCTTGCCAGGGGCGCCGTGATGCTCCTCGCACTCTCTCCGGACGCGTGGCCGCTTGTCAGCGACCCTGGGCCCGCGTATCTATGTTGTTCATGAATCCCCTCCGGGGTGTGGCGCTGGCCTTGCTGGCCTCCCTGGCCCTGCCCCATCTCGCCACCGCGCAACGCAGATACTTCGTCGAGCTCGGCGCCGCCGGTGCTGCTATGAGCTTTAGCGACACCACAGACCTCAAGGCCGGGGCCGGTGGCTTGGGCCGGCTGGGCTTCTGGCTCCCGTTCAAGCTGTCGCTCGAGGGCGAGGGCACGTTCCTCAAGCCGAAGACCAAGAGCGCGTCGACGGGCGTGAACGTGAAGAGCATCTCCGGGTCGGTCCTCTACAACTTCATCGTTGGGCGAAATAACTCGATCTACCTGAAGACCGGGGTGGGGTCGATAACCTACGGCAGCAATTGCCAGTCGGGGTCCGGGATCATTTGTGGAACCGCTACGATGTGGCTTGGCGGCGGCGGGTTCCGGGTCGGGCTCGGGCCGGTCGTAATGGTTCGTGCCGAAGGCGTGTTTAACCGCAACATTGGCGGCGATACCAAGTTCTCGAATTTCGGGGGGAATCTCGGCCTCAGCCTGATGCTGGGCAGCCAGACCCTGACCGATGCCGACGGCGACGGGGTCCGTGATGGCGCAGACAAGTGTCCCGGTACTCCCCGCGGCGCCTTGGTGGACAAGAGGGGGTGTCCCACCGACGGCGATGGCGATGGGGTGCCGGACGGGCTCGACCGCTGTCCCCGAACTCCTCACGGCGCCGTGGTGAACGCTGACGGCTGCTCGATCGATAGCGACGGCGACGGCGTGCCCGATGGCCTCGACAAGTGCCCCAACACTCCGGCGGCCGCGGGCGTGGATGCCAACGGATGCCCATCGGACAGCGATGGCGATGGCGTGTTCGACGGGCTCGACCGTTGCCCGGATACCCCGAAGGGCGCCACGGTCGACGCGCTCGGCTGCCCGAGCGACACCGATAATGACGGCGTGCTCGACGGGATCGACCGCTGCCCCGATACCCCGCCCAGAACGCCGGTCGACGCGGAGGGCTGCCCGGCAACTCCAGCGCAGCAGCAGCCCCGCCGCCAGCCACCGGCCGCGGCTCCGCCGGTCCAGAAGCCCGCGGCGCCTCCGCCGAAGCCTCCGGCGCCCAACGCCGCACCCGCCCCGGCGCCGACGGAGCGGCGGGTCTTCGTCCTGCGGGACAATGCGTTCTCGCCCGGCAGCGCGCGCCTCCGCGTGCGAGCGAGCAGCACCCTCGACTCCGTCGCGGCGGCACTGACCGCCGATAGCTCGCTTCGAGTCGAGATCGGCGCTCACACCGCGCGCTCGCGCGCCGAGTCCGATTCGCGCCGGTTCGCCAGCCTTCGAGTCGAGGCCGTGCGTACCTATCTCATCCACAAGAAAATTCCCCCTCAGCGGCTGGTGCCCAAGGTTTATGGCGCCACTCAGCCGCTTACGGCCGATACCAGTGCCACCGGCCGAGCAATCAATCGTCGCATCGAAATAACGCCGCTCGTCGGCCCTTGATTTGCGGTAATCGGAAGCATCCCCGGTAATTCGCGGGCACGTAGTGCGCGCCAACTCCGCACCTGAACGGGAGTTGGCGCGAACACCACCCACGATCACGCTCGGAACCAGGCATGCTCCGATTGGTGTTCTGCACGGCCGCACTCGCGACCGCATTGTGGATCTCTGGCCTCGAGGCTCAGTCTCCCGCTCGCTGGGGCGACGAGCTGGGAAGCCCCCTGCCTCCAGTGAACTCCCTGCCGGGGGCAGCCAGCGCATCACCGAGCTGGCCCGCACCACCCTTGATCGATCCGCCCAAGCCTCTTCGCGCCATCTACGTGAATGCCTGGGCCTTCGGCGGGCGCCGATTCGATGAGCTGGTGAAGCTGGCCGACACGACGGAGATCAATGCCTTCGTGATCGACGTGAAGGACGACACCGGCTATCTCACCTATCGCTCCTCGGTGCCGACCGCGACCGAAATCGGGGCCAACGACCAGCGCCGCACCCGGGACGCCGAGCGTCGGATCCGGCTCCTCCTGGAGCACGGCATCTATCCTATCGCACGGATCGTCGTCGCCAAGGATCCCCTTCTCGCGTCGCGCAAGCCGGCGTGGTCGGTGCAGCACGTAAGCGGCGGGCTCTGGCACGACAGGCTCAATTTCGCCTGGGTGGACGCGTTCAACGATTCCGTCTGGGTCTATGCCGCGCAGTTGGCCGAGGAGGCCGTCCGACTCGGGTTCGCTGAGGTGCAGTTTGACTACGTGCGGTTTCCGGACGAGCCCGAGCGTCGGATGGCAACCGCGGTGTTCGCAGCCCGCGCTTCCGGTGAGAGCAAACGAGAGGGAGTCACCCGGGGCCTCAAGATCCTGCGCGAGCGCACCAAGCGTCTCGGCGTGCCCTTCACGATCGATGTGTTCGGTCTCACCACGACTGCGAGTGGCGATATGGGGATCGGGCAGCTCTGGGAGGATCTCGTCAGCACCGCGGATGTGGTGCTCCCGATGGTGTACCCCAGCCACTACTACCGCGGCGTCTACAACGTGCGGCACCCCAACAGCGAGCCTTATCAGATGGTGAAGCGCGCCCTGGAGGACGGGCTCCGGCGCTCGACGTCGCTTGGTAAGAGCGCGGAGATCCGCCCGTACCTCCAGGCCTTTACTCTAGGGCCGCCTCGCTACTCACCCACCGAAGTGCGAGCCCAGATCCGGGCGGCGCAGGACGTCGGGATCGATTCCTGGGTCCTGTGGAATCCCCGCAGCGCTTACGATCCGGGCATCTTTCGGCCGAAGAACCCCGCGCTCAGCTCCCGGACGGCTGGCCATTCCGCAGCCGGGAACTGATCGTCCAGCCCGGATCAGTGCCCCTCCAGTGTGACGCGCCCGCCGCACCCAGCGGCCGAGGTACTACGGCTAACACGAGATGTCGCAATAGATTAGCTCGTCGCACCAACCCCGGTCCACAAGTTGCCCCTCGGTTCCCTCAGCCGCCGATACATCCCCGCTCTCGCTTGTCCTCGATGGGCTGATCCGTATAATTCCGGATCGGCCGTCGCGCCGCGGATCCGGCTGCTCGTCTTCGGTTACACTTGAGAGGGAGCTCGCACGATGGACATCCGTTCACGTCTTGGCCTGCTCGTCACCCTCGGCCTTTTCGCCGCAGTGCCGGCGCTGGCGCAGGGGCTCCCGAGTGGAGTCACTCAGGATCAGGTCGACAAGGGCAAGGCCGTTTTCACGGGCGCCGGGAACTGCTATGCCTGCCACGGCCAGAACGCGCAGGGCATGCTCGGACCGACCACCAACCTGGTCAATCACCAATGGCTCCATAGCGATGGGACCTATCCGGCCATCGCTGCATACATCAAGAAGGGCGTGACCAAGGAAGAGTCGAAGAGCGGCATCCCGATGCCGGCCCGAGGCGGCTCGAACATCAACGACGAACAGGTCAATCAGGTTGCGGCGTACGTCTGGTCGTTGAGTCACGGCAAGAAGTAACGGCCGCAGCCAGCTGTGACCCGGGGGCGACGCAAGTCGCCCCTTTTTCATTACCGTTCAAGCATGAGCGGCCCACTGACCGGAATCCCGCAGGCCTGGAGCAGGGTGGCGCGGGAGTACCGACGCCACATCGTGCCCGGCTTTCTCCCCGCCGCGCGGACGCTCTGCCTCGCGGCCGGGATTGGCCCAGGCGATGTCGTTCTGGATGTCGCGTGTGGCCCCGGCACCGCGACCTTCGTCGCCCACCAGCTCGGCGCCTCCCGGGTCGTGGGCGTCGATTTCGCCCGGGAGATGGTCGCCCTCGCCCGCGAAGAGATCGCCGGCGCCGCCGGGCCGCATTTTGCCGCCGCCAACGCCCTGGCCCTTCCACTCCCGGACGAGCAGTTCGACGTGGTGATCTCCAGCTTTGGTCTCGTGTTCGCCCCCGATCCCGCGCTCGCCGCTGCGGAAGCAGCGCGGGTGCTCCGGCCACGCGGCCGATTAGGGCTGCTCGCCTGGCCGCCGAACGGCTCGGTCGGAGCCTACCAGCAGATGGTGCTCCAGTATCTCGACGTTCCGCCGGGAGCGCACGACCCCTTCCAGTGGGGCGTCCCGGCGCAAGCGCGCGCCTGGCTCGAGCGCTTTCGGGAGGTCGAGCTGCTGCCGATCGACGTGCCATTTCAGGCGGACTCAGCGGCGGCTGCCTGGCATATCCTCCGCACGGCCACCGGTCGGGTCGCCGCCGCTTACGAGGGGCTCCATCCCGGCGCCCGGGCGCGACTGGACTCCGAGATGGAAGCGTTTTTCACCGCGTTCCGGCGCCCGGGCGGCGAAGTCTCCTGGGCTCGCGAAGCGTTCGTAATCCGGGCGGTGCGCCAATGACGAACCGGCTCGTGACGGCCAGCTCTGCCTATTTGCGGTCGGCGGCGCATCAGCCGGTCCACTGGTATCCCTGGGGCGACGAGGCGTTCAGCGCTGCAGGCGCCGGGGACAAGCCGGTGCTGCTCGACATCGGTGCGGTCTGGTGTCACTGGTGTCACGTGATGGACGGTGAGTCGTACGAGGATCCCGCGATCGCCGAGTTTCTCAACGCCCATTTCGTATGTGTCAAGGTGGATCGGGACGAACGCCCCGACGTGGACGCCCGATACCAACGCGCGGTACAGGCACTCACGCGCCAGGGTGGCTGGCCGCTGACCGCCTTCCTCACCCCCCAAGGACAGGTCTTCTACGGCGGGACGTATTTCCCCCCGGATGGCAAGTACGGTCGCCCCGGCTTGCGCACCGTGCTGGCGAGCGTGCTCGAGGCCTGGCGCAACCGTCGTGAGCAAGTCGAATCCCAAGCACTCGCCATCCGGCAAGTGGTCGACAGTCACCTGGACGAGGGCGCGCCCGGACCGCTCACGTCCGGACTGCTGGACGGGGCTGTCAACGCGATACTGCGGGTCGCCGATCCCGCGAACGGTGGCTTCGGAGGCCAGCCGAAGTTCCCTCATCCCGGAGCAATCCAGCTGCTGCTCGCCCGCTGGTGGAACGATCCCCTGCCCGAGCTCCGAACGGTCATCGATCGAACGCTGGAGGGGATGGCTCGCGGAGGCATTCGCGATCACCTCGGCGGCGGGTTCCACCGCTATAGCGTCGACGCCGAGTGGATCGTGCCGCATTTCGAAAAGATGGCATACGACAACGCCGAGCTGCTCCGGATCTATTGCGATGCGTACGCCGCGCTGGCCAACCCGACCTACGCGGACGTTGCGCGGGGAATCGTTCAGTGGGTGCGGGAGGTCGCATCGGATCCGGAGGGCGGTTACGCCACCAGCCAGGACGCCGATGTCGGCCTGGACGACGATGGTGACTACTTCACCTGGACCCGTGAAGAGGCGGCAGCCGCACTATCGCCGCCCGAGCTCGAGGTCGCCGCGGCGTACTATGACATCGGGACGGCCGGGGAGATGCACCACAATCCCGCGAAGAACGTCCTTCACACCCCGGCGACGCTGTCGTCGCTGACCCGGAGGCTGGGCCGGAGCGACACGGAGATGACGGAGCTCCTCCGGTCTGCGCAGGAGAAGCTTCGCGCTGCCCGGAGCCGGCGAGAAGCGCCCTTTGTCGATCGCACCCGTTACGCCAACTGGAACGCCATGATGGCGTCGGCAATGCTTCGCGCGTCCGCCGTGCTGGACGATGCGTGGGCCGGCGCTCACGCGCTCACGACCCTCCGGCGCCTCCGCACAGAATCGGTAGAGCCCGACGCCGTCGCCCACACGCCGGACGGATTGACCGGGCTTCTGGATGATCAGGTGCAGGCCGCGGCCGCGGCACTCGACGCCTACGAGGTCACGGGGGACGACGGCTGGCTGACCTGGTCCCAGGCGCTGATGGCGAGGGTCTGGCGGGAGTATCGGGACCCGGAGCATGGAGGACTGTTCGACCGGAGCGACGGAGCGCGTGGCCACGGATTGTTGCCTGCCAGGCTCAAGCCGGTCGAGGACACCCCGACCCCGTCCCCCAATGGCGTCGCCGGGACGGTGCTGGCACGGCTGGCAGAATTGACCGGTGACTCCAGCTGGCGGGAGCACGGGGCGGAATTGCTGAGCGCATTCGCACGACAGGACTCGCCGCTGGGCCTCCACATGGCAGCGTACCTGTCCGCCCTGGACTGGCATCTCAGCCCCGCCACGCACCTCGTGGTGGTGGGCCTGGCGGACGACCCTCGCGCCGCGGCCATGCACCGGGAGGCGCTGGCGAGGTACGCTCCGCGCCGAATCGTGCAGCGGATCCGGGCCGAGCAGGTGGCGCACAGCGCGCTTCCACCAGCCGTTCGGGGCATGGTCGATCGGGCCACCTTCCCTGCCGCCTACGCTTGTCGAGGCGACACGTGCAGCCCACCGGCGACGACGGAATCGGCTTGGCGGGAGACGTTACTCTTTCTTAGACCGGAGGTTAGATTATCGGGCCCTAACTCACCGTGATTGAGATCCTCGTGCCTAAAACGGCCACAATCGAGACAAACAAAGGCCAGATCACCGCCGAGCTGTTCGACTCCGAAGTGCCGGGCACAGTGGCGAACTTCGAGAAGCTCGCGAACGACCGGTTCTACGACGGAACTCGTTTCCACCGGGTCATTCCCAATTTCATGGTCCAGGCTGGCGACCCGTTGTCGCGCGACCCCGATAATCCGCGGGTGGGTACCGGCGGGCCGGGCTATCGCATCAAGTGCGAGACCCACCTCAACACTCACAAGCACGTCGCCGGGACACTCTCGATGGCTCACGCGGGGAAGGATACCGGCGGGAGCCAGTTTTTTATCTGTCATTCGCCGCAGCGGCACCTCGACGGCGAGCACACGGTGTTTGGGCAGGTGACCCAAGGAATGGACGTCGTAAACCGGATCGAGCGCAACGACGTCGTCACCTCGATCCGGGTCTCCTGAGCCTGCAGGTCGATTTCGCAGTCCTCGCCGACTACGCCCTGATCGATCAGCAGGGTAAGCTCTCGGTCCTCGGCATCTTTCAGCATGTGTGGGTGGGCGGGTTTCCGGCCGTTCACCCGCGGACCCATCTGGTGTTGCGAGTCCGCGGGCGTCGCACCGAGATCGGCGTGCACGCAATCCGGATCCGGTTTGTCGACGACTCGGGCAACGAGCTGCTCGGCGGGGAGGGAACCGTGCAGTTCGGCGAGCCCCCCGCCGGTGTCGTTGACGTCGAAGCGGGTGCCGTGCTCGTGTTCGACGTTCCCCTTCCGCGCCCAGGCCAGTTCGCCTTCGAGATCGCGCTCGATGGCGAGCCGGCGATCCGCGTTCCCCTGACCGCGGGCTACGCCCAGTCGTTCAACCAGGAGAACTGACCCAAGCCGGCCGTCGAGCCCCTTTCTCGGAGGGCGTCACATGACTCGTACAATGGTGCGGTACGGCGCACTCCTCACCGTTGCAGGTTCTCTCCTGACCCGCCCAGCCAGCGCGCAAGGTTTCGGAGTATACGAACAAGGCGCATGCGTCATGGCGCGGGCCGGGACCGGCGTTGCCTCCCCCTGCGCAGACGGCTCCAGCATCTTCTTCAACCCCGCCAACATCACCCGGACTCCCGACGTCATCAGTCTCGGCGCGACCCTGATCCTGCCGCGCGGCGGCTTCACCAATGATCTGACCGGCGTCCGGAGTGACATGTTGGACAAGGTCCGACCGGTGCCGACCTTCTATCTGGTCAAGGGGTTCGATCTGCCCGGCGGCACGAACCGCTTGGCGCTCGGGCTCGGACTCTTCGCGCCCTACGGGCTCACCACGGAATGGCCGGCCACGTCGGAGGCTCGCTTCTTGGGTTACCGGAGCGACATCCGCGCGGTCTATCTCCAGCCGACCGCGGCGATCAAGTTTGCCGAGCGAGTCTCCATCGGTGCCGGGCTGGACGTCAACTTTGCGCACCTCGAGCTCAGGCAGCGGGTTGATCTGTCGACCCAGCTCGCCGCCCCCGGCGTCACCTTCGCCAATCTCGGCGTCGCAACCGGCACTGACTTTGCCGATGCCGACCTGAGCGCCAACGAAACCCACCTGGGCTTCCAAGTCGGCGTCGATATCAAGGTGACGGACTGGCTCGATCTTGGAGCGCGATACCTGGCTCGCCAGAGCGTCGGCTTCTCGAATGGCAGCGTCACTATCGCGCAGGTGCCCACCGGCCTGCTCGTGCCGGCAGCGCTGCCGGGAGTCCCGGCCGGCACACCGGTGGACCAGCTGGTCGCCTCGCAGTTCACCGGCGCGGGCCTGCTGACGAACCAGAGCGCATCAACCACGATTCGCCTGCCCGACCAGTTCGTAGGGGGAATCGCCGTGCGCCCGGTCCCCGGACTCACGCTCCTGAGCGACTTGCAGTACACCCACTGGAAGCTGTTTGACTCCGTGGCCATCACGTTCGACAAGCTTCCCTCGGAGGTATTGCATCAGGACAACCACGACGTCTGGGATCTTCGGTTGGGTGGAGAGTTCGCGGCGAGCCCGAAGCTGACCTTGCGGGGCGGCTGGTACCTTCACAACGGCGCCGCAGCGGACTACGCGGTGGTCCCGAACCTGCCGGAGGGCGATCGTTCGTCCTTCTCGCTGGGCCTTGGAACCAGGGTCGGCAGCGGCTTCCACGTCGATGCGGCATACCAGTACATCAACCAGGGCGACCGCCGCGGACGAACGGTGCCGCTGGTCGGCTACCCCGGCTGCACCCCCGTCGAGTCGTCCTGCCCGGTCCTCGTCCAGCAGAATAACGGCCTCTATCAGTTCCATGCGCACCTCATCGGTGCAACCCTCTCGTACGAGTTCTGATCAGGGAGAGCCGACCGTATGCACCTTCGCCACCTCGCGGCGTTCCTCGGCCTGGCACTCCCGCTCGCCACGGGCTGCCGCTCCGACGAGACACTGAACGCGCCGGACCTTTCGAACAACAACGGCTTGCTGACGCGGTACGTGTCGATGGGCAACAGCACCACCGCCGGTTTTCAGTCGGCCGGGATCAACGACAGCACGCAGCTTCAGTCGTACGCCGTGCTGTTCGCCCATCAGGCCGGCGCGCCGTTCTTCGTTCCGCTGCTCAACAAGCCCGGCTGCCCGGCTCCTTTCGCGATCAACTCCACCAACCCGCCGACCCGGCTCGATGGCGCCGGCTCGGCCGACTGCTCGCTCCGCAACGGGGCTCCCCTGCCCTACGTCAGCAACGTCGCGGTACCGGGGGTCACCTCGTTCGGGGTGGGCGACAACAACAGCCCTGCAGGCGGCACCAATCAGCTTACCCAGTTCATTTTGGGCGGCCGCACCCAGGTCAAGGCGATGACCGACGCGCAGCCGACGTTCGTCTCCCTCTGGATCGGCAACACCGACGTGCTCGGCTCGCTCACGAACAGCAGCAACCCCGGCAATCCGGCGCTGGTAACGCCGGAGGCGCTGTTCGAGGCCAACTATGGGCCCATCCTCGACAGCATCGCCCGAGTCGGCGCGAAAGCCGTAGTGCTCGGCGTGGGCGACGTGGCGTCGATTCCGTTCGCGAGCCCGGGGGCGCTGTACTGGTGCCTGTTTACGGGGAACTGTACCGCGCAGGGGATCCCACAGGCGACCTTCCCTCCGAATTTCGACGTCAGCAACAATTGCGCGCCCGGACCTGCCAAGGGCGACTCCGTCCTGGTGCCGTGGACTGTGGGCGTTGGGAAGATCGCGGCGGCGAGCGCGGGGGCACCTCATGGATCCGCCACCACGGTCGACTGTTCGCTGGACAACGAGGTCGTGCTGCCCGCCGAGTTTGCCAAGCTTCGGAATGCCGTGCATGGCTATAACGACTACATCTCCAACCAGGCCCAGCAGCGTGGCTGGGCGTACTTCGACGTCAATCCAACGTTGCTCGCGGCCAAGGCGGAGCCGATCACGCTGGGCCAGTTCCCCAAAATCGCCGCGTTTCCCTGTTTGCCGGGTGGGCCATGTGGAGGCGCTGCTACCCCGCCGCCGAACGTTCTTTTCGGCACGTATTTCACCTTGGACGGAGTCCATCCGAGCGCCGCCGCCCACCGGGTGATAGCCGACTCAGTGATCTCCGCGGTGAATCGGACCTACGGGACCACGATACCGTTTGCGGGACCGTAGAACGAAGTGAACGGTGAACGTTCACACTTATCCTTACTCACATGACCGACGTGAACGCCTGGACCCGGGAGCGCGCGGTGGCGCTCATGCACGAATACACCGCGTCCGAACCGTTGCGGCGCCATATGTACGCCGTGGAGCTCGCGATGCGCGCGATGGCCGAGCGCGCGGGAGAAGACCCCGAAGCGTGGGGACTGGCCGGCCTGCTGCACGACTTCGACTACGAACGGTTTCCCAACGACGCCCACTCGGCGACCGCCGAGCACCCCAGCGAAGGGGTCCGCATCCTCGCGGCGGCCGGCTTCCCCGAGCCGATGCAGCAGGCGATCCTCGGGCACGCGAGCTACACCGGCGTGGCCCGGGATACGCCAATGGCCAAGGCGCTCTTCGCGGTGGACGAGCTCTCGGGGTTTCTGGTTGCCTGCGCCCTGGTGCGGCCCTCGCGCAGCCTGGCCGACCTCGAGGTGTCGAGCGTCAGGAAGAAGCTCAAAGACAAGGCGTTTGCCCGGGGCGTGAGCCGGGAGGACATCCAGCAGGGCGCGGCCGAGATCGGGGAGCCGCTCGACGCGCACATCGGCTTCCTGCTCACCGCCCTCCGACCCCACGAGCGGCTCCTCGGTCTCGGAGTCCAATGACATCCGGGCGGCCGTCGCGGGCGGCGCGGTCGATCGAGGCCGCGCTCAACCGCGCGGCCGGCGGTCGCCCCATCCCGGGCAACCGGGTTCGCCTTCTGGTGGACGGCCCCGAGACCTACGAGGTGATGCTCGCTATCATCGCGGCGGCCGAGCGCTGGATCCATCTCGAGAACTACATCATCCGCGATGACCCCACTGGTTGGCGCTTCGCCGAGGGACTGGCCGCGCGAGCCCGCGCCGGGGTACATGTCCGGGTACTGTACGACTGGCTGGGTTCGCTTTCGACCGGCCGCCGCTATTGGCGGTTTCTGCGCCAAGCGGGCGTCGAGGCCCGGTGCTTCAATCCACCTCACCTGCTCCGGCTGTTCGCAAATCTGAGCCGCAATCACCGCAAGGTGCTGGTGGTGGACGCCGAGCGGGCCGTGATCGGCGGTCAGTGCATCGGCGACGAATGGGCCGGCGACCCGACCCACGGAATCCCGGCATGGCGTGATACCGCGGTCGAGATCGTCGGGCCTGCCGCACACGCCCTGGATGGTGCGTTCCTCGGGACCTGGAACCTGACCGGCCCCCCACCCGACACCGACTATGCAGTAACCGACGCTGCGCCCGCCGGCGACGCGGAAGTGCGGGTCGTCGTCGGCGAGCCTGGACGCGAGCGCGCCTATCGCACCCTCGAGTACCTGGCGGCGGGGAGCGTCGAACGCCTCTGGATCACGG
>DASQPE010000012.1:0-2209 GCA_035644115.1 Gemmatimonadales bacterium
CTCATCGTCGCCGTCCTGCCGAGCATCCTGTTTCCGCCGAAGAAAACGGCGGACCGCGGGACCGGCGGTCGGCCGGACAGCACGGCTAGCGTCCCGGCGGGGGCACCGGAGTCGGCTGCAACGCCGGCGCCACCGTCCGTCGGTCCGCCTGTCCGCTCGTCCGGCGGTGCTCCCGCCGAGACCGTGTGGGTGACGTCTCCGCTCTATAGACTCGGCTTCACTACCCGGGGCGGCGCCCTGGTGCGCGCACAGCTGTTGGGCTACCGCTCGTTCGCCAAGGCGGATCCGGGACGACCGGTCGAGCTGGTCCGAGAGGGGGAGCCGTTGCTGGTGTATCGGCGCATCGGTGGAGCCGGCGACACGACGCTCGTGTCCGACTGGACCCTGACACCGAGTGCGACGCAGGTGCAGGTCGCGTCGGAAGGTGGGACCACCCTGACGTTCAGCGGCGCGAGAGACGGCACCCGGGTCACCCTCGAGTACCGCTTCCTCCCGGGCGAGTACCGTCTCGGCGTGCACGGACGGATGGAGGGCTTCGGCCCCGCCGGCTCCACGCTGCTGCTGGGGTTGGGGGACGGGTTGCGGTCGGTCGAGGCCGACTCGATGGACGATTTCCGGCACTACGCCGTCGTCACCAAGTCGACGAAGACGCAACGCACGGACTTCGGGTCGGTCAAGCCGGGGGAGCGCAAGATCCTGGACGGGCCGTTCGAGTGGACCGGTGTCAAGTCGAAGTACTTCTTCGCCGCGGCGCTCGCCGTGGAGGACAACCAGCAGCGCTTCGGCGCGGCGATCGTGGTGGGCGGCCCGCGTACGGTGTCGACCTCGGGGCTGTTCGGCCGTTCGACGGTGGCGACGCATAGCGCCGTCGCCCTGACAGTCCCCGTGCCGCCGGCGGGCGGGTTCGACTACCAGCTGTACGTCGGGCCGCTCGAGTATCGGCGTCTCTCGCAGCTGGGCCACGATCTGGACGATGCCAATCCGTACGGCGGCTTCCTGCAGCCCATCATCCAGCCCGTGTCAGTGCTGGTCGTGAACATCCTGATCTGGATGCACGATCAGCTGAAGCTGGCCTATGGCTGGGTGCTCGTCATCTTCGGCATCCTGGTCCGACTGCTGCTGTGGCCGCTCAATCAGCGCGCCATGGAGTCGAGCATCCGGATGCAGGCGGTCGCGCCGCTGTTGAAGCAGATCCAGGACCGCTACAAGAACGAGCCTGAACGGCTGCAGCGCGAGATGATGAAGCTCTACAAGGAACACAACGTCAACCCGTTCGGCGGCTGCCTCCCGATGCTCCTGCCGATGCCGGTGCTGTTCGCGCTGTTCTTCGTGTTCGCGAACACCATCGAGTTTCGCGGCGTGCCGTTCCTGTGGCTGGCGGATTTGTCGCGCCCCGACCCGTACTACATCATTCCGATCCTGATGGGGCTCTCGATGTTCGTGCTCTCGAAGGTCGGCCAAATCGGGGTGCCGCCCAACCCGCAAACCAAGATGATGCTGTACTTCATGCCGGCATTCCTGACGCTCTTGTTCCTGAACTTCGCGTCCGGGTTGAATCTGTACTACGCCGTGAGCAACATCTTCAGCATCCCGCAACAGTATCTGATCGCGCGGCGGCGCCTGCGGGACCAAGGGAAGAAGACCTAGGGACTGGGGACTAGGGCTAGGGACGAGGGAAGCATGCTTTCCGATCCGATCGTGGCCCTCGCGACTCCTCCCGGCCGTTCCGCCGTCGCTCTCATTCGCCTGTCGGGGCGCGGGGCGTTCGATGTGGCCGCGCGCGCCCTGCGGCCGTTTCACCCCGATCCGCCCCGCACCGTCCGTCGGGTCCAGGTCGTGCATCCCGCCACCGGGGCGCCTGTGGACGATGCCCTCGCCGCCTGCTTTCGCGCGCCCCGCTCCTACACCGGCGAGGACCTGGTCGAGCTCTCGACCCACGGCGGACTGCTCGTCCCCGCGGCCGCGGTCGCCGCGCTGGTGGCCGCCGGAGCGCGGCCTGCCCGGCCGGGAGAGTTCACGCGCCGCGCGGTGCTCAATGGCAAGCTCGACCTGCTGCAGGCCGAGGCGACCGCCGACTTGATCGATGCCGGCTCGCCCGCCCAGGCGCGGCGCGCCCTGCACCAGCTCGACCGCGGACTCTCGACCCGGCTGGGCGAGCTGCGGAGGGAGCTGCTCGAGCTCGAGGCCCTGATCGCCTACGAGATCGATT
>DASQPE010000013.1:0-11065 GCA_035644115.1 Gemmatimonadales bacterium
GATCACTGAATACAGCAACCGGGCCGTCGCCTCCGCCCCGACAAAGGCGACGATGGGGTTCACTCCAAACACCAGGAAGGGCCGAGCCCACCACCGGGGGCTACGCTCCTCGATCAGCCACATGCAAGTGCCCAGCGCCTGGCACGCCATGCCCGCCGTGAACACCACGTACGAGCTGGTCCACAAATTCTTGTTGATCGGGAAGACCCAGCTCCACGCCGAGCCAACGGCCAGGCCGACGACCCCTGACACGAACAAGCCGTTCAGCCGTTCTGACAGCGGCCTCGGCTGGGTGATCCATCGGCCGGCAAGCACCCCGATCAGGCAGGTTGCGATGGCCGGAAGGGTCGGGAGTAGACCTTCGGGATCCCACGTCCGGGTCTGGGCCCACAGGTGTCCATCGAGCAGCAGCCGGTCGATCCAGGCTGCGAGGGTCGCGTCCGGCGGCGCGAGCGCAGCGCCGCCCACGCCGGGCACCGGCACTGCTGCCAGCAGCAGCCAGTATCCGGCGAGAATGCCGGCGATGATGGCCACCTGGGTGCGGAGCGAGGTCCCGAGCACCAGGAATCCGGTGACCAGGTAGACCACGCCGATTCGCTGGAGCACGCCGGGAATCCGAGCCTGCGTTATCCATTGGAGCGGAAAGAACGGGAACGCCGACAGCAACAGTCCGAGCAGCACGATGACGGCGCCGCGCCGGAGAACCTGCCCGCGAAGTTGGCCCTCGCTGGCGCCACGAGCCCGGCGTCGGGTGAGTGACAAATGGGTGGTGACACCCATGATGAAGAGAAAGAACGGGAAGATCAGGTCGGTCGGAGTCCAGCCGTGCCAGGCCGCGTGGCGAAGGGGCGGGTAGATATGACCCCAGTTGCCCGGATCGTTGACGAGCAGCATGGCTGCGACCGTGAGCCCGCGGAACACGTCGAGCGAGACCAGCCGCCCGCTAGCGTTTGGGTCCGCTGCCGTCGGCGACGTAACGGTCTTTCTCCACCCGGTCGAGCTCGCGTGCAAGATTGTCGCCGATGACTTGGATCCGAGGCAATCGGAGGGGGTCGAAGCCCGGCGCGCGCGGACTCCGGGCTGGACCGCCGGACACCTCGAGAATCGCGTCGAAGCGATAGCTCACCACTTGGCCGGACTTCGGGTCCCGCCAGCTGCCGGCGTGGGCCAGCTCGCGGTTCTTGGGCCAGATGCCGAGAGGAAGCGCGAAGGTCCGCACCCGTTGTCCCGGCACCGCCGAGTCGATCGCCATCAGACTCCGCGCGATCTGCTCTTGCACGCCGGCGTCCGACAGCGTCGCCAGATTAGCGTGCCACAGCGTGTGCGCACAGAGCTCGAATCCCTGCTGGGCCAGGAACCGGAGCTTGGGGAAGCGCCAGGCGGTCTGCTGGCCGTCGATTCCCTTCTCGCCGAAGAACGCGTGCCCGGCGCTGGCCGCGGGCAGCAGGCAAAACGTGGCACGGGGTCGCCAGTCGGAGTGCCGCCTGGCAAAGTCCAGCCAGATGCCCACGCCGCTCTCGGGATCGACCTCGAGCTTGCCGTTGCGCTCGAGATAACCGAACTGGCCGGGGGAGGCATCGTCGAACGTGACGACTACCGGCGACGTGCCGGCCGGCAGGTCGATGGCGCCGTCCGCCAGCTGGGCGACCGTGATGGGCCGGTACCCTCGGCTGTACAGCAGCTCGAGGTCGTGCCGGAACCCCTCGCGCGAGCGGCCCCAGCGGCTGTCGGCGCCGGTGATCAGGTGATACTCGAGAATGGGAACTCGCCCCAGCGGGTTGGCCGGCCGGGCCGCCGGCGCGGGCGACTGCGCTCGTGCGGCCGCTGCGAGAATAAGTCCGACGACGAGAGGAGACGCGCGGAGCATGCGGCGAGGAACTTAGGTTCCGGGATCTGGTCGGGCCAGGGCCGGTGCCCCCGACCGCGAGCCCGCCCAGGTCCGCTCCCCGTCCGCTTGACCCATCCCGGGGCCTCCAGGCAGGATACAACGCATCCTTCTTGGAGAACGATGGCGAGGCCAGGGTTGAATCCATAGTGGACCGCGACCTCTCTGCGTTTCTCGTGCAGCTGTCGATCGCCCTCCATAAGAGCGCGGCCTACCCGCCTCGGCATCCCATGGTGGCTGCGGCGTCGGATGTCGCCATCAAGACCGTGAACCAGCTCCTCTGCCAGCGGCCCACCCTGGCGCTGGGCGTCGCCCGGAACCAGCTGATCATCGATGGAGAGGGTACCGATCCCGCGCACCCTGTGCTCCGGGAGCTGGCACAACGGCTCTACCGGCGGCAAGTGGGCGGGTTGACGTTCAGTCCCGGAGTGGACCAGGAAGAGTTCGCGGAGCTGCTGCACGTCCTGAATGGCGAAAGCGAGGGTGGCGACAGGGCGGAAGGGTTCCCCCAGTGGGCCCACCTGCGGCTCCACCCGCTCGCCTTCGACCAGCTTCGGCTCGCGGATGAGACGGATCGCGGCGAGCCTGCCGACGAGGCCAACCTGCAGCAGCTCTGGAGCGCCCTGGTCGCCTCGGCGCTGGGCCGCGGACAGCAGGACGCGGCGGACGGGCCGCCGGTGGAGCCGGCCGCCCTCGCCCGGGAGATTGATGCCCGCGCAGTCGAGCAGGCCTATGCCCGTGTGGTCACGCATCAGCTGCTCGCGCTTGCGCGGGGGAGCCGCTCGGGCAAGGGCGCAGGCGACCGGCCGGTGAACCGACAGTTGGCCGATCTGCTGATCAGCCTCAAGCCGGAGACCCTTCGCTGGCTCCTCACCCTGGGCCCGGACCGGACGGACCGGGAGCAGCTCGCCCTGGAGATGTCACGCGCCATGCCGGTCAGCGCCGTGATCGACCTGGTGCGCGCCTCGTCCGATGCGAGCCAGCAGACCATCTCCCATTCGCTGCTCCGCATCTTCGCCAAGCTGGCGGCGCATGCCCAGGCCGGCGGGCCCGAGGTCCAGGCGGCCGCGGCCCTGCGCGACATGGTTCGGGAGCTGCTCGCGGACTGGGCGCTCAAGGATCCGAATCCGGCTGGCTACGGCGCGATGCTCGAATCGTTCGCCCGGCCCGGCAAGGCCGTGCGCGGCGCGGCCCGCGCCGGCACGAAGGCTTCCGAGGCGGGCGAATCACTCCGCCTGGTGCAGATGGGCCTCGAGCTCGGCAGCACGAGCGAGCCGGTGATCCTGGCGGTGGACACCCTGGTCGAGCAGCGGGAGACGCCGGCGTTGCTCGAGCTGCTGGGACAGGCTCCGCCCGGTGATCCGGCGGGCGAAGCGGTGTGGGCCCGGCTCCCTGCCCGGGACGAGCTGCGGCGGATTCTCAAACAGGATGAGCTCGATCCGGCCCTGCTCGAGCGGCTGCTCCAGCGATTGGGCCTCGAGGCTGCCGAGCCGCTGCTCGATGGGCTGGCCGAGGCCGACTCGCGCACCACCCGCCGGCGGCTGCTGACCTGGCTGGTGCAGCTCGGCCCGGGCGTCGGCCCGATGATCCTGGAGCGGCTCGAATCGCCCCACTGGTACGTGCTCCGCAACATGCTCGTCCTGCTGGGCGGAATCGACCCGTGGCCGCCGGGCTTCTCGCCGGCCGCCTTTCTGGTCCACCCGGATGCCCGGGTCCGGCGCGAGGCGCTCAAGCTGGCACTTCGAGTGCCCGACCTTCGCGACCAGGGGATCTGCACCGGGCTCACCGATGGCGACGATCTCATTCTCCGCACCGTGCTGGCCGCGGCGCTCGATAGCTGTCCGGCGGAGGCGGCCCCGCTGCTGATCGATCAACTGGAGTCCCGCGGCCATACCGCCGACCTGCGGCTTCAGATCGTCCGGGTGCTGGGAACCATCCGCACGCCCGCGACGCGGGATTGCCTGATCCGGCGTGCGCTCGCCCGCCGGCGCTGGCTGCCGGGCCGCCGGCTGGCTCCCAAGTCGCCGGAGATGGTGGCGGCCATCGGCGGACTGGCCACCCACTGGCCGGGCGACCCGGCAGTGCTGGACGTGCTGCGCCTCGCGGCGGGGAGTGCTGACCCCGAGATCCGCGCGGCCGCTGGGTCCAGCGGTGAGTGATCCGTACCGCTACCTCACCTCCCTCGGGCAGTCGCTCGCGGCGATGGCGCTCTATCCGGGCGGCCACCCCGCGCGCGAGCGCGCCGTCGATGCCTCGTTCGAGCAGCTCGAGGAGCTGGCCCGGAGCGAAGCTCAGCCCCAATTCTCGTTCCTCGACGGCGAAGTGATCTATCGGCGGCAGATCCTGCGCGAGTTGACCGGCTGGGAATGGGGGAAGCGGTTAGCGACCGCGGGGGTGCAACGGGTCGAGTTTCTCGATGGGGCCACGCGGGAGGAGTACGCCGGCTGGCTCGAGGAGCTGCAGCAGCTCCTGGGCGGCGAAACGCTGGACACCGCGGAGGCACGCCAGCTGGTCGTGCGGCACATTCGATACGGAGCCGTGGAGGTGCGGACCGAGACGTCGGGGAGTCCGGCCGTCGAACCCGGCGCCGAGCCGGTGGCGGTGCCGGACCTCGGCGCCGAGGTCGAGGCGATCCGTTGGATCCATGGCGAGGTCGCGGACCTGGGTCATCTCCCGTTGGTCGAGGCCGAGGCGGTGGTGCGGTCGCTCGCCGTGGCGATGCACAGTCAAAGCGAGATCAGGTTACCGCTGCTGCAGCTCAAGACCTTCGATCAGTACACCACGACCCACTCGAGCAACGTCTCGGTACTTGCCATGGCGATCACCGAGTACCTCGGCCTGGGATCGCTGGCAATCCGCACCTTTGGGGTGGCGGGGCTGCTGCACGACCTCGGCAAGGTTCGCATTCCCAAAGAAATTCTGGTTAAGCCAGGGCAGTTCACCGACGAAGAGCGCGCGGTGATGCAACGTCACCCGGTCGACGGCGCGCGCATCATCATTGAGCAGGAGGCTCGGCTCGACCTGGCCGCGTTCGTGGCCTACGAGCACCATCTCATGCTCAACGGGAGCGGCTATCCGGTTCTGCGGTACCCGCGCGAGGCCCATTACGCCAGCAAGGTGGTTCACGTGTGCGACGTGTACGACGCGCTGTGCACCGACCGGCCGTACCGGGCGGCGTGGACCTCGGAGCGGGCCCTCGGTTACCTCGCCGAACGGTCGGGAACCGAGTTCGATCCGGAGCTGGTCGACGCGTTTACCCGGATGATCCGGGAGTGGGAGCAGGCGCGGGCGCCGGTTGAGGAGAACCGCGTCACGCCGTTACAACATTAGAAGCCCCTGCCGCACCGCCACCGCCACCGCTTCGGCCCGAGTCGAAACGCCCAGCTTCGCAAAGAGCGACGTGACGTGGGTCTTCACCGTGTGCTCCGAGATCCCGAGCCGCCCCGCGATGGTCTTGTTGCCCAGACCGGCCGCGAGCAGGCCCAGGACCTCGACCTCCCGTGCGGTGAGCGGTTGTGGCGCCGCTTCCGCCAGCCGCGGAGCCCGCGCCGCGACACTCCCGATGAGCTCGGGCGGCAGAGCGACCAGCCCCGCCGCGGCCGCCTCGATCGCCGCTGCCAGCTCGGCTGCCCCACTCGCCTGTGACAGTACGCCGCGGGCTCCCAGCCGGAGCGCCCGCGGCCCCCATTCTGTAACCGGCTCCTCGCCGATTACTACCAGCGGCGGCAGCGGGGCGCCATGTCCTACGAGCTCGCGAGCCAGTGTCGCCTCACCCTCTCCGTCGAATGCCAGCACGATCACGTCCGGCTCTGCCGTCGGCCCGTCCGCCAGCAGGCTCGGTAACATGGCCGAGCCCAGGATCGTGTATTCGCCGGTTCGAGCAAGCAGGCTCTCGAGCCCGGCTCGCACCACCGGCGAGCGGGCGACCACGAGCACCCGCTTGGCGCTCACGCCGCTCGCGGCCTCGCCGGCACGCGTCCCAACGCGATTTCGCGGGTGATCCGCTCGAAGCCACGCACCAGCTCGACCTGGAGCCGGTCACCGGGCTGTGCCTCCTCGAGCGCGGCGGCGAGCGCCGCCGGGTCGGAGAACGGCACGCCGGCGATGGCGGTCAGCACGTCGCCGATCCCAAGCCCCGCCTCGGCGGCGCCGCTCCCCTGGGCGACGTCGAGCACCAGGAAGCCGACGCCGCCACGGCGGCCCCGGAGCGCCACCGGTCGTACTACGACGCCCAGAACCGCCCGGTCGCCCTCGGCCGACATGAACCGGGTTATCGCGGTGCTCGGGATCGCGTAGGCCAGCCCGTTCACGATCATCGTGTTGAGGCCAAGCACCCGACCGCCCACGTCCGCCAGCGGACCGCCAGAATTGCCCGGCGCCAGCCTGAGATCAGCCCGCAGCCAGCGGGCGCGGGCACCCCGGCCTTGCTGCGACCCGCTGTGCAACACGCCCAGGGAAAGCGCACCGCGGACACCGAACGGGTGACCCATCGCCAGCACCAGGGCGCCGGGCTTGAGCTGCTGCGGGTCCGCCGGGACTGCGGCCGGGAGACCGTGGGCGGCGATCCGAAGCGCGGCGAGATCGCGGGCCGGATCATGCCGGATGATGCGCCCGGGCAAAGTACGCCCGTTCCAGAGCTCCACCGTCGGCTCGCTGTCCGACACGACGTGTGCGTTGGTGATGATGAGCCCGTCGTCCGACCAGATGACGCCCGAGCCATGCGAGCGAGCGCCATTCCCCACTTCGACGGTCACCTGGCGGAGGGTCTCGCCCACGGTCGCCAGCGCGTCGCGGATCTCGGGATGGGCGGCGAAGGCATTCAAGGCGGGCATCTCAGCGCCTCCGGGTAGTCGGGCGCGGCCCCACCGTGATAGTGACCTCGGTCGGCTGCCCGCCGCGAAGCACTCGGGCCTTGATGGCCTGGCCTACCCGCTCCGGGGTCAGCGCTGCCAGCACGTCGCGAGGATCGGCCACCGGCATCCCGTCGAGCGCGACCAGGATGTCGCCCAGCAGCACCCCCCCGCGCTCGGCGGGGCCGCCGGGTTCGACGTTCACGACGACCAGCCCGAAGTCGCCCGTCAGCTTCAGCGCCTGTCGGAGTGCTTCGGGCAGGCGCACCGCCTGCGACGCGAGCCCCAGGTAGCCTCGTCCCAGCCGTCCGCCGGCCAGGATCTGGTCCGCCACCCGGTCCACCGTACTCACCGGGATGGTGAGCGGCATGCCGCGCGCCAGCCCCGAGGTGTTGATCCCCAGTACCCGGCCGCCGGCTTCGACCAGCGGGCCACCGGAAAATCCGTCGTAGATCGCCAGATCCAGCCGAACGAACCGGTCGATGCGTCCCCCCTGCCAGGTGCGCCATTCGGCCCCGACCGCGCTGACGACGCCCAAGCTCGCGGTAAGGGACGTGCCCGGCCGGCCCACAGCGAGCACCAGGTTGCCCGCGCGCAGCGCGGTCGTCTCGGCGCGCTCCGCCGGCAGGAGACCGGCGGCGTCGGTGCGGAGGACGGCGAGATCGGTCGTCTCGTCGCGGCCGGCGAGCGTGGCGGGTGCGGTGCCGGCGTCCGGCAGGGTGAGGGTGATGTCCTCGTCGCGCGTGACCGTGTGGCTCGCCGTGACAACGACGCCGGGCCGCCACACGAGGCCGCTCGACGGGATGCGCCGGCGCGCGTGGATCGCGACGACCGACCGGCCGGCGCGCTCGACGGCTGTGGCTAGATCGTCCGAGAGTGCGGCGAGCACGCCGGTCGCCGCTCCTGTGCTGCTGGTCATGACTTCCCCCGATGTGGATCGACACCCCAACAATGGAACTGTCGAGGGTTCCCGGTTATCGGCCGTTCGGGGGAGGGAAGGGTCGGATGTTCGGCTACTTCAACTCGAACGTCAGTGTGGCCCACTTCGACTCGTAGTTCCCGTGATTCCCCTTGGTTGGCGTCATCCGGATGAACTTCACGTACCACCGACCGCGAGCGGTAAGCGGCACCGCCGCGATGCCGTCCGCGTTCGTGCGCAGCTCCCGCGATGCGATCCGGGTCCCGGTCCGGCTGCGCCCGCCGGTCAGCACGGCCTGTCCGGCGACGGCACGGCCGTCCACCATGATCCTGACTCGCAGGCTGTCGCCCCGCTCGAGCGTGTACGGGTTGTCCAGCGGCACCAGCTCCGCCGGATAGCCCAGCGGCGTCGCGAACCCACTCGTGTGCTCCGTGCCGACCTGGAAGACGGCCTTCACGTGCTTGGAGTAGTGCTCCCGGGCCGAGTCGGCCGAGATACCGGCCCGGGCGCGGTCATCGAGGACGTCCCCGATCGCCTCCTCGCGGAGGTACTCGGTAAACTGCTTGCCCCCGAGCGCGATCTCGCTGGGCCGGGTGGAAAGGCCCAGCACGTAAGTCCCGGGGCTGCCCAACCGGAGGGCAATGAAGGTGCTGTCGCCTCGGGCGGAGACGGCGGTGGTATCGAGGGCCGTGCGCCCTTCCGGCGTCACCAGCGAGAGGTCGGCGATTCGGCGGCGATCGATGGCGTTCTCGCTCGAGCTGAAGGTTCCGTTCAGCACCGGCACCCGCACGGTGGCGCGGGCCTTGAGGAAATAGCTGTCGAGCTTGATGAAGAGATCGTGCGCCAGCAGGCTCGACGCGAGCAGGGTCACCATGGCGCCCGCTGCGATGGGTGCCCGGCGCAGCATCGGTCGGCGGCTCACTGGCCCGCCACCATCGGCTCGAGTGCCGCCGAGGCCGCGTCGATGGCTTGGGCTTCGGCCTGGAGCACTGCCCCCAGCTTCACGATCTGCTGCTCTGCCTCGGGCCACTTGTTCTGCTCGATCGCCTCGCGCACGCCCGGCAAGGTCTTCACGCCGTAGCCGGTATAGAACCCGGGAGCGTAGATCTCGTGCCGGAACCAGGGCCGCCCGGGCAGCCCCTCGGGCGCGATCAGGGCCCGCTCGGTCCGGATCAGCTTTGCGTTCAGGTCCGTGAGCCCCGCCCCGGCCGGCGGCGATGACGCCCGCTCGGATTGCGCCGTCCAGCGGGCCAGCAGTCCGTCGTATCGCTGAGCGCTCCGGTCGAGGGCCGTCACGCCGTTGTCGAGCGGAGCGAAGTTCACGAAGGGCGGCACCTCGGCCGAGGGCGGGGCCTTTTCCTGCGCCTGCGGGCTGGCCAGGGCGACGAACACGCTCTCGGCCAGCTCCCGGTTCCGTTCCTTCGCCTGATCCTGCCGGTCGGAGAGGAGCTTCTTTACCTCCCCCACGTACTTGCCCACGTTGTCGGCGAGGCCCGCGAACTGATAGGGTACCACCTCGGCGCTCGCCAGTCGCATGACCGAGGTGCCGATCGTCTGCGCCAGCGCGCGCCCGTACACGAACGAGGTGTCACCGAAGCGCGTGGCCCAGGTGAAGTCGTCGTAGATGGAGTGATAGACTCCGGCGTAACCGGTCGCCTCGTCGCTGAAGCCGAGATTCAGCGCGGCTACCCCGGCGTGCTGGAGGAATGGGGTGTAATCGGAGCCCGAGCCCAGGGCATCGATTCGCAGATCCGCGCGTTGCCGTGCCTCGTTGCGCTCGTCGCTGGTGCCCTTCCCGATTTTCTTGAGCTGCGCGCGCTTCCACACCGAGAGCCCGGTCTCCGGATCGGGGATGTCGCGAGCGACGGCGTTAATGAACGCCTCCAGCGTGTGGGACCCGCCCAGCTCGAGGAACCCACGGATGCTCACGTCGCTGTTGATGTACGCTACCGCGTGGCGGTCGAGCTCCTCGCCATGTGCCTCTACCCATTCCGTCGAACCCAGCAGTCCGGGCTCCTCGCCGTCCCATGCGGCATAGACGATCGTACGCCGAGGCTTCCAGCCTTGCTTCACCAGCTCGCCCAGGCCCCTGGCCTCCTCGAGCAGCGAGATCTGCCCGGAGATGGGGTCCACCGCTCCATTGACCCAGGCGTCGTAGTGGTTGCCCCGCACCACCCACTCGTCGGCCGCCTCGCCTCCCGGAAGGCGTGCGATGACGTCATTCACGGGCTTGGTGCTCCAGTCCGACTTCACCACCAGATGAACCCGGGCCGGGCCGCTGCCCACGTGATACGTGATCGGCAGCCCGCCGCGCCACTCCGCTGGCGCGAGCGGCCCGCGCAGAGCCGACAGCAGGGGCTGAGCATCGGCATAGGAGATCGGCAACACTGGGATCTTGACCAGGGTCGCGGCCTGGTCGAGCGGGAGCCGCTTCGCCCCGGGCACAGCGCCGACCCCGGGCGTGAGCGGGTCGCCGGGATAGAGCGGCATGTCCACTACACTGCCGCGCTGGACGCCATCCTTCGGTCGGGTCGGGCCCTGGGGAAACACATCGTTCACCCAGTACCCGTCATCCTTGGGGTCCGAGTAGATCAGGCAACCCACCGCGCCGTGCTCCGCCGCGACTTTGGGCTTGATCCCGCGCCAGGAGCCGCCATAGCGCGCGATGACGATCGCTCCCTTGACCGACACGCCGAACCGGTCGAGGCGCTCATAGTCGGCGGGGATGCCGTAATTGACGTACACCAGCGGCGCGGTGACGTCGCCGTCCGCGGAGTACGCGTTGTAGCTGGGGAGCTGCTCGCTGTGCTGGCCGCTCGTCGGATCGCCCGCGACGGTCGGCTCCTCCAGCTTGGCGCGGAACCGGGTCGGCGCGACCAGCTCGACTTGACGCGTCTTCGGGGTGGGGAAGAGCACGTCGAAGGTCTCGATCTTCGCGTCCCAGCCCCACGATGCCAGCCGATCCCGCAGCCACTCGGCGTTGGCGCGGTCGTAGGCTGAGCCGACATGGTGCGGCCGGGCCGAGAGGCGCCGCATGTAGGAGCGCAAGCTGTCAGGGCTCGGCAGCGCCCGGAATTTGGTCTCCCACTCGCGCTGGGCGCGGGCAGAGACCGCGGTGAAGCCGGAGAGGGGCGGCTCGCCGGGTCCGGCGGCGACCAGCACCAGGGCGACCGAGGCGACAGCTATCGAACGGACGCGGACACGCATGCTGACTCCTGAGATCGAGACTGGAAGGGAAAGTAGGGCCGCACTCGCTTGACATTCCGACCAAACGACTCGCAATTTGCGGAAGCTAACCATGGAAGGTTAAGCTGGCGGTTTCGTCAACACGTAAGGAGGACGTGCATGGCGCAGGAACAATCCATTCCGGTGGTGGTCCCCATCGAGCAGCGGGGCTACGCTCATCCGGAG
>DASQPE010000014.1:0-4987 GCA_035644115.1 Gemmatimonadales bacterium
ACCGGAACGCCGCTCGGCATCTGGACCGTGGACAGCAGGGAGTCGAGGCCCTGGAGGTGCTTGCTGGGCATCGGCACGCCGAGTACTGGCAGGGTCGTCTTGGCGGCCAGGACACCGGCCAGGTGGGCTGCCCCGCCGGCCCCCGCGATGAGGCAGCGGAGGCCGCGTCCGGCGGCCTCGTCGGCATACCGGGCGGCGAGATCGGGAGTGCGATGGGCGGAGAGCACCCGTGCCTCCCAGGGCACCTGGAACTCGCCGAGCCGTTTGGCCGCGAGCTGCATGATGGGCCAGTCCGAATCGCTGCCCATCACGATGCCGACCAGTGGGTGGGACACGAGGGCTCCGGGCGTGGCCGCGGTCAGACGGTCGCTCTGGTCCGATCCATGGTTCCTCGAGCCGCCAGCGTCGCCTGCGCCGCCGCCAGCCGCGCAATGGGAACCCGGAAGGGTGAACAGGACACGTAATTCATGCCCAGCCGGTCGCAGAACGCAACCGCGTTGGGCTCGCCGCCGTGCTCGCCGCAAATGCCGAGCTTGAGGTCCGCGCGCGTCTTCCGGCCCAGCTCGCAGCCCATCTGGATCAGCTTTCCCACCCCGGGGATGTCGAGCTCCTGAAACGGATCGGCGGTCACCACGCCCTGCTCGAGATACTGGGGCAGGAAGCGCCCGGCGTCGTCGCGCGAGAGCCCCCAGGTGGTCTGGGTGAGGTCGTTGGTGCCGAAGGAGAAGAACTGGGCCTCGAGCGCGAGCTCATCCGCGGTGATCGCGGCGCGAGGCAATTCGATCATCGTGCCGAGCAGATAGGGCACGGTGATCTGTCGCTCGTTGAAGACGTCTTCCGCCACCCGGCGGACGACCAGAGCCTGCTTGCGGAACTCGACGACTGTCGCGGTGAGCGGGATCATGATCTCCGGCATCACCAGCCCGCGCCGCGCCGCCACCGCACAGGCGGCCTCGAAGATCGCCCGGGTCTGCATCTGGGTAATCTCCGGATGCACGATGCCCAGCCGGCAGCCCCGGAGCCCCAGCATCGGATTGACTTCCTGCAGACCCTGCACCGCGCGGCGGATCTCGTCGACCGGCCGGCCCAGGTGCCGGCTCAGCGACTCGATCTCGCTGTCTTCCTTGGGCAGGAACTCGTGCAGCGGCGGATCCAGCATCCGAATGGTGACCGGGAACCCCTCCATCGCGCGGAAAATCGCCTCGAAATCCCCCCGTTGCATGGGCAGGAGCTTCTCCAGCGCGCGGCGGCGGCCGGCCTCGTCCTGCGCCAGGATCATCTCCCGCATGACGACGAGGCGATCGCCCTCGAAGAACATGTGCTCAGTGCGACAGAGCCCGATCCCTTCGGCTCCGAAGTCGCGGCCTCGGTGGGCATCGGCCGGCGTATCGGCGTTGACCCGCACCCGCAGTTGCCGCAGCCCGTCGGCCCAGCCCATGAGCCGCTTGAAATGCTCGCCCAACGCGGGATCGATCAGGCGCGCCTGCCCGGCGAACACCTTGCCAGTGCCGCCGTCGAGGCTGATCCACTCGCCCTCGCGCACCACCCGGCCGTCGGCGGTGAATCGGTGGTTGGGCTCGTCCACGTCGATGGTCGAGGCGCCGGCCACGCAGGGCTTACCCATGCCGCGGGCCACCACGGCGGCGTGGGACGTCATACCCCCTCGCGCCGTGAGGACCGCCTTTGCCAGCACCATTCCGTGAAAGTCCTCGGGCGACGTCTCCCGGCGCACCAGGATCACCGGCTGGCCGCTCCGCCCCAGCCGCTCCGCCTGGTCGGCGTCGAACACGGCCGTGCCGCAGGCCGCGCCGGGTGAAGCCGGCAGCCCGACCGCCAGCAGGTCGAGCCGGCTGGCCTGGTCGATGGTCGGATGGAGGAGCTGGTCGAGGTCCTTGGGCGGAATCCGGGCGACCGCTTCTTCCTGGGTGATCAGCCGCTCGTCCACCATGTCGCACGCGATCCGCACGGCGGCCGCGCCGGAGCGCTGCGCCCGGCGGGTCTGGAGCAGGTAAAGTCGGCCGCGCTCGATGGTAAACTCGAGGTCCTGCACGTCGCGGAAGTGGCGCTCGAGCAATCGGGCCGTGCGCTCGAGCTCCTGGTAGGCATGGGTCAGGCGATCCTTGAGGGAGGCGATGGGCTCGGGGGTGCGGGCGCCCGAGACCACGTCTTCTCCCTGTGCGTTCAGCAGATACTCGCCGTACAGTCCCGGCGCGCCGGTGGACGGATCGCGGGTGAACGCGACGCCGGTGCCCGAGTCCTCACCCAGGTTGCCGAACACCATGGCGACGACGTTCACGGCGGTCCCCATCGTATCGTGAACCCCGTGGAGCTTGCGGTAGTCGATCGCGCGGCGGGTGTTCCAGCTCTGGAAGACGGCCGCGATCGCGCCCCAGAGCTGGGTCAGGGGATCGTCGGGGAACGGCTTGCCGGTCTCCTGCTTGACCAGGTCCTTGAACTCACGGACCAGTGCCTGCAGCCGGGGAAGGGGAAGGTCGATGTCGCGGCTTGCGCCGCACTCACGCTTCAGGGCATCGAGCCGCTGCTCGAACGGCTGCTTGGGCAGGTCGAAGACGACGCTGCCGTACATCTGGACGAACCGGCGGTAGGAGTCCCAGGCAAAGGACGGGTTCTCGCTCTGGGCGGCCAGCCCTTCGACGGTCGCTTCGTTCAGGCCGAGATTCAGAATCGTCTCCATCATCCCGGGCATCGAGACCGGCGCGCCGGAGCGGACCGATACCAGCAAGGGATGCTCCGTCCCGCCGAACTGCTTTCCGGTCGCGGCCTCGAGCCGCTGGAGGTTGTGCTCCACCTGACTGCGCAGGCGGGTGGAGAACTGGCGGCTCTCGAGGTAGGTGTGGCAGACGCTGGTCGCGATGGTGAAGCCGGGAGGCACCGGGATGCCGAGGGTGGTCATCTCGGCGAGCCCGGCGCCCTTGCCGCCGAGCACGTCCTTCATGGCCGCTGTTCCGTCGGCGCGGCCCTGCCCGAAGAAGTAGACGAGTGGCTGGGTGAACGACCCGCTCATGCCGTGGCGACGAGCGGGGAGGCGTGCCGCAGCTGAACCAGCTGGTCGGGAATCGGGGTGGGATACTCTCCCGAGAAGCAGGCGTGGCAGAATCCAGCCGGGCCACCTGCGGCTCGCAGCATGCCCTCGAGCGAGAGGTAGCCGAGGCTGTCGACGCCGAGGAACTGGCGAATCTCCTCGGTCGAGTGGGTCGCCGCGATCAGCTCCTCGCGCGTGGGTGTATCGATGCCGTAGTGGCACGGCCCGGTAATCGGCGGGGATCCCAACCGGAGATGGACCTCCCGGGCGCCTGCGCCGCGGATCATCTGCACCAGGCCCTTGCTGGTGTTGCCGCGCACCAGGCTGTCGTCCACCACGACGACCGACTTCCCCGCGATCACGTCGCGTACCGGGTTGAACTTGATGCGGACCTTGGCGACCCGCAGTGCCTGGGTCGGGTTGATGAACGTGCGCCCGACGTAGTGGTTCCGGATGAGGCCGTACTCCAGCTTGGTGCCGGTGACCTCGGAGAAGCCGAGCGCCATGGCATTGGAGCTGTCCGGGACGCTGAAGACGACGTCGCCGGGTGCGGGCTGCTCCCGCCCGAGCTGCCGTCCCAGCTCACGCCGCACCCGATCGACCGACTGGCCGAAGACGCGGCTGTCGGGGCGGGCGAAATAAATCAGCTCGAAGACGCAGCGGCTCACCGGCCGGGGCGAGAGTCGCGGCAGCTCGACGATCTCGCCATCCTCGATCCGGAGAAAGTCCCCCGGTTGCAGCTCCCGAACCAGAGTGGCGCCCACCAAGTCCAGCGCGCAGGTCTCCGAGGCCGCGATCACGCCGCCGTTGAGCCGCCCGAGCACGAGCGGTCGGAAGCCGCGGCTGTCGACCACGGCGTACATCGTACGCCCGACCGTGAGGATCAGGCTGTAGGCCCCGTCGACCTGCTCGAGCGCATCCCGGATCCGGTCGTCCACCGTGCTCGCCTCCGACCGGGCGATCAGGTGGACCAGCACCTCGGTGTCCGTCGAGGTCGTGAAGATCGCGCCGTGCTCGACCAGCTCGCGCTTGAGCTCCACCGCGTTGGTCAGATTGCCATTGTGGGCGACGACCAGCGGCCCGGAGCGAGTGCTGACGCTGCTGGGCTGTGCGTTTGCCAGCACCGTGCTCCCGGTGGTGGAGTAGCGGGTATGGCCCACCGCGACGTCACCCGGCAGCTTGGCCAGTATCGACTCGTCGAACGTCTCGTTCACCAGGCCCATGCCCCGAAAGGAACGAGGCCGGCCTTCGCCGTCGATCGCGACGATACCCGCGCTCTCCTGGCCGCGATGCTGCAGGGCATAGAGGCCGAGGTAGGTCAGCTTGGCCGCGTCCGACAGGCCGGAAACTCCGATGATCCCGCACATGAATGGGCCTCTCCTAGCGATCCTGCTCCGTATGGGCCATGCGCCGGGGGATCGCATCGTAATAGATGCGCCGGAGCGCGATCGTGTCCCACGACAACCGCTGCCCGGCGGCGCGCAGTTCCAGGCGGCCGCCGGCCGCGCCGACCAGGCCCGCCCGTACGGCCGGGACCCCATGTTCCGCCGCCAGCGCCATCAGTCGGGCCAGCGCGCCGGGGGCGCACGACACCAGGGCCCGGGCGCCGTCCTCACCATAAAGGATTCCGTCCAGCGGCACTCCTGTAGCATAGTCACTCAGATCCGCGGCGGCGCCGAGACTGCCAGAAGCGTAAGGGCCGCCGATGGCGGCTTCCGCCAGCGCGACGGCGAGCCCACCGTCGGCGCAGTCGTGGGCGGAGCGCAGCGCTCCGGCGCGGGCGCCGGCGACCAGCAGCAGCTGGAGCTTCCGCTCCGCTGCGAGATCGATCCGAGCGGGCTGGCCACCCACGAAGTCGTGAAGCTCCGCCCAATAAGCTGAGCCGCCCAACGCGCCCCGGGTGGCGCCGAGAATCACGATCGCGTCACCCGGCTCGGAGAAATG
>DASQPE010000015.1:0-3595 GCA_035644115.1 Gemmatimonadales bacterium
GCGATTCTCCCAAACCAGGGGCTCGCGTGCCCAGCGGCACCAGCCTGAGCGTGCAAGAGGCTCTGAGCCTGAAGCACCCCGACTGCCAGCACTATTGAGAAGAGTCTCGTTTTCATGTCTCGTGAGCTACGCCGAGCCGGCCGAGGTGGCGCGACCTTCCTCTATATCGGAGCACCACCCAAGCCAGGCTCCAGTACACGACCACCTGAATCCAGAGCGCCCCCCAGGGTCGGAGCGTCTGGTCGAAACGGGCGCCCATCTCGGCCAGCTGCAGGAAGCCCTGAATGCCGAACGTGCTGGGCAGCACCACGGCCAGCGCCCGGACCCACGCCGCCTGTACCTCCACCGGGAAGCTCAAGCCCGACAGAAAGAGCGCCGGCAGCCCCATCGCCGCGAGCGCGACAGTGGAGGACTCCGGCCGATCGAACAGCTCCGCGATGGCGAGGCCGAGCAGCGTCACCGCTGCGAAGTACGGAACGAGGAAGACCACGACGTCGAGCCACGATGCTCGCATTGGGAAGCCATAGAGACTGAATACCACGCCGAACATGAACACGGCATGTCCGAGATAGATGAGCGCGGTGGCACCGAGCTTCCCGCCGAGGATCGCCCACAATGGCTCGGTCCCAGACTCATCCTTCTCGCGCTCGGCCACTCGCAGGGCGCCAATGCCGATGAGCAATGTCTGCTGGAGGATCAGGATGAAGACGGCCGGCACCACGAAGGTTCCGTATCCGGCGAGTGGATTGAAGAGCGGCCAGGAAACAAAGGTGACCGGACGCGCACGCTGGAGCGCGGCCTTCTCGGTCAATCCACTCGCCTCGAGTCTCCGCACCGAAATGCCGGTCGAGAGGGTGCCCACGACGCCGTTGATCGCTCGGAGCGCCGTGCTGTACACCAGGAAATAGCTCGCGTCGGCGTAGGCTTCCACGTAGGCCGGCTCCCGGCGCAGCACGTGGCGCTCGAAATCCTGGGGGATCAGGAGGACCGCCCCGGCGACGCCCGCCCGCACCGAGTCCTGGGCCGCGTTCAGGTCGTTCACGCGACTTGTTACGCTCCCCGCCTCACTCGCGTCCAGCCAGCGGGTGAGCTGCCGGCTCATGGCCGTATGATCCCGGTCGACCACGACGATGGGCAGATCACGGATAATCTGCCGCAGGTACGGTGTCGGGTAGAAGAACGCGTACAAGACGCTGGCCCCGAACAGGAGGATGAGCGTCTCCTTCTCCCGGAAGATCTGCCGGAGGGTCTGGCGGAAGCAGCGAGCCAGCGCGGTCATTCCTGACCCCAGAGGCGACGATCACTAAAGACCCGCCCCATCCGCGGCAGCGCGAGCAGGCCCGCGATGAGCGCTGTGCCGGCCAGCACCAGCACCGGGGCGGCCGAGATGCGGACCGGCGCGCCCACCATGACTTGGTCGCGGACCAGGAGCATGAAGCGGGTGAGTGGGACGAAGCCGCCCCACACCTGCGCGAAGGCCGACATGCCGATCCGGGGGAAGGTCACACCGCTGAATGCCACGGCGGTCCCGAAGAACAGCGACCCGACCCCAAGGGCCTTCCTGAGGTTGGCGAGCCATACCGTGAGCAGGACCCCGATGGACTTGGTGGCCAGAGAGAATGCCACGGCCCCCAGCGCCAGAAAACCGAGATTGCCGAGCACGGGAATGTGAAACCACGCCGAGAAGCCGCCCACGAGTACCATCATCAACACCAAGTCGTAGACCAGATACGGAGCCAGCTTGCCGACCCAGGCCACAACTGGCGAACCGCCCGCGGTCGCCAGCCACTCCCCGGCGGTCGAGTCTCTCAGCTCTCGGCCGACGACGTAGACCGTGGAGAGTCCGGCCACGATCTGCACCAGCCCGACGACGAGGACCAGGCCCACGCCGCGGGCGTAGTTGATCGCAGGATTGAAGAGCAGCCGTGAGTCCACCCGGACCGGCTCCGCCGCCGCTTCGGCGGCCGCTGCGGTCAGGCCACCGCTCCGCCGCAGCTCGAACGCCACCGCGCCGGATCCGGCGTTGACGGCGCGGGCGACGTCCGCGGAGATCAAGTTGCCCGCCGTCAGATATTGCTCGTTGTACAGGAGTGTCACTCGAGGTGAGCGCCCGTGCAGAAGGTCCCGCTCGAAGTGACGGGGAATCACGAGCACGGCGTACACCTTGCGTTGGACCAGGAGGGCCTGGGCCTCCCCGAGATCCTGGACCCGCGCCACGATGTTGACGGTCCTGGCCGCGTCCACCCAGCGGGCCGCAAGTCGAGCAGGCTGGGTCCCGTCGAAATCGAGGATGCCGATGGGAAGGCGGCGCGCCACCTCCGCATGAAAAACGCCTGTCAGCAGCAGCCCGGCCGCCAATGGGATCGGCCCCAGCAGGGCCCAGAGCACCGGGAAATGCGGCAGCCGGTGCAGCTCGCGCCGCATCACGCGAGCAATGCGGCTCATCCCGATGCCCTGGCCGGGCGCTCCGGCGGCCAGTCGATCAGCGCGCTCATCCCGGGTCGGAGTCCGTCGATCGGCTTAGGAGGACGCGCTCGCACTTCGAACGTGCGCACGTCGAAGCCGCCCGTTTCGCGGGTCGCCCGCCAGGTGGCAAACGAGCCCAGCGGCGAGATGTAGTACACCCTGAACCGGAGGCGGTCCGGGCCGAGCGCCGGAATCACGGCCGTCAGGGTATCGCCGACTTTGAGGCCGGCCAGCCGGTCCTCCCGGAGGTTGACCGTGATCCACTGGTCCGAGAGATCCACGACCGTGAGCACCGGCAGGCCGGGCGAGACCAACTCGCCCTGCTCGACCACCTTGACCATCACCTGCCCGTCGACCGAGGCCCGGAGGATATTGTCGTCGACGTAGCTGGTCGCCTCGGCCACCGCCCCTTCCGCCTTCCTGAGGTCGGCCATGGCGGCGGCGCGGTCTTCGACCCGCATCCCCGAGAGGACCAGCTCGTATTGCGCTCTGGCGGCGCCGGTGGCCTCCCGTGCCGTGCGATAGTTCGCCTCGGCCTCGTCCCGCTTCTGGGTCGGGATCACGCCCTCCGACGTCAGCCGGTCGTAGCGGACGAACGTCGTTTCAGCGATCGCCTCGGCCGCCGCGGCGCGGCGGTAGTTGTCGCGGGCCGAGCGAATCTCCTCGGGCCGGTAGCCCCGCACCGCCCGGTCTCGGGCGGCCTGTGCCGCGTCTCTCGCCGCGTGGGCCTGTGCTGCGCGGGCCCGGATTTCCGTGCCATCGAGCGTGGCGAGCAGCTGCCCTCGCCGCACCATGTCGCCCTCCCGCACGTAGATCGAGTCCACCCGTCCGGAGACCTTCGGGGAGACATCGACGTGGGTTGCGTCGGTTTCGCCCTGTACCATCCCGGCTCCCCGACCACATCCAGTGAGCAGCAGGGCCCCGCAGAGGCCTCGCACGAGACGCGTCATCGTAGTTCCTCCGCCGGCGTTGCCCGGTCCATGTACTCCAGGAATCGCTCGCTTTGCCCGCTTGCCTCCAGCAGCTGGGCGAGCGCCACATCGAGATCGTAGAGGGAGGTGAGCCGATCGACTCGGGCCCGGGACAGCGCCAACTCCGCGTCCACCACGTCGAGCGAGGTGCCGACCGC
>DASQPE010000016.1:0-3836 GCA_035644115.1 Gemmatimonadales bacterium
TCTGGGCGGTCGCGGCCGACCTGGTCGGTGACGTCGGACTGGGACCCGCCCTCGCCGCTCGCGGGGTGGCCCCCACGATGGTAGACGTCCCGGGTCGCAACCCGGACGTGGATACTCCGGCGGACCTCACGCGGCTGGAGGGGACCAAATCATGAAGCTCAAGTTCTCCGGCGCACCCGAGATCACCGCTACGCGACAGCAGGTCTGGACCCGGCTCATGGACCCGCAGTTCGTTGCAGCCTCGGCCCCCGGAGTCGAGTCGGTCGAGGCTATCGACCAGCGCCACTACAAGGTGATCTCGGCCTTCGGGGTCGGCTCCATCAAGCTCCGGTTCACCCTTCAGGTCGAGCTGGCCGAGGTAGTCGAGCCCGAGCGGGTGAAGATGCGGGCCCGCGGCAAGGCCCCCGGCTCCAACGTAGACGTGGTCGCGAGCGTCCACCTGGAAGAAGCCGGCACCGGACTGATCCGACTCAACTGGACCGCCGAGAGCGACCTGAGCGGGACCGTGGCCAGCGTGGGGGCCCGGCTCCTCGAGGGAACGGCCCGAAAACTGACCGAGCAGTTCTGGCTGGATTTCGCGCGGCGGGTCGGCGCTGAGGCGGCAGCCAGACCTGCGTAAGACCCGGCATCGCCTCCCATCCGAGCACCCCATGAGCCGGATGCCGCCCAACCCCAACGGGCAAACCTGACCGGCCTGGTATGCGCGCGGAACGCCTGACAGCCGACGAGGTGATTGGACGCGCGCCGGCCGAGCTGGTCGGGGCGGTGCTGCTGGCCGTGGTGCGCCTCTCGGATGGAACGCTCGCCAAAGGGCTCCGGCTGGACCCCGCCACCGCCGCTCGGCTCATCGGGGCCGCGCGCGAGGGCGAGCTCACGGGTGCCTTGCGGCTCGCCTGGCCGGAGCCCGACGACGTCCACGAGGACGAGGCCGCATCGCGGCTCGCCCTCGCGGTCGGCGGTGCCGGGGTAGAGCTTCGTCCCATCCGGCAAAGCCGGCTCGATCTCGCGGCGGCCTGGGACGGCGTGCTCCACTTGCGCACGGATGCGCTCCGGCGGCTCAACGCGATCGATCCGCTGGAGGTCTTCACGTTGTTCCACGGCCAGGCGGTCGCGCGCGGGCAGGTCGTGTGCGCGGTCAAGGTAGCGCCTCACGTCCTACCGTGGGTGACTCTGGTCGAGGGGCTTCGGGTCGCGAAGGCGGAGGGGCCGATCGTGGAAGTGCGGCCGTACCGCCCGATGGAGGTGGGCGCTATCGCGGTCCAGGCCATCAGCCCCGACGCCCTGACCCGCTTCGAGACCGGCGCGCGCATGAAGGTGGAAGCGCTGGGCGGCAGCTTCGGCGGCACGATCGTCGTGCCGGACGACGATCCCGACCGCACAGCGGCCGGAGCGCGAGACGCCCTGGAGGAGCTGGTCCGCCGGCGTGGACTTCCGGTGTTGCTGGTGGGCGGCGTGTCGGCCGGCGACCCCATCGCCCCGTTCCTTGGAGCGCTCGAGCGCCTCGGCGGCACGGTGCTCCGGAGGGGCGTGCCGGCCCATCCCGGCTCCATGATCTGGCTCGCCCGACTGGAGCGCACCCAGATTCTCGGGCTCCCCCAGTGCGGCATGTTCAGCCTCGCGACGGCGGCGGACCTGGTGCTGCCGCGCCTGCTCACGGGCGAAACGCTCACGGCGGAGAGCCTAGCCGACCTGGGGCACGGCGGGCTCCTGGGCAAGGAGATGCGGTTTCGGATGCCGGCGTATGCCCGGGACCTGAAGGCTCCGGAGGAGGCCTGACCGTTTACCGTTCACGCTGGCCATGAAATCCATCGACGCCGTCCAGTCCGCCTTCGGGGCCCACAGCTACATCACCGACCGGGACCTCGCAACCGCGGTCTTTCTCTCGCTCTCGCTCGGGCGGCCGCTGCTACTCGAGGGTGAAGCGGGCGTGGGCAAGACCGAGGTCGCGCGCACCCTCGCGCTCGCGCTCGGGACCGAGCTGATTCGGCTGCAATGCTACGAGGGCATCGACATCAGCACGGCGGTGTACGAGTGGGACTATCCCCGCCAGATGCTGGAGATCCGCTTGCTCGAAGCCAGGGGTGAGGCCAAGGCGGCCGCCACCCGCGACATCTTCAGCGAGGAGTTTCTGATCCGGCGGCCGCTGCTCCGCGCGCTCGAGCCAAGGACAGTGCCACCGGTGCTCCTGATCGACGAGGTGGATCGGGCGGACGAGGAGTTCGAGGCGTTTCTGCTCGAGCTATTGAGCGACTTCGCCGTAACCATTCCGGAGATCGGCACTCTCAGAGCGGAGCGGCCGCCACGGGTGGTGCTCACGAGCAACCGCACCCGTGAAGTGCACGACGCACTCAAGCGCCGGTGTCTGTATCACTGGATCGACTATCCCAGTGCGGAGCGCGAGCTCGCGATCGTGCACGCGCGACTGCCGCAGACACCCGAGGCTCTTGCTCGCGAGGTCGTCGCCTTCGTGCAGCGGCTGCGTTCGGTGGACCTCACCAAGGTGCCCGGCGTGGCCGAGACCCTCGACTGGGCGGCCGCGCTGGTTGCGTTGGGGGCCACGCAGCTCGACCCGGAGCAGGTGGATCAGACTTTGGGGGTACTGCTCAAGTATCAGGAGGACGTTGTGACGACCCGCGGCGCGGCAGTCAGAACGATGCTGGACGAGAACCGTGCGTTCAAGCGGGGATGACGGGAGCCGCCCCGAGCTCGAGCGCGAGAGGCCGGCCTGCGGCAGGAATGGACATCAGGTGTACGTCGGCCAGGGAACCCAAGACGTGTTGCGCGTGTGCCAGCGCCTCGGGCGAATGGGTGGTGGTGAGCGCCACCACGGTGGCCCCAGCGGCGCGCGCCGCCTCGACGCCCGGCGGGGCGTCCTCGAGCACGAGACAGTCGCTCGGCGCGACACCGAGCAGTTCCGCTGCGCGACGGTAGCCCTCAGGGCTTGGCTTGCCCTCCCGGACATCCTCCGCGGATACCAGCACTCCCGGTTCCGGAAGGCCCGCGCCGGCGAGGCGGGCCAGCGCGAATCGGCGGCCCCCTGAGGTGACCACCGCCCAGCGGTCCTGGGGGAGGACCGCAAGCAGCTCGCGGGCGCCGGGCGCAGCCGGGAGCGGGGTCTCTTCGTCCCTGGCCCGCTCGCGAAACCGCGCCACTTCGGCCTCGGCGTCGAGCTGAGGGGCGGCGAGACGGATGGTCTCTACCGCCCGGCGGCCGTGACAAAAGTGTAGGAACGGCTGGGGGTCGAGCCCCTTGGACCCGGCCCATTCGCGCCACTGCTGCTCGATGTACGTGGTCGAGTCGACCAGCACACCATCCAGGTCGAACAGGACCGCCGCGCAATGGATTTGCATCATGAGTGTCGAACGGCCTCTGATTCAGGACCTTCTGATCGAATGACCGGCAGCCTGGCCGAAAACGCCGTGCTGTTTGGCCGCCTGCTCCGGCGTGCAGGCCTCGCCATTAATCCTGGGCAGACCCGCCTGTTTCTGCGTGCCATTTTGCTGCTGGGCCTGAGCCGAAAAGCGGACATCAAGGCGGCGGGGCGCGCGATCTACGTAGCGCGTCGCGAAGACCGTGCCACCTACGACACCGCATTCGAGCTCTTCTGGCGAGCGCGGGGACCCGCGAGCGAGGTCGGCCGACGGCTCCCCCGATTGAATCAGGGCAGCGCCCAAGATACCGGTCGGGCTCTCGATCCGGGCGACTCCGACGAGGAGGTCGAGCTCGTCACGCCGGTGACGGCGCGGCCGCCGAGCGAACGGGAACAGTTGCGCCAGGCAGACTTTGCGACCCTCAGCCCGGCGGAAGCGCGGGATGCGCAGGCCATGCTGGACGCG
>DASQPE010000017.1:0-6403 GCA_035644115.1 Gemmatimonadales bacterium
ACGCAGGCTCCCTGCTGCACGCGCGGCGGATATGCCTCGCCCAGGATGCGCGCCACTTCCGGCCGGGTGAACCACTCCGGCAGCGGCCGCCCCCGATTGAGAAAGTCGTCGCGCACCTGGGTGCCCGAGATCGTCGCTGTCCGCACGCCTGGCTTGACCTTCGACCCCTCCTCGTAGCGGTCTTCGTCCGGCAGATACGTGAGCTCGTGGAAAGGCACCATCCTGATGCCCAGCTCGGCCTCGAGCCGCGTGACCAGCTCCTGGGCGTCGTACGGTCCGTAGAACGGTTTGCCGCTGGAGTCGTTGCCCGGCCCGGCGTGGTCCCGCCCCACGATGAAGTGGTTGGCGCCGTGATTGCGCCGGATGATGGCGTGCCACACGGCCTCGCGCGGACCCGCCATCCGCATGGCCAACGGGAGCAGCGACAGCAGAATCCGGTCAGGCTCGTAATGGTGCCGAGCCAGGGCCTGATAGGTGCGAACCCGGGTGTAGTGGTCTACGTCGCCCGGCTTGGTCATGCCGACAGAGGGATGCAGCAGCAAAACCCCGTCCACCGCGCGGATCGCCCGCTTGGTCAGCTCCTCATGAACCCGGTGCATCGGGTTCCTGGTCTGGAAGGCAACCACGTTGCGCCGCCCGAATGCCGCCAGCCGAGCGCGGGCCTGTGCCGGGCTGAGCCGGAGCGCGGGGAAGTCGTGGTGGGGGGGCAGCCGCAGCACGGTCAGTTTGCCCGACAGGTTCACCGGCCCCCAGCGCCGGCTCTCGGCCAGCAGCGGATGCTTGGGATCCATGGTTCCCAGCACGCTACGACCGAACTCTTCGCGATCCCAGGGATAGACCTCCTCCACCACCATAGTCGCGAGCAGATTGTTCTTACTGTCCCGCAGCGCGATCTCGCTGTCGAGCTTGATCGCGGCGTCCTCTTCCACCGGCAGTGTCACGGGAATCGGAAACAGGTGGCCGCTCGCAAGCCGCATCTCTCCCAGCACCCGCTGATAGTCCGCCTGGCCGAGAAAGCGGTCCAATGGGGAGAAGGCTCCGATGGCCAGGAGCTCGAGATCGCAGGCCGCCCGATCGGAGAGCTGAATCGAGGGTAGGCGGCTCGCTCCGGCCCGCAGCTCGGGCAGCGCCGCCTCGGGCGCAAGCAGGTCAACCAGCACGCCGCCGTGCGGCGTTACCAGAACATCCGCCATCGATTGCACCGCTGCTCGCTCCCAGTTGGGGAAAAGGAGTGACGAAGTTAGCAAGCCCGGCCCCTTGGAGGCAGCCCGGGGTCGGCGGCACCCAAGTTGCCGGTTATGGGCTCCCATGACCCCAGACCACCCGGCTGGCCCCGAGCTGAGCTCGCCGTCTCTCGCGATCCTCGAGGCGATTGCCCGCCAGGCCGGCGCGGCGATCCTCTCGTACTACGACGCCGACCACCCGCCGGAGCTCAAGGTCGATCAGAGCCCGATTACCGCGGCCGGTAGGGCTGCGCACGTCGTGACCACCGACGCCCTGAGAGCGTGGACTCCGGACGTGCCGGTCATCTCGGAAGAGGGCGTCCTCCCGGCCTGGGAGGTGCGCCGAGACTGGCCCCGGTTCTGGCTGGTGGACCCGCTGGACGGAACCAAGGAGTTCCTCCAGCGCAACGGCGAGTTCACCGTCAACATCGCCCTCATCAACGGAACCGAGCCCGTCCTCGGTGTCGTGTATGCGCCCGGGCTCGACCTGCTGTACCTGGCGGGCCAGGGGCTGGGCTCCTGGAGGCGTGAGCGCGCCGGTCCGCTCGAGCGGATCCGCTCACATCCGGCCCCCCCGGGAGCGCCGCTGGTCGTGGCCGAGAGCCGGTCGCACCCGTCGGCCGACCTCGAGCGCTATCTCGCGACCATGCCGGTCAAGCGCCGGGTGCAAGCGGGGAGCTCGCTGAAGTTTTGCTGGGTCGCGGAAGGCAAGGCCGACATCTATCCTCGGTTCGGGCGCACGATGGAGTGGGACGTGGCCGCGGGTGATTGTGTGTTCCGCGAGAGCGGCGATGGATGCCCGCGCTCCTCGCCGCTCCACTACAATACGCCCGGCCTCGACAACGCCGGCTTCATTATAGGAGGGCCGCTGGTTCAGGAGATGTAGCCCAACCCCGCAAGTCGCTCCTTGACGATTGCTTCGCCTTCGGCCGAATTGGCTGGCGGCGCCGGGCGGCTGATCCCGGCCACGAATGACCGGCCCTGCATCGACGACGGCACGTCGTAGCCGCCCAGCTCGAGGAGGGTCGGTCCGATGTCGAGCAGTCGTGCCCCGCTCAGTTCGCCTTGCGAGGGCAGGTTCGATGCGGCGAGGATGAACGCCCCGTACTGAGCGTGATTGCAGTCGTCCGGCCCGGTGTCGTTCTCCTGCACGTGGATCCGCCCGTAGCCCACGCCGCCGATCGAGCGCCAGGACAAAGCCCCAAAGTGGGCGATCAGATCGGGCGCGATGTTCCGCACGTTGCGATAAATCTCCTCCGGCTTGAACACCAGGGTGCCGAGCGGCCGGCCCCGGTCGTCTAGCGTGGCCTCGAGCCGCGCCTTCATGTCGTCCCGGAACCGCTCGTAGTCCGCCGGGTCGATCGCTCCGTCCGGCTCCCGGCCCTTCACGTTGAAGAAGACTCGCGCATAGTAGCCGCCCTCGCTCCAGACCTTCGTCTTCCCCCAATCCACGCTCAGCTTATCGAACGGTGTGACCGTCTTCGGCTGCTCGTGCAGCACCAGCAGCCCCTCGCGCACCAGCCATTCGTTCACGCAGAAGCCGCCGTCCAGCCGCTGCGCACCGTGATCCGAGACCACGAGGACCACCGTGTCGTCGGTGAGCAGCTCGAGCAGGCGGCCGATCTCTTCGTCGAGATGGAGGTAATAGTCCCGGATGACGTCCCGGAACGGGCTGTCCGGCTCGTGCAGCACGTGCTGCGGATCGTGATAGCGCCAGAAACCGTGATGCACCCGGTCGAGCCCGATGTCCACGAAATGGAAGTACTGCCAATCCGCGTGCGCGAGATAGTGTCGCACGACCTGGAACATCTTCTTGCTCATCCGGAAGATCCCGTCCCGCAGCCACTCCTTCCGGTCGGTACGGAAACCCTTCACGTCCACCTCGTAATCACCCACCAGCCCGGAAATCTCGTCCTTCACCGCCGCCGGGTAGGTGTACTCGTCGGTCGCCGGGTTCGGGGTCAGGAAGCAGCCCACACAGATCCCGTTGACCTTGCGAGGCGGATACGACGGCGGTACGCCGATGATGACGGCCCGCCCGCCCTCCCGCGCGATCTGGTCCCACATCGCAAGCTCCTGGATCGATTTCGAGTTCGCGATGCGAAGCCCGCCGTACGAGTGATCCGACCGGTTGCGGAAGCCGTAGACGCCGAGGGTGCCGGGGTCCTGGCTGGTGGACATGCATATCCAGGCGGGCACCGTAATCGGCGGGATCACGCTCTCGAGCCGTCCGTAGCAGGAGCGGCACCTGCAGCGAGAAGCGATAGAGGGTAGAGCCGTGATCCACGGCGCCGTGCTCCCCGAACTCCTCACCGTGGTCCGACGTGACGATCACCAGCGTGTTGTCCAATAGCCCTCGACGGTCCAGTTCCCGGAACAGCTGCCCGAGCTGCGAGTCGAGATAGGCGATCGAGCCGTCGTACATGTCCTGCTTCGGCCGCAGGTCGGCCGGCGTCAGCCGGACCGGCGGCGAGGTCGACCAGGCCCAAGGTGACAGCGGCCGCACCAGGGGCGAGCGGAATCGGTAACGAAACGAGTCCGGAGCCGTGTACGGTATGTGGGCATCCATGAAGTTGAGAAACGCGAAGAACGGCTTCGGTCGATCCCGATCCAGCCAGGCGAGAAAACGCCGGGAGATGTCCTCCGCCGAGCGATGTCGGTCCGCCGGCGGCAAGCGCAGTCGCCAGAGAAGGGGCAGGTGATTCAGCCGCGGCATGACCATCCGGCGCAGCCGCCAATAGAGGATCGTGCCCCACGCCGTGGTGTTGTGCGCGGTCCAGAGTGTTATGGGGTGGTCGTCATAGAGCTCGAAGCCCTGCGTGAACCCGCTCTCCCAGCCGGCATAGCGGGCGTTGGAGACGAACGCCGCGGTCGCGTAGCCGCGCGCATGCAGGGCTTCCGCCAGCGTGGGATACTCCGGTCCCAGGCGCTCCTGCGCGCTGACATTGAGGTCGAGCTCCCACTCCCCCGTGAAGATTGAAGCGTGGGAGGGCAGGGTCCACGGAGCCGCGGCAAAGGCCCGGTTGAACACCGTGCCGCGCTCGCCGAAGCGCTCCAGCTCGGGCGTGGTCCGGCGAGCGTAGCCGTAGAGGCTCAGTTCGGCTGCTCGCACGGTATCCAGGATCAGCAGAAGCACGTTCGGGACCCCGCGGGCGGCGGGGCGCGCGTCCGCCATGCGGCGCTCCGCCACGATGCGCCAGCCCACCGTCGCCACCGCGATGACCGCAACCGCGCCGGTGAGCCACGGCAAGGGTTCGGCGCACTACACGGCTCACGACGGTGACCCGACTCTGCACCGCCCGGGCCGTCTGCGTACCCACGCCGGCCGCGACGACAAGCGCGGCGGCTCCGTGAAGCCGTTCGACCAGAAGCAGGACCAGCACGGTGCCCAATCCCGCGAAGAGCCCGGCTGCCACACTACAGGGTACCCGAACCCGCAACCCGACCACAACGAGCACGAGCCCGACTAACGCAAACAACCCCGCATCGAAGGCGGGGATCATCCAGAGGGCATCGCGGCTACGATAGATGAAGTCGGAGTGGAGCAGGCTCAGGCCAAGCTTTGCGAGCTCGCCAAAGCCGGTGACGATTCCCGCCCACAGAGCGAGGGCGAGGACCGAGATGGGTCGTTCGTCGACCGCAGGCGTGGCCATGGACTCGGGCGGCATCGTTTGTCGGAACGGGTGCGGGCAACCAAGGTCGCCCTGCGAACTTCGATGGTAACTCAATGCATCATGGGGCTCGGAGGCAAGTCCCAACCGTGCGCCTCATCACACTTTGGCTTTACCCGAATTGGGTCGTGCTTGAGCCGCGACGCCGTAGTAACATTCGGCACTCTGGTGCGCGTCATCGAAGGGTACGGTTCTTAGCCGGGGAGGAACCGGATGTCGATCGCGAGACCTGACACCGCTGCAATCTTTGGCGCGATGGGCAGCGCGGGTTGGCTGGCACTGGCGACGCTCGGGACGACGGCGGCGTGTTCCAGCCAGTCCAAACCGGCGCAGGTAGTACCCTCAGCCGCCAATACGGTGCTGATCGATGCCCAGAGCCGCCGGCTGGGCACCGCGGCGGTGGTGCCGTCCAAGTCTGGCGGCCTGCTGGTGCTCAAGTTGAAGGGCGTCCCGCCGGGCCAGCACGGACTGCACCTGCATGCGACCGGGGCCTGCGATCCACCGACATTTGTGTCCGCGGGACCCCATTACAATCCCGCGAACCGGAAGCACGGTATCAAGAACCCCCAGGGGCCCCACGCGGGTGATCTGCCCAACGTGCTCGCGCGCCCGGACAGCTCGGTGGACACGACGCTCGCGATTTCGGCCGCCGTCGTGAGTGCGATCGGGTCGGGCCCAGCCGCGAAAGCGCTGGTCCTGCACGCCCAGCCCGACGATCTGACCACCGATCCTTCCGGCAACTCCGGCGACCGCATCGCTTGCGGGGTGCTCCAGCGGTGATGCGACCGGGGCTCGTGGTCGCCGGCCTGCTGGCGCTCTCGAGCTGCGGCGCAAGCACCGACCCCGCCGCGTTGCCCTCGCCCGACGGGGTCGTCCGCCTGCTGAGCCAGGGCAACGGGGCCGGCGTGGTCGTCACCAGCGACGGCGCCGAGGATCCCCGCCTCCGGCCGCACGCCTATCCGATCTCCCCCGTTCAGAGCGCGCACGCCGTGGTCGATGCGCTCGACTCGCTGCCGCAGTGGGAGGTGGTGGCTGGCAGGGACGGCGTGATCTGGGCAACCCGCCGGACCCGGATCTTCCATTTCGTGGACGACGTGTACCTGCTACTCCAACCGGCCCATGACTCGACCGTGATCTTCGCCCGCAGCGCGTCGCGCACGCGCATGGCCGACTTCGGGCAGAATCGGAGAAACCTGGGGGAGTTGTGGGAGGCTCTCGACAAGAGCGTAAACGGTAAACGGTAAACGGTGAACGGTGAACGGGAGCTCCGACTGACTGGGAGCCACCGTTTACCGTTTACCGTTCACCGTTGACGCTTTTCTTGGAGCGGTCATGGACCTGAACTCCCGCATCCCATCCGGCCCCATTCAGGAGAAGTGGGATCGCCACCGCTTCGAGCTGAAGCTGGTGAACCCGGCCAACAAGCGGAAATACAGCGTCATCGTGGTCGGGAGCGGGCTGGCCGGCGCCAGCGCCGCCGCGACGCTGAGCGAGCTGGGCTACCAGGTG
>DASQPE010000018.1:0-7498 GCA_035644115.1 Gemmatimonadales bacterium
CTTCGGGTGCGCTATCGGATCGACGGCGTGCTGCAGGAGATCTCGCACTCCCCCCGCCAGTATCAGGCGGCCGTCATCAGCCGCATCAAGATCATGGCCGGGCTCAACATCGCCGAGCGCCGCCTGGCGCAGGACGGCCGCATCCGGCTGCGACTGTCGGACCGCGAGATCGACCTCCGGGTCTCGATCACCCCCACGCTGCACGGCGAAGGCGTCGTCCTCCGAATCCTCGACCGCGGCGCCGGTGTCCGGGACCTGGAGGAGCTGGGGCTGGCCGAGAGCCTGCTCGAGAGTTACGGGCACCTCATCCGGCAACCGCACGGCATCATCCTGGTCACCGGGCCGACCGGGTCGGGCAAGACGACCACGTTGTACGGCGCCCTGGGCCGGCTGAATCGGCCCGGCGTGAAGATCGTAACGGTGGAAGACCCGGTCGAGTATCAGATTGACGGGGTGACCCAGATCCCGGTGAACGTCAAGATCGGACTGACGTTCGCGAGCGCGCTGCGGTCCATCCTGCGCCACGACCCGGACATCATCATGATCGGCGAGATGCGCGACCGGGAAACGGCCGAGATCGCGATCCAGGCGGCGCTGACCGGGCATCTGGTGTTCTCCACGCTGCATACCAACGACGCGCCGAGCGGGATCGCCCGGATGGTGGACATGGGGGTCGAGCCGTACTTGGTTACCGCAACGGTCCTCGGCATTCTGGCCCAGCGCCTGGTCCGCCTGGTCTGTGACAGCTGCGCGGAGGAGTACCGGCCCCCGGTCGCGGCGCTGGCCGAGTTCGAGCGAGAGCGGGTGGACGTGCCCAAGCCCCGCTTCCGCCGGGGCCGGGGCTGCGACGCCTGCGCCGGCACCGGCTATCGCGGCCGGACCGGCGTGTACGAGCTGATGCTGCTCACCGACGACCTGCGCGCGCGGATTCTGGCCGGCGCCCCGATCGCGGATATCCGGAGCGTAGCGGCTGCGAACGGGTTGGTGTCTCTGAGGGCTGCCGGATGGGCCAAGGCCTGCGCCGGCGTCACCACTATAGAGGAAGTACTCCGGGTCACCCGGGACGAGCTTCAATGAGCACCCGCTTCCGGTATCGCGCGGCAACCCGCACGGGCCAGGTGGTCGAGGGCATACTGCAGGCGACGTCGCGCCACGTCGCTCTCGCGGAGCTGGGCCGGCAGCGGCTGTACCCGGTGGCGGTAGACGAGGTCGCTGCGCCGGCCACCGAGCGGGACCGACGGCTGGGCCGTCGCGCGGCGGTGGCGCTCTGGACCCGGAGCACGGCAACCCTGCTCGGGGCGGGGGTGCCGCTGGACCGGGCCCTCGGGTTCAGCGGCGTGCACGCCGGCCATCGGGGGCTGACCGACGTGGTTCGGGACATCCGGCGCTCGGTTCAGGATGGAGCCAGCCTCGCAGACGCGCTGGGGCGGCACCCACGTTACTTCGACGGTCTGTTCGTCGCGACTATCGCGGCGGGGGAATCGAGCGGCGCGCTGGACGCGGTGCTGGAGCGGCTGGCTGATCACCTGGAAGAAAGTCGCGAGCTGCGCTCGCAAGTGCAGTCGGCGCTGCTCTATCCGGTGCTCATGGCGATTGTCGCCACCATCGGCGTAATGATCCTACTCGGATTCGTGATCCCGCGGTTCGCCACCATCCTGTCCGACGTGGGGGGCAAGCTCCCGGTCTCCACCCGGATGCTCATGACGGCCAGCGTGGTCGTCACCAAGGGGTGGTGGGCCTGGCTGCTGCTCGCGGGGGCGGGCGTGTACGCGATTCGCACGGCGCTCTCCCGGCCGGATCTGCGGCGCCGATGGGACGCCGCCCGGCTCGAGCTCCCGTGGTTTGGCAGCTTCGAGCGGAAATACCTCACCGCGCGCTTCATGCGGACCCTGGGATTGCTGCTGCGGAGCGGCATCCCGGTCGTGCCGGCGCTCGGCATCGCTCGCGCGTCGGCACCCAACTTGACGTTTCGGGACGGCATCGATCACGCCGCAGCCGTGGTGACCGAGGGCGGCACGCTCGCCCCGGCGCTCAGCGGAACGCTTCCCCCGCTCGCGGTGCAGATGATCGCGGTAGGCGAGGAGACCAGCCAGCTCGAGGGACTGAGCCTCCGGGTGGCCGATGCCTACGACAGTGAAGTGCGGCGCACGCTTCGCGCAATGGTCGCACTCATCGAGCCCGCGATGATCCTGGTCTTCGGCGGGCTGGTGGGATTCGTCGCGCTGGCGATGCTGCAGGCCATCTACGGCATCAACCTCAATCAGTAACGACCGATGAAACCCGCGTTGCTCGGCCGAAGCCGGTTCGGCTTCACGCTCATCGAGATTCTCGTCGTGATCATCGTGATCGGCTTGCTGGCGGGCCTGGTCGGTCCCCGGATCCTGGGGCGGGTCTCTGAGGCCAAGACCGCCACCGCCCGGACCCAGATCGAGCTGCTCGGGCTGGGTCTCGACAACTATCGGCTCGACAACGGCAGCTACCCCACCACCGAGCAGGGCCTCGCGGCGCTGGAAGAGAAGCCGACCCGTGATCCGGTGCCGGCAAACTGGCGCGGCCCCTATCTGAAGAAGGCGATCCCGGCCGATCCGTGGGGCAAGCCCTACGGCTACACCAGTCCGGGAGAGCACAGCCCCACCAGCTACGATCTCTGGACCTACGGGCGCGACGGCCAGCAGGGCGGCGAGGAAGACGACGCCGACATCACCAGCTGGAAGTGAGGACCGGGGCTTACCGAAGGTCGATCTTGCAGGTGAGCGGGTCGAGCGGAATGGCACGTGCGGCCTGCCCGCTCCGCAGGTCGAACGCGCAGCTACCCAGCGGTGACACGATCAGCGTCAGCGGGAGTCCGGGGAAGGGGTCCACTCGGCCGCTGGCGATCGCGCCCGCCTGCGACGAAGCAGCGCCCTCCATCCGCCACTCCCCCGATTCGGCGATACGCAGATAAATCGTTTCCCCCCGCCTCGCGGCGGCGTCGCGCGACGCGGGTATCAACGAGGTCAACGCCGGCCGGGCCGGGCGCACGGCCCGGAGCGCGGGCACCGCGAGCGCCGCCGCGAGGGTCAGCAACACCAGCACGACCAGCATCTCGATCAGGGTGAACCCTAGGGCAGGGCGCCTCATCTAGCGTTTCCCGTTCTTGAGAAGGCTGGCCGCGACCTCGAGGTCGGCGGTCAGGCGGGCCAGCTCGCGCTCCCGATCTTGGGGCGACTGCTGTCGCAGCACCGCCGAGGGGTGGATCGTCGCCAGAGCATGGGGAGCGAGCGACGTCGCGACTTCCTGTCCCCGTTGTACGCTCACCCGGAAATCACGCCCCAGCAAGGCCTGTGCGGCGGTCGCTCCGAGGCACACCAGAACCTCGGGCTTGACCAACGCGATCTCCTGGTCGAGCCACGGCCGGCAGGCCTCGATCTCGCGGGCGCTCGGCTTCTTGTGCAGCCGCCGCTTGCCCGCAGGAGTCCACTTGAAGTGCTTGACCACGTTGGTGACGTACGCGTCGGCGCGAGCGATGCCGGCGGCGTCGAGCGCTTTATCCAGGATCCGGCCCGCCGGGCCCACGAAAGGCGCGCCCTCGAGGTCCTCGTCGTTGCCGGGCTGCTCGCCCACCAGCATGACCCGCGCGGACAGCTTGCCTTTGCCGAACACGGTCTGGGTGGCGTGCCGGTAGAGCGGGCAGCCGTGGCACTCCCGCGCCGCCGTGCGGAGTGACGTCATTGTTACCCGAGCCGGCAGAAACGCCGCGGCGCTGGCGGCCGGCGTACCGCGGTCTGGCATACGTCCCCATACTAGCGATGATTTCCAACGGGTCGCGTGACTCCTGTCACGGCAAAGCTTCGGTTGCTGGGCTAGAACTCCATCATCCATGTCGTTTCGCCTTGAGCTCATGCTGAGCCTGCTGATCACCGCGGCGGTATACACCGTCTCGCGCCGCGCAGCCGCCGACACGCCGCACCTGCTGCGGGTCTGCGCCGATCCGAACGACCTGCCGTTCTCGAACCAACGGGGGGAAGGGTTCGAGAACCGGATCGCATCGGTGATCGGCCGTGATCTCGACCTCTCGGTGCGCTACACGTGGTGGCCGCAGGGCAGGGGCGTGGTCCGGAATGCCCTGAACGCGGGGCGTTGCGACGTGATCATGGGGATCCCGGCCGGCTTCGAGGGGGTGGTGCGAACGTCGCCCTACTACCGCTCGACCTACGTTTTCGTGACCCGAGACACGCAGCTGCGGGACCGGATCCAGGCGGCGCTCGATCGCCATCGGGACGAGATTCGGGACATCCTGCAGAGCTACGGGGTCCCGCTGCTCACGCCGCCCGCAGCTCGACCTTGAGCCAGCCCGGCTGCCGCTTGTCGAACGCGCGATAAGCGTCGATAGCCGAGGGGAGCGGCTCCTGCTTGGTGAGCAGAGAGGCGGGATCGACCACGCCCGCCTGCACCAGCTCGAGCAGGTGCGGGAGGTATTTCCGGTGGTTGCAGTTTCCCATCTTGACCGTGAGGTTGCGGTTCATCGCGCTGCCCACCGGGAAGAATCGGGCGCTCTCGGGATAGACGCCGATGATCGCGAGCGTGCCGGCCTTGGCCAGCCCTTGCACAGCCCAGTGGAGCACCTGTGAGGGTCCGTCACCGGGCGCCCAGTTGCCGTTGCTCGGATGGGTCTCGGGCGCGACTTCCTTCACCTCTTCCTCGAACTTCCGAATCTTGTCGCCCGCCTCCTCCGCGGCAGGGCCGCGGTGCGGTCGCTCGGCGTCCACTCCGACAGCGTCGATCGCCCGGTCCACGCCGATCCCACCGGTGAGCCGTCGTAGCGCTTCGACCGGATCCTCACCGTCGAAGTGGATCACCTCTGCCCCTTGCTCGCGGGCCCGCTCGAGCCGGTCCGGAACGATGTCGACGGCGAAAATCCGTCCCGCGCCGAGGAGCCGGGCGCTGGCAATGGCGAACTGACCGACCGGCCCGCAACCGAAGACCGCCACGGTGTTACCCGGCCGGATCTCAGCCAACTCCGCTCCGAAATATCCGGTGGGGAAAATGTCGGACAGGAGAATCGCCTGATCGTCGCTCACGTCCGCCGGCAGCTTGACCGGTCCGACGTTGGCGAACGGGATGCGGGCGAACTCGGCCTGGAGGCCGTGGAACGGCCCGGATGACTTCGGTCCACCGAAGAACGCCGTGCCGGCTTGGGCGCCGTTGGGGTTGGCGACGTCGCACTGCGCGTAGTAACCGGCCCGACAATACGCGCAATAGCCGCACGCGATGGTGGACGGAATGACGACCCGATCGCCCGGTCTCAGATTGCGCACGTCCTTCCCGACCGCCTCGACGATGCCTACGCCCTCGTGGCCCAGAATGGTTCCCGGCTCCATGCCCGGTACCGTGCCGCGGATCATGTGGAGATCGGTCCCACAGATGGCGCTGGCGGTGAGACGCACGATCGCGTCGGTGGGCTGCTGAATCCTGGGCTCTGGCAGATTGTCCAGTCGGATATCGCCGATGCCGTGGAAAACGACCGCCTTCATGGATCCTCCTAAGCAGGGGAATCACAAAGGCACATGACGGGAGGGTAGCGCCGTGCCCCGAATCACAGCGAGCAGCCGAGTCAGTGCGCCCCGCCCGTGGGCACTGCCAGCAAGGGGGCAGGGGAGTGTCGGAGGACACGCTCGGTGGTGCTTCCCCGGAGCGCGTCGAGAAAACCGTGGCGGCCCTTGGTAGTCATGACGATGAGATCAGCCCGGCGCTCGCCGGCCATTGCGAGAATGGTCTCCGGCACGTCGCCGTGGCGGGTGATCTGATCCCAGGTCCAGCCGTCGCGCCGCTCGAGCTGAAGCGTCGGCGTCTGGCCGGAGTCACCAACGTGGAGCACCGTGAACTTCACCGGATCCCGCTCCAGTCCCGACGCGGTTCGGGACGCGGCGTCGATCGCCGGGCCGGGCTCCGGGTCCCGCGCGATGGGGACGAGAACGCTGCGCAGCGAGACCGAGCCGTCGACCCGCGACACGAATCCCTCGAGTCCTGCGGGGATGAAGAGCGTCATGAGCTTCGATTCGCGGGCCAGCGGCTGGGCGACCGATTTGGCGAGCCAGCGGGCCCGACCCTCGTGCTGGTGAGTCGCCAGCACCACGAGATCGGTGGGGTTCTGCTCGAGGTACCCCAGCGAGGCCGCGACCGGATCGCGGTGCTGGGTCAGGACCTTTCGCACCTGGATCCCGAGCGTCGGCACTGCGCTCTGGGGACTGCCAGGCGGCAGCACGTGCCAGCGCTCCAGCATCTGCCGGACGCCGGGAAAGTGCGCCCACTGGCTCTCTCCCGCCTCGGAGACGTGCAGGATGTTGAGCTCGGCGCCCGAGACCAGCGCGATCTTGAGCGCATGCGCAAAGGCGACCTCGCTGCTCTCCGAGAAATCGGAGGGATGAAAGATGCTGTAGATCGGGCGTGACAACACATGCTCCCCTTTTGTAGAGTGCCAGGATTCAATATCCGGCCCGCTCCGGCCGCAACGACCCGCTCCGAGATGGTACAGTCGGCGGTGGTGGCCGGGCTTGCAGAACGGAGGGCTCGGCCAAATGTTGCGACCTGGCGCGACGGGTTCGAGCCGGCCCCGCTGATGTGACTCGCGCGGCTTCGCTCGCATAACTCGCATAAAGCAAAGCAAGGAGGTGAGCATGGCAGACCAACGCTTCTGGAGTCGCTGGCTGAGCGGCTCCGCAGCACCGCAACGGTCGAGTCGGTCTACGGCCAGCCGATCCACGCGGAGGGGCGGACGATCGTTCCCGTTGCGCGGGTCGGCTACGGGTTCGGCGGTGGGGCGGCGGACAACAACGCAAAGCCCGAGGATGGCAGGCCGGCAGCCAGCAACGGCGGTGGCGGGGTGCGGGCGGTTCCCGCCGGCGTCGTGGAGTTGACCCGCGGAGGGACGCGCTTCGTGCCCATCGGGATTGGGCGGCGGCTCCTCGCGGCTGGCCTGGTGGGCCTCTCGATCGGGGTCGCACTGGGGCGGCGGATGCCGAGTGGCCGGATCGGCCGGGTTGCCTCGTTGTTTCGATAGTTTGGCGACGTAGACCGGAACTGAGATTTCAGGAGTCAAGCTTGGGCTCGCCGCCGACGGCGACTTCGGCGGCGGGCCGGGCATCCCCATTGCCATGCCTGCGTTTATCTAGCTGCTGGCGCCGCCGCCCGACCCAAAATCGAGCGGGCCTGCATCGTTGTGAGCCGAGCGGCACTCTGTGCGTCGAGGTTTCCCAAAGTCGTCGTCGAGAGACTGACGAATTTCGTCGCTGCCCTGAGACGCGCAAAATTGAAGGAGCTCAACCAAGCTCTCGCCATCGCGCTGGACCTGGTCGAGTCGCGAAGCGAGGCTGGCGACGAGGCGACCGGTGTGCCTCAGAACCGTCGCCCCGCAGACCCTCGCTCGCTATTCTTCTACCACCAAGGGGCGGTAGCTCAGCTGGGAGAGCACCTGCTTTGCAAGCAGGGGGTCACCGGTTCGATCCCGGTCCGCTCCACT
>DASQPE010000019.1:0-8406 GCA_035644115.1 Gemmatimonadales bacterium
AGTCTCGCAATTTCTGGTTCGCCCGATCAGCAGTCGGATCGAGGCACTCGCCTAACTCTAGGCCCCTCCGCAGAACCTGAAGAAGCGTCAGGCCGGCTCTACGCCGAGTCTCAGATAAAACCATGGTTCGCGCGCGCGCGACCCCCCGTGCTTGCGATGCGTTCCGTCGGATTGGGAGCTCACGCCAGGAGAGAACGATGCGGAAGCAGACTGCCCCGCACACGCCGAAGCACCGCCGCGCCCCGGCACCTCTGCAACCAGGGCTGATTGCCCAGAGCGTTCACGCTCGGCAACCAGCGACGCCGGACTCCGCTCTGGACAATCACTCTCATAGAACCAGTAATTATGCGGACGGCGGGAAGCGCCCCGCCAGCACCTGCTCTCCTGCGTAGCTCTTCTGCTATCCCTTCCGACACCCGCGGCAACCCAGTCAGCGTAGGCTGCGACGCTCGCTGCCTAATTCCGCGGTCTGCTCTGCAACCTGATTTAGAGAGCCCTACGTCGGACAAGGTGTTGGCGATGGCCATGAGCTCATAATGCGCTGGTCCCGACCTTGCGAGCCGATCTGCATTTGTCGCGGGCGGCGCCAGGCCGCGCCGTTACGCATAAGCAGCGCGGCCATGACTGTCGCGCCGGGATCCGAGGAGCGGCGCACGCGACTGCACTCTGAGCGCTGAAAGAGCGAGCATCCGCGGCGACCCCGGCCCACCGGCAGGGCCCGGCTGCCGCGTTCCCACAACGATGCCGCGCCCCCGCCCGCTGGGGCAGGCCGGTTTTGCGTCACCGAGGGTCGCTTTTGCGACAGCCCGACGCCCTCGCCCGACCTCAGACGCCACCCGAGGCGCACCCCCCTAACCCCCGGCGCCGACGGGACCTCTGGACTCCAGGACCTTTCCTTCTATTATCCGGGCGTGCCGGGCGCGGCACGGCCGTTGCCCCATCAAGGGTCGGTCGCCTGCCCCGGCACTGCGCCCCCGCAGGGGTGCACCCGTGCCGATCCTGCGGCCAGCCCGTGGATCCAGCCAAACCGTCGCGTTTCCCGACGCGCTGTCCTGTCGGAAAGCGAGACATTGCAGCACCCCGTGCACGGCGCCGCTCTGGTCAGGCGCCATGATATCCCGCATTCGGCGAGAGACGATGAGCTTACGTGCGAGTCTCGTGACCCTCTTCTGCCTGGTTGGGCTCGCCCCGGCGGCGCGCGCGCAGGTCACGCGCACCGTCCTCGCCGACTCGACCGATGACGACTCGCTCGCGTTCCTGCACGCCCCCACCATTTCGCTTCCGCCAACAACCCTGACCGTGCGCGACTCCGTCGCCCGGGTCTCGCGCGCCCAGCTCGGCGCCCGTTATCGCCTGGGCGCGGTACAGCCCGGCCACCGATTCGACTGCAGCGGCCTGGTCCAGTACGTCATGTCGGTCTTCCACGTACTGCTCCCCCGTACGGCGGCAGCACAGGCCCGGCTCGGCGTCGCCGTCCCGCGCGATACCGCGCAGCTCCTGCCGGGCGACATCCTGACGTTCGGACGGGGCAAGCGGGTCACCCACGTGGGCATCTACGTGGGCGACGGCCGCTACGTCCATGCGAGCAGCCGGAAGCGCACCGTCGTCGAGGTGCCGCTCCCGGCGCCCGGCACTCGGCAAGGCCGCCTTTGGACGGGCGCCCGCCGGGTGTTGGAGACCGGTACCGCGACTGATACTGACAGCGTGCCGCCGGCAGCCCCATCGCCGGCCTCGTAAGCGCGGCCCGCGCTTTGCCCTAAGTAGAAGCGGACGTGACTTTTTTCCGGGTGCCGATGCGACGCTCATTCTCGATCCTTGTGCTCCTCACCGCAGCGAGCGCGCCCGTAGCGCGTCCCGCGGCGGCCCAGGCCATCGCCGCCGACATGGCGCGCGCGCTGGACGATTGGTACGCCCGCTCCCAGCGGGTCGCGCCCGGTCAGTGGGGGGTCGCCGTCGCCACGGCATCGGGCCGGGTGCTCTGGAGCGCCAACCCCGACGCCCAGCTCATCCCCGCCTCCACCGCCAAGATCTTCACCACCGGGTTCGCCCGCAGCATCGTTGGGTCCGACGCGCGACTGGCCACTCGGGTGATTGCCCGGGGTCATCTCGACTCGGCCGGCGTGTGGGTCGGGTCCTGGACCCTCGAGCTGAACGGCGATCCCACGCTCGAGCGGACCGCCCGCTCGGGCCCCATGCTCCGCGACCTGGCCAAGCGGCTGAGCGCGGCGGGCGTTCGCGAGCTCCGCGGCCCGATGAATCTCACCAGTGCCACCGGCAGCACCGAGACTCGCATCCCCGCGGTCTGGGGCGACCACTACGTCGGCCAGCTCTATGCGCCGCCGGTCGGGGCGGTGACGCTGCACGAGAACCGGGTGGGCTGGAGCCTGAGGCCGGCCGGCATGATCGGCGCGCCGCCGGCCGTGGTGTACTCGGTGCCGGCCGGCGCCGAGGCGCTGGTCAAGGTCACTGCCCGCACCGTCGCGGGCAGCGGGCAGAAGCTCACGCTGATCGCACTGCCGGACGGCACCTGGGAGCTGAGCGGCACGCTGGGGCGGTATTCCCGGATCGCAGGGGTCTCGACCATCGCCGAGCGGCCCGACCTGGTGCTGCGCGAAGCGTGGGGCGCGGCGCTGTCGCGCGCCGGCATCCGCTGGGTGCGCAACCAACGCTCGGCCCGGGCCGGGATTCTCGAGCGCCCCGCCGTCCTGGCGGAGATCACCTCGGCCCCGTTCGACTCGCTCGCGATGATGGTCAACCGGCGGAGCCTCAACATCGGCGCCGAGGCGTTGCTCCGCTGGGCCGACGGCTCGGCCAACGCCGCCGAGCGGCTGACGCGGCACGTGCAGGAGATCGTGGGCGCCGGCGCGGCGGTAAGGTTGGTTGACGGCAGCGGGCTCTCGCCCCAGGACCGGGTCTCCCCGCTCACCCAGGCGCTCTACCTGGCGCGGCTCCCGCGAGTCCACGGGCTCGAGACCTTCCCCACGCTCTTCCCGGCGAACGGGTTCGGGACTCTTCGTCACTTCGGCCGGGGCGTGCTCCCGGCGGGCGTGATGCGGGCCAAGACCGGCACCCTCGACAGCGTCTCCGCTCTCGCCGGCTATCTCGGCCGCCGCGACGGGGTGCTGGTGATCAGCACGATCTACAACGGACCCCGCTCCCGCACCGCCAAGCGCCAGCAGTGGAACCTGTTCAAGCTGCTGGGCGCGGGCGGCGTGGACCTGGCCAAGGCGGTGGAGTCGGAGACCCAGCTGGGCGGCGACGAAGAGGCCGGCGCGCAGCACTAGGCGGCTGGGCGCACGAGCCTCTCAAGGCGCGCGAGTCGCCGGGGTGGGGGCTCCGACAGGCGCGTCAGGTCAGCGTCCTTCTGGGCACCCGGAAACAAGAGGGGTGGCGTCGGCTTCGGGCCCGCTACCCTCTCATCGTTTCCGGTCCCAGACGACGCGACCGTCTGTCGCCCGAGGAGCCCCCACCCCGGCGAGAGCGCGCCGGAGCAACGACCGCCCGCGGAAAAACCGCGCGCGACGCAGCCTGTCGGCCCCCGCCATGACTTGTCTCCGCCCGCAGACCGCGCCACCTTGGGGAGACTCGCTTCGGGCGACCTCCAATGCCTCAGTCCGAGCGCCGCTCCTCCGAGCGGCTGCCGTACCCAGCCGACCGCTGCCCCCTGCTCGTCATCGACGATCGGGCTTACGAGATCATCGACATGGGCGAGCGGGGGCTTCGCGCCCGCTGCGGCGACACCGACCGCTGGCTGCTTGGCTCGGTCGCGTCCGGCACGGTCTGGTTTCAGCGGGACCAGAAGATCCCGGTCGAGGGGCTCGTGGTCCGCGCCGGCGGCGGCGAGCTGGTGCTCAAGCTGGCCGGCGAGGGGATCCCCGCGAACACGCTGCTCGACGAGGTCCGGTACGCGCACCCGCCGCACCGTTGAGCCGTGCCCCGAAGCCTGATTCACGACTGGAACGGTGAGCGCGCCGCCCTCACCGAGCGCCGCATCGAGCTGAACGACGAGACCCTGCGCGACGGGCTCCAGAGTCCCTCCGTCACCGATCCGCCCCCCGAAACCAAGCTTCGCCTGCTGCATCTGATGGCCGACCTCGGCATCGCCGCGGTTACGGTCGGCTTTCCGGCCGCAGGGCCCCGGATGCTGGCTCAGGCCCGGCTGCTCGCCCAGGAGATCGCGCGGGCCCGGCTCCCGCTCGCGGCGAACGCGTCGGCCCGCACAGTCGAGGCCGACATAGCGCCGATCGCGACCCTGGCGCAGGAGACCGGCGTCCCGCTCGAGGCCGCCGTCTTCATCGGTGCCTCGGCCATTCGGCGCGAGTCCCAGGCCTGGACTCTGACCGATATGCTCCGTTTGAGTGAGGACGCCGTGCGATTCGCGGTGCGCGAGGGGCTATCGGTGATGTTCGTGCTGGAGGATGCGAGCCGTACCGATCCCGAGACGCTGCGGGCGCTCTACGGCCACGCCATCGGCTGCGGAGCTCGCCGGCTCTGCCTGGCCGACACCACGGGTCACGCCACGCCGGCCGGGGTCGAACGCCTCGCTCGGTTCGTGCGCGACGAGGTGATCGCGCCCTCGGGGGAGCGGGTGCGGCTCGACTGGCATGGACACCGGGACCGCGGGCTCGCGGTCGCCAACTGCCTGGCCGCGATCGCGGCCGGCGCCGACCGAGTCCACGGCACTGCACTGGGCGCGGGGGAACGGGCGGGAAACGCGGAGATGGAGCTCCTGCTTGCGAACTTCCACCTGATGGGGATCCCGCACGGCGATCTCACCCGGCTCGCCGAGTACTGCCGGCTCGTCTCGCAGGCGCTGGGGCTTACGATTCCCACCAACCAACCCGTCGTGGGCTCCGATGCGTTTCGCACCGCGAGCGGTATCCACGCGGCCGCGATCCTGCGCGCCGAAGAGCGGGGTGACACCGAGCTGGCCGAGCTGACCTACTCGAGCCTGCCCGCGTCGGTGTTCGGGTTAGCCCAGCAGTTCGCCCTCTCGCCGATGTCGGGCCATGCGAGCGTGCGCCACTGGTTGCGCGAGCACGGGCACGACCCGACCGACGAGCCGCTGGTCGAGGCCCTGCTCGCCGCGGCGAAGCAGGCCGATCGGGCGCTGAGCGATGGAGAGGCCGAGCGAGTGGTGCGAGCGGCGGCCGTCAGCCGTTAGCGGCTGGCGGAAAGGGTTTCCCGGACTTTCCGCCAGCGAGCGAACAGCCCTTCGAGCTGTCGTCGATACTCGGCAAACGCCGCCCGGTCGCCCTCGGTGGGGGCGCCATCGGCGCCCTGCACAACCGTCACCAGCGACGCGAGGGTACCCGCGATACCGGCGACCCCGTTGGGACCGCCATCGATGGCGTTCAGGGAATCGGCCAGGCCGGCCGGGAGCGAATCCTTGTTGGCGAGCGCATGCGCCATGACGGCGTGGACCGCGACGGCCGAGTCGAGCGCGGCATCCATCGCCTGCACCAGCGTGAGCTGAGCCTGGAGCGCCGCCTGAGACACCCGCACCCGCGGGTCGAGCCGCACCACCAGCGGCGCCGTGTAGTCCTTTCCGTTCACCCGCAGCACCACCGTGTAGCGGCCCGGGAGCACCAACGGGCCGCGCGGCTCGAGCGGAGTCCCCACCTGCCAGATGGCCGCGATCGAATACTCGTACGAGAGCGCCTTGGGTCGGCGGAGTCGGAGGTCCCAGACAAAGCGATGCATCCCCGGCTTCGGGTCCAGCCGCGCGGCCGGCCCGACCCAGCCGCTCTCGAAGTAGCGGAACTCGGCTGCAAGGCTGTCGGGCGGGTCGTCGCTCGAGAGGCGCCGTACCGCCCGGCCGGCCGCGTCCTTTATGGTCATCGTCACCGGGCCGGACGGTGCGCTCTTGAGCCAGTAGTCCAGCACGGCACCGGTGGGCGGATTCTCGCCGACCGGCGTGGTGGGCGGCGGCGGCGTGTCCTTGTTCTCGTTCTCGCGCAGTCGGATCGCGGTCGCCGGCTTGAAGAGATGGACCGGCTTGCTCGCGAGCGCGGCCGTCATCTCGCGGAGGGGCGCGACGTCGTCCAGGATCCAGATCCCGTGCCCCTGAGTCGCGGCGATCAAGTCGCCGTCGTGCACCAGCAGGTCCCGGACCCAGGCGGTCGGCAGGTTGAGGCTCAGCGGCTGCCAGCTTTCGCCGTCGTCGAACGAGACGTACACCCCGCGGTTGGTCCCTGCGTACAAGAGACCGCGCTTGACCGGATCGGCTCGGATCACCGCGAGGAATTCCCCGGGAGGCAGGCCGTGCGAGATCCGAGCCCAGCTCTTGCCGCCGTTCGCAGTCTTGAACGCCAGCGGCTCGTGCCAGTCCAGTCGATGGAGGTCCACCGCGGCATAGGCCACGTTGGTGTCGAGCGCCGATGGATCCACGTCGGTCACGGCGCCCCAGGCGGGGAGGTTGGACGGCGTGACGTTCTTCCAGTGCCCGCCGCCGTCGTGCGTCACCTGGATCAGACCGTCGTCGGTGCCGACCCAGATGAGCCCTTTTGCCTTGGGTGAGGGTCCGATGGCGTAGATCACCCCGAACCCGCAGTCGCGGGCCGCGGCGAGGTCCGGGTTCTCGCAGCCCTTGGCGCCGGTGCGCTTGCCGCTCAGGTCGGGACTCACCGTCTGCCAATGATTGCCGTCGTCGAGCGAGCGGAAGAGCACCTGGGCGCCCATGTAGAGCGGATGCGGCGCGAGCGGCGAGAACGCGAGCGGCGTGATCCAGGTGTAGCGGTACTTCACCGTCGTGGGCCGGGCGCCGTAGCTCCGGACCGGCCAGGGCGACACCTCCGCCGACTGACGGGTCTCCTCCTCGAACCGCGACAGGTGACCGCCCAATCCGGTTCCGAACACCAGGTTCGGCTCGCCCGGCTTGGGGATCATGTCGTCCCGCTCGTCCGCGCCGACCGGATGCCAGTCCCGCTCCTCGATCACACCGTAGGGTCCCCGCGAGGCCAGCCGTACGGTGCCGTTGTCCTGCTGCCCGCTGAAGATGTGATAAGGGAAGAGGTCGTCGGTGGCGAGGTGATAGAACTGGCCGGTCGGCTGATTGTACCAGCTGGACCAGGTGGCACCGCCGTTCAGGGTCACCGCGGCGCCCTGGTCGGCGCTGCTGATGCGGAGCGCCGGATCGGCCGAGTTGATCCAGAGATGATGGTAGTCGTCCCCACCCGGCGAGCCCATCACGGGCTCGAAGTGTTTGCCGCCATCGGTGGACTTCTGGATCCCGCGCCCCATCACGTAGATGGTGTTGGAGTCGTCGGGGGCGACGGTGAGCCGCCCGAAGTAGCTGCTCGAGAGCGAGGGGTGGTCGTTCATCAGCCGCCAGGTGACCCCGCCATCGGCGGAGCGATAGATCCCGGCGAAGCTGCGAGCGACCTTCGGATCCGCGACCGGCGATCCCTCGAACGCGATCGTCGCGTACACGATCCGCCCGCCGCTGCCGCGCGCGACCCCGAGACCGATCCGCCCCACGTTGCCGCTCGGCAGTCCACCGCCCTCGAGCCGCCGCCAGTGGGCACCGCCGTCGTCGCTCTTGTAGATGCCCGACCCGGGCCCGGCCTGGGGCTGGAAGTAGTCGAGCCACGGATGCATCCGCATCTGCCACGCCGCGGCATACACGGCCGCGGGACTACCCGGATCCCAGGCCAGGTCCACGGCGCCGGTGGAGTCGCCGGCGTCGAGCACGTGCTGCCAGATCTTGCCCCCATCGGTCGAGAGAAAGACCCCACGTTCCCGGTTCGGCGCGAAGGGATGCCCCAGCGCCGCGACCAGAAGGCGGTTGGGATCCTGAGGGTCGACCAGAATCGCGCCGATGTGCCGGGTGGCCTCGAGACCGACGTGGGTCCAGGTCTCACCCGCGTCGCCCGAGCGGTAGAGTCCGTCGCCCGCCATGATATCCCACCGCGCGTCCACCTGGCCGGTGCCGGCGTAGATGACCTTCGGGTCGGAGGGAGCGACGGCGAGCGCGCCGATCGCCGCCGAGGTCTCGTGCTGCATCAGGCCGCGCCACGTGCGGCCCGCGTCGGTCGTCTTCCAGACGCCGCCGCCGGCGCTGCCGAAGTAGTAGGTATTCGGCTGGCCGGGGACGCCGGTGCCGACCGTAGCCCATCCCCCGCGGTAGGGGCCGACGAAACGCCAGCGTAGTCCCTGTAATGCGGTGGGCGGCAGGGTCGGGGGCCGGACCGCAAAGAGGGCAAGACCGAGGAGAAGCGCGGTCCGCGTCATTGCTGCCCCGCCACGTCCTTCGCTTCCCATTGGCTGCGCGTAAGCAGGCGAATCGGCTCGAGTCGCTTTTTCGCGAGGGCCGAGTTGAGCCCAGCCAGCTCTTTCCCGGCCCAGGCGTCGAAGCCCTTCACCACGTCGGCCAGCTCGCGGCCGATTGCATCCCCGCGCTCCACC
>DASQPE010000020.1:0-8092 GCA_035644115.1 Gemmatimonadales bacterium
CGGCGACCGAGCCACCGGCGCTCGAGCGCCGGCCCGAATCCATGTCACACCGTGTGCTCCCGCACCACCCAACGCACCAGCCAACCCGGAAGCCGGACCGGTCCGGGCCTGCGGAATTCGCAACCTCTGGCCCGACCCCAAGCGACCGTCAGGCTGAGCCGGGCGGTACGTGGCGAAACCCCCGCTGGCAGCGGGCACCGGAGCAGGTCGCCAACACGGCGGCCCGGACCGAGGCCCGCGCGGCCGCGGACGGACAGTCCCAGCCCGGTGACACCGGCCGGAAAGCAATGACGGTGGTGGCCCAGCAGCTCCGGTCCGGCGAGGTGGTCCGGACCATCGAGGGCCCGGTCAGCGACGTGGCCGCGCTCTTCGGCACGCGGCCCGGCGAAGCCTCCGAGTCCTCCGGCAGCGTGGCTGGATCTCCGGGCGGAGGGCCGGCGCCCGGGGGCAGCACGTTCTCCTTCCGGCGCGAGGATCGGATGTTCTCCGCGCCCGGCAACCTGCCAAGCGATTCGTTGCGCGCCATGATGCGGCGCTTGAATCTGATGTCGAGAGTGCGATAGCTGCCGGCGAGTTACCTGCTGCCTTTCCTCCGCTCCAGATCTTCCTCGTGAACAAAGTCGCGGTCGGCATCCTCGTGGTCGAAGATCTCGACTTCGTGGTGTCCCAGCTCGCGCCGGAGCGTGATCTCCGCCAGGCGGGGTGACACCATCGGGAACGTCCGCCCGAACAGGGCATACGCGAGCAGGTACAGACCGGCGAACAACAGCGTGGGGGCCAGCTCCGGCCACCAGAACACCGGCCCATCGAACGCGGTGATCGACGGGACGATCAGGATGTAGCGCTCGAGCCAGAGCGCCGACAGGCTTACTGCCGCGAAGAATCCGAGGGTCGCCCTGGTCTTCTTGGGTCCGACGCCGAGGAGCCCCAGGAACGGCACGATGAACATCCCGACGAACACGAGCTTCCCGACCGGCCACCAGTGGCCCCACAGCCGGCTGAACACGAACCCGGTCTCTTCGGGGAGATTACCGTACCAGATCACCTGGAACTGGGCCCACATGAGATAGGTCCAGAACACGGTGAAGCCGAAGCAGAGCTTACCGAGGTCGTGGCGCTGCTTGGGAGAGATCAGGTCGGCGATAGCCAGTTGCCGGCCGCCGTAGATCATCATCAGCGCCAGCAGCATGTGGCCGCCCAGGAACGACCCCATGAAGTACCAGCCGCCGAACAGATTGGAAAACCAATGCGGCTGGAGCGCCATCATGCCGTCGAATGCGACCAGGGTAAAGACAATGGCATAGAGGGGGACGAAGGCGGCCGCCAGGCGCCGGATCCGCCGTTCGTTGGCCTCGATCGATCCTTCCGATCCATCGTAGCCGGCGGTCATCCGGTCGTACAACGACCGGCGCCCGCCCTGGACCTGGTCCTTTGCCGCGAACATGTCGGGCACCAGATCGGCCCGCACCAGCCTCCAGCCGATGCCGTACAGCAGTAGCAACCCGACGAAGAGCCGCCAGAACATGACCCCATGCGAGAGCCACACCGCCTTGCCATGCTGAAGCGCGTGGAGTTCTCCGGCCATCGGCCCGTAGATGTAGGGATAACCAACCGTAAAGATCGCGATGAGGCCCAGCAGGGAGATCGGGAGGAACGCGCTCGAGGCTTCGGCAAATCGAAGCATCAGGCCCGACCAGCGTGCGTTGACCACCTTGTGGACCGCCGCGATCGCGACGCTGCCGCCGGCGAGGCCGGTGAAGTACACCCAGTTGACCTGAAACAGATGCCAGGCCCGGGGGGCCTCAGGAGTTCCCAGCATGCGGAGGAACAGGATCGCGCCGAGAATCGCGAGGCCCGCGCCGACGCCGAGGAACCCGTCGAACCGGCCGGCCACGGAGCGAGCGATGAGGCGCTGGCGAAGGCCGCGGGCCTCCATCACCTTGGCCCTCCTGGTGACGGCGGCGGGGCCGGGGGCGGGGCGGCAGCCTGCAGCTTGCGCACGTGGTTCACGATCGCCCACCGATCCAATGGATCGAACACCTTGTCGCCGTATCGCGGCATGAGGCCCCGGCCGTAGCGGATCATGCTGTAGAGGTAGCCGTCGGAGAACCCGCGCGCCCGGGCGGAGAGCAGCGGCGGTGCGCCCATTCTTCGGCCTACCGGCCCATCGCCCCCGCCGGCCGGACCGTGGCAGGTCGCGCAGAAGTTCTGGTAGAGCGTGTCACCCTTGGCGTCTACCGACCCGGGAATCTCGGCCGTCGCGGCGCCGTGTCGGGCCACCGGCCCGGCGGCGCCGCCCGTCGTGGGATTCTTGAGCGTGTCGGCAGTCGCGGTCTTGGCCTGCGCCCATTCCGCACTCCAGTCCGGCTCGCCGCCGCTCAGCGGGACCGTGCCCTCCGGCGTGTTCCTCGGCACGTCGAAGCGGGAATACGGGTGCGCCGACTTCTGTACGATCATGTGGTCGAACCAGGGCGTGATGTGCCACAAGTCGTCGGGCGAGGGCACATCGTTGTACCACCAGTCGCAGCCGGCCGCGCCGAGGGCCAGCGCGGCAACGAGCGCTAGCCGGCTACGGCGTGGCACGAAGCACCTCCACGGCGCCGGCCTCGCGGAACAGCCGCTCGAGCGTGGGCGCGGTGTCGCCGGCGGAAGGCACGAAGACACCGATCCGGTCGTCGCTGAACCGTGGATCGTACAGCACACCACGCTGTCCCAGCAGGAGTGAGAGCAAACCGACGCCGAAGACGCTCAACAGCGCTCCGAGCAGCACGGTCAGCTCGAACCCGATCACCACGAACGCCGGGACGGCGGCGATGGCCTTGCCGCCCACCAGCACCGGCCAGTCGAGATTCATCCAGATCGCCATGGTGAACCCTGCAGTACAGCCGGTGAGGCCCCCGATCAGCGTAAACAGCCGCACCGGGCTCACCGGACTCTCCAGCGCTTCCTCCAGTTCGTGATTGGGGTGCGAGCAGTACACCACGAGGTTTCTGTGGCCACCCGCGCGGAGAGCTTTGATGGCATCGGTGGCCGCGTCGATCTGTTCGAAGGACGCGAGGACTCCTGGCGTGATCCTGGGCCGGGCCATTAGTGATGGCCCCCCCGCTTCCGCGGCATGGGGATCATTTCCTTGATCTCCTGGATCGCCACGATAGGGAAGGTCCGGGCGAAGAGGAGAAACCACATCCCGAACCAGCCGAATGAGCCCGCCAGGATCCCCCAATCCGCCCACGTGGGGTTGGGCTGGTCCCAGACCCACGGGAGGTAGTCGTTCGACAGCGACGAGACGATGATGACATAGCGCTCGAACCACATCCCGATGTTGATGAAAATCGACATGACGAACAGCGCCGTCACGTTGGTGCGCAGCTTCCGGAACCAAAACAGCTGGGACACGAACGCGTTGCAGATGATCATGGTCCAGCCGCCCCACCACATCGGCCCGAAGGCCCGGCGCCAGAAGGTGGTCTGCTCGAAGGGGTTGCCGCTGTACCACGCGATGAAATACTCCATCCCGTAGGCGTAGAAGAGAATCGAGCCGGTGAGCAGGACGAGCTTGCCCAGATTGTCGAAGTGGTACTCCGTGATCATGTGCTCCAGCTTGAGCACCCGCCGGAGCGGGATGACCAGCGTCAACACCATCCCGATGCCCGAATAGATCGCGCCGGCGACGAAGTAGGGAGCGAAGATCGTCCCGTGCCAGCCCGGCACGATGCTGGAGGCGAAGTCCCACGACACCACGGAATGGACCGACAGCACCAGCGGCGTCGCGAGCGCCGCGAGGTAGAGATACGCCCTGGAGTAGTGCCGCCACTGGTTGTTGGTTCCGGACCAGCCGAGTGAGGCCGCGCGGTAGACCATTTTGCGCCAGCCGGACACCTTGTCGCGCACGGCTGCGACGTCGGGGATCAGACCGTAGACCAGGAACGTCGTCGAGACCGTGAAGTAGGTGGTGATCGCGAAGACGTCCCACAACAGCGGTGACTTGAAGTTGGGCCACAGGTACCGCTGGTTCGGGTACGGCATCAGCCAATAGAAGATCCACTGCCGCCCGATGTGGATGATGGGGAACAGCGCCGCGGTCATCACCGCGAAGACCGTCATCGCTTCGGTGGATCGGTAGACCGCCGTCCGCCAGGGCGAGCGGAATAGATAGAGAATCGCCGAGATCAGAGTCCCGGCGTGCCCGATGCCGATCCAGAAGACGAAGGTCGTGATGTACACCAGCCAGAACGCGGGCGGATTGTAGCCGGCGTGGCCGAGGCCGTCCTTCACCAGGATCAGGAAGGTGAGCGCGCCGACCAGGAACAGGCCGACCGCTCCGAGCGTCATCAGGACGTACCCGGTGCTCGGCTTCTCGAGCGTCGCGACGACGTCGCGGGTGACGTCGGCGTGGGTCTGGGTGATGACGGGTTCTTGCGCCAGAACGGCCATGGTCAAGCCTCCGACCGGTGGAGCACCTTCGCGAGATAGGTGACAGCCGGACGGGTGTTGATGTCCTCGAGCACGTGATAGCCGCGATGGTCCTGCTTGGCCTGCCGGACGCGGCTCTGGGGGTCGTTGACGTTGCCGAATACGATGGCATCCGATGGGCATGCCTGCGCGCACGCTGTCGTGAACTCACCATCCTTGAGCGGCCGATCCTCCAGCCGCGCTTGGTTCTGAGCCCCCCGGATCCGCTGGATGCAGAAGGTGCATTTCTCCATGACGCCGCGTGCCCGGACCGTCACGTCGGGATTGAGCTGAAGGTTGAGCGGCTCGGGCCAGGCGGCGTCGTTGTACTTGTACCAGTTGAAGTACCGCACTTTGTAGGGGCAGTTGTTCGCGCAGTACCGCGTCCCGACACACCGGTTGTACACCTGCGCGTTGAGCCCGTCCGTCGTGTGGTAGGCGGCATACACCGGACACACCGGCTCGCAGGGCGCGTTGGCGCAATGCTGGCAGAGCATGGGAACGAATCTCGGCTCCGGTGCCGTCCCCGGCTTGGCCCCGCCCTCCCAGTAGCGTTCGATCCGCATCCACGTCATCTCCCGCCCGCGGTGAATCTCGTCCTCGCCGACGGTCGGGATGTTGTTCTCCGCGTAGCAGGCCGTGACGCAGGCGGAGCAGCCGGTGCACTTCGCAAGGTCGATGACCATGCCCCACTCGGGATGCTCGCCCGCGTAGTTCCCCTTCCGGGTCCGCTGGAAGACCGCGTCGCCCCAGCCTTTGATCGCCTCGAGCTCGCGCTCGGGGTTGACCTCCTCCTCCGGATGACCCTCGGCCGCGTCCGCTTCGCGCGGCGAGAGCCCCTTCACAGCCAGGCCCAGGGGCATCGCCTCGGCGATGTGCCGGCCCAGCTGGCGAGGGGTCCCCTCGGTGGACGCGAGCTTCTGGTAGCGGCCGGTCTTCTCCACCGACGCTTTGGTCGACAGGTACGCCACGAACGGCTGGCCCCCCTTGAAGGAGAGGAGATCGAGCGCGTTCGCGCCGCGCCCCTTGGCGTAGGTCCCGTACTCGGTGTGGCCGAAGCCGAGCGGGACCGAGAGCACTTCGGGATGAATCCCAGGATAGAGGTAGACCGGGACTTCGATCGCTCCCTGCGACGACCTGAGGCGCAGGATCTCCCCGTTCCGCACATCCAGCCGGGCCGCTGTATCGGGATGCACTTCCACCCACGGGTGCCATGTGATCTTGGTGACCGGGTCGGGGTTTTCCAGCAGCCAGGGCTTGTTGGTACCCCGTCCGTCGTGCAGGAAGGAGGAAACGTGCGGGGCGAAGTAGAACTCGCCGTCCCCGTCAAAGGCCGGGGCGGTGTAACCCGGCTCGAATCCGGAAGCGAGCTTCACTTCCGGCGCCGGGGGCCGCTCGCCGTACAGCCCACCGCGCTGGAGCGCCGCCCGCCAGAACGCGTCGGCGTCGGCTTGGCCCTGCTGCTTTGCCAGCTCGGCCCAGCGCGATTTCAAATGGGCCTCGAAGGTAGGCGCGCTGAGCTTGGCCAGCAGGCCGCCGAGCTTCTGAGCCGCCTTGAGCAGCACGTCCCCCGTAGCCATCGTGGGGAACACCGGCTCCATCACCGGCTGCATGAGGCCGAGAACGCCTGCCCGCGGTCGGAGATCGTCCCACCGCTCGAGCGCGTGATGATTGGGGAGCAGCAGGTCGCATTGTGCGGCGGTCTCGTCCAGGCAGGGAGAGGTCGAGACCTTGAACCCGGCCTTCTTGAATCGGGCGGCGAACCCGGTCGAGGCCGGGAGGGCGTAAAGGGGATTCGCCTCGTGCACCAGCAGGACCGCGACCTGCCCGCTGTCGAGCGCCGCTGCCACCGCCTCCAGCTTAGCGACGCCGTCGGCCGCCTGAAGATCGGACCCGAACAGCACGGTTTGCCCGATGTTGCCGGCGACGTAGTTCAGGATGTTGGTCGCGGCGCACACCTCCGTGGCGCCGCGGTGCTGGCTTCCGACCCCGCCCGCAACTGCCAGGCTCGGCTTGGCCGCCGCCAGCTCCCCGGCGACCCGGCGAATCACGGCGACATCGAGGCCGGTCTCCTTGGCCGCCAGGTCGGGAGAGAACCGGCTCAGCGAGGAGCCGAGGCCGCCCGCCTCGGCTCCGTGCTCCGTGACGAGCAGGTTCGCCAGCGCCAGAGCGAGCGCCGCCTCCGACCCCGGGCGGATCGCGTACCACTCGTCGGCGTTCTGGCCGGTGAGCGACATTCTGGGCGCAAACGCGACGTGCTTCGCCATGCGCCCATCGTGGAAACCATGCGATTCGGCGAAGCCCCGCTGGTTCTCGACGGGGGCGAGCCAGGTCTCGAGAAAGTCCGCCCCGAACGACACGATGTATCGGGCCTTGCCGAAGTCGTGGGCCGGCAGCTCGTCCCGCCCGAAGACAGCCTGGTTGGCTGCGCGCAGCGGCTCGTGATCGAACGGCTCGTAGCGCACCAGGGTCCCGTTCAGCCCACTGGTCCATTCGGCGAGGAGATCGGAAAAGGTGCCCCGGCCCGCCCCCGAGATCACCGCCAGCTTGCCCCCGGCAGCGGCCAGCTTCGCGGTAAGTCGCTGAATGGCGTCATCCCAGGTGATCGGCTGGAACTCGCCGCTAGGCGTGCGAGCCATTGGGCCCTTGAGCCGGCCCGGGTTATAGAGCCCTTGCAGCGATGCCTGGCCCCGCGAGCACAGCTTGCCCCGGTTCACCGGATGGTCGGGGTTGCCCTCCAGCTTGACCGCGCGTCCTTCCCGCGTCTTTACGTGAAGGCCACAGCCCGCCGCGCATTCGGTGCACGTGCTCGCGTACCAGGTGGGCACCCCCGGGACCTGGTCCTCGGATTGGACCAGGTACGGAATGAGCTTCTGCACCCGATCGGTCGAGCAGCCGGACAGCGCTGCGGCGCCGGCGCCCGAAACCCCCAGGACAGTGAGGAATCGGCGGCGATCGATCGAGGACGGTTGGTCGGCGTCGTCTGGCATGAGGGCTCCGAGCGCGGCTATTCGCTATCCGCTAGTAGTGACACACCGCGCAGTCCCGCGTCACGTTGCGCTGCTCGTGGCACGTGATGCAGAACCCCATGTTGTTCACGTTGTTCACCTTGTAGATCTGCGGCATGCGGGTGACGTCGCCGTGGCAGGTCTGACAGGCATTGGGCCCCAGGGCCTTGATGTGGCGCATGTGGGGGAAGTGCGCGTGCCGCGCCACGAAATGCACCCGGGTCCACTCGATCGGCTTCTTCTGCGACCAGGCCTCGCGGACCTTCTTGATCTCGACCTTGTGGCTGCTGTCGCTACCGGCGATTACCGTGTGGCAGCCCATACAGGTCTGCATCGAGGGTATGCCCGGCTCGGAGGAGACGGCCACTGAGTAGTGGCAGTACTGGCACTGGATCTTGAATTGGCCGGCGTGGATGTCGTGCCGGAAGAAGACGGGCTGGCGCGGTCCGAGGAGCTTGGCGGTGTCGCCGGCGGCGAGCAACGGTGCCTTGGCCGAATCCGCGACCGTCCTGGGCCCCTGCGCGCCGCTGGGCCCCGACGTGACCGCGAGCGCCGCGAGCCCGATCGCCGCCGCCCCCGCCCCCGCGATGATGAGTACCGGCTTCCGCATCGTCCTCACCAGTCAAACGCCG
>DASQPE010000021.1:0-11298 GCA_035644115.1 Gemmatimonadales bacterium
TTGTCCGCATGCTCGAGGCCGGCGGGCACGATGTGCGCGATGCCGGTGACGGCACGTCGGGGCTTCGCCTCTGGCGCGAGACGGGCGCCGATCTGGTCGTCACGGACCTTGCCATGCCCGACCTCACCGGCTTCGAAGTGATCGGGATACTCCACGCCGAAGCGCCCACACTGCCGATCCTCGCCATCTCCGGCAGCCTGATGGTCACGGACCAGGAGCTGGTCGGTCGCGCGGGGCGCCTAGGGGCGCTGCTGTTGGGTAAGCCGTTCTCGCGGGAACAACTCATGGCGGCGGTAGCGAGCGCCCTCGAGACGGCACGGGGGCCGCAGTAGGACTTGCCCGCAACGTTGCGGCTTCGAAGAGTGCCCCCGGCGTGATTCGAACACGCGGCCAACAGTTTAGGAAACTGCTGCTCTATCCATCTGAGCTACGGGGGCAGGTATTGTCCTACAACGCTTTGAAACTAACGGCCTCACGTAGGAGGTGAAGTCGCGGTCACGGTGGTGGTAACAAACGCCCGGAGTGCCTCCAGTCGCTCGCCAAGCGCCTCGCGATGCTGCTCCGCCCGATACTCGACGACATCCGAGCGGTGGCGCACCGTGCCCAGGTGGCTATAAACCCGCTCCACCATGTCCTGCGAGCCGTGGCCCATCCCGGCTCACGGTGTAGAGGCTCACCGGCGCCCCGCGATCCAGCGTCTGGAGCCGCGCTGCAAGTAGGCGTGCCGGAACATCTTGCTCGTCAGCGTGCCGCGGACCTTCGGCCGCCCCTTGCCGTTCAGCTTTGGCGTGCCATCCGGCTCGAGCACCGGCTCCGCGAACCCTGCCGACACGCTCGCCCGATCGAGCAGCTTCAGGAAGTCGCCGAGCATCGCCTCCCGCCCGCCCAGAAAGCGCGGAAAAAGGAGCCGACCGCTACGCTCAATCACGCGCGAGCTGAGGCCGGGAAAGGGCCCCCCTGCCCTCGGCTGTCGCTCAGCTCGAATGAAACTGATTGCGCCCACCATGGGGTATGACATATTCTAGGAAGCGGAGGGAGGGTGCCAAGATGCCGGAAGTTCGGATGAAGGTTGCGCCCGATACAGTAGCGTATGCTGACGGGGAGAACCACAAGCTCATAGTAGAGTTCGCCATCCCAGGAGCGCCAACGGAAACCATTGATGTGAAGATCCTGGAAGACAGCGTCCACCTGACAGCACCAGCAAGGGACATCGAGTACGTTTCAGCGCTTGCTTTAGGTTGGCCGGTGAAACCGCACAAAGCCGAAGCGACCTACGAGCACGGCCTGCTCCGAATCGAGGTGCCCTTCAAAGATCCGATGGAGGATGCTGTAAAGGTCGCCATCAAAGCAGGTGTCGAGGCAACCAAGACCAAGAAACTCAAAGCCTGATGACCCGTTAAGTTGTTAGGCTTCTAGAAGAGCCAACCCAGCTTGTTGTCCGGGTTGTCTCGGTTGACCGCTCCAGACTTCGCCATGCCTTCCTCCACCGACCTCCCCCTCGACCGTTCACGCGATCGCCGGTCTCCGTTGCCGCCCGATGCACAAGACCGCGCTCGGAGGCGGAGGGAGCCCCGCCATTCCGAACACGAGCGCGGCGACGACAAGCTCGAGTGCGACGACGCGACCCGGCGCGCTCTGATTGAGTAGGGCCCCTCCGTAGACACAAGCCGTGAACGCCAGGAAGAGCGCGACGAGTTGACGCCGGTAGGGTGCGGGGGTGACGTGGACGACGGCCACAAACGCAGCCCCGAGAAGGACACCTAGGAAGAAGCCTTTCAAGAGTGCCCCACCTTTCACTGCCACGGCCTAACGACCCTGCGCATCAGCTGCGGGCGATCAGCCTCTGGTTCCGAATTCTACGTGCCGCTGTCCGGCCAGCCGCGGACAGCACCGGGCGGAGGCCGGCGCGGAAGCACCCGTCAGCTGCAAACGGTGGCTAGGCGCTGTGTCCCCGCGCCTCTATCTACATGTGATGCTCCGAGGAAAGCGGCGGAACGTCGTCTCCCCCGCGCACCTCGACGAAATGGGCCGTTATCTCCTCGTCCGCGGATAGGTCGATCCCGATTCGTTGCGCTCGGCTCCGATAGGCATCTCGTTCATTGGCGGAGAGTGCCTCCCACCAGCGGCGGCTCACAACGATGGTCGAGGCGCCCGCCAGTGCTCCGGCCTCGATCTCATTAAGTGCCTGCGAGAGCGTATCACGACGGACGATCATATGGCACTGCACCCCCGGTTCGATTCGGCGGCGGCCAGGCATCGCACAGCGTGAGGTGGCCGCTGGCAAGTATGCCGCTTGGCGGCTCTCCCCCAGTCTGCGGCTCTCCGCGCTCCGACGCCATCCCTGTGGTGCGCAACACTTGGACGCAACCTGTTTAGGCTGAGAGCCGCCTGACGCGGCGGGGTACGTGGGTTGCCGTTCGAACAGTTACCTGTGCGCCCGGCCGATTGGCTGAGGTTGCTCGGTTTCGACACCGAGGCCGCCGGCTGCCGCGGCCCTTCCTGGATGCGCTCTGGGACGGGCTGGACGCTCTAGAGTACCGGAGCATGATGGGCGGGCAGTCCGGCTCAACCGGGTCGGGATCATCGGCCAGCCAGCCGATGACGATGGCCGGCTCGACCTCGCGGCCCGCCGTTCCCAATCGGCGACGTCGGTTCCGTGCCAGTGATTCTGCTTAGTCATCGCCCCGGTGGTTGTGCGAGAAGCGGAGTACCTCCCGCGCCTGGAGATCGCCAACTCATCTTCTTAAAGGGGTCCCTGCAAAGCTACGGCGGGGGCCAGCCATCGCCAGCCCCCGCCATTTCGAGCGCTCCCCGGTCAATATGGAGAGCCTGGCGAGGCCGCTAGAACAGCCTCCCAAAGTCCAGGTCGCACCAACACGAGCGACACGAGGCCGTAGCAGGATTGGCGGCTGCATCGGATCGCCCAGCCTTGCAAACCGGCTCAGCGCGAACCAAGCTAATGGGACACAGCAGCCGAAGGGCGGCGACTATGCCGGGTGTCTTGCGCGAGTGCCTCGAGGCGGGAGTAGGCGGGCTCCTGTTAGGCGCGCTGATCGTGGGCGTGCACCCGCGGGGTAAGCAGATCCTGCGAGAGCTAACCGGCGGCTTTCTGCTAGGCTTCGTGGGGTATGGTATCGGTCTGTTCTTGCATCGCCTCTTTGCCTGAGATGGCCCATGCCTCCTCGCGCTGATGTCATTCTGGCGGTCGTAGTCGCCTCACTGGGCGCAGTGGTGGCGATGACCGCCTTGCATCATGCTGAGACCTGGCCGCTCGGCATGGCTCCCTTCGTCGCAGGCTTCGTCGGTGGGGGCCTTGGCCGCGCCGCATTGGCACTGCTCATCGAAGGCCGCAAGGCAAAAGCCGGGGCGTGATCACTGCCCTGAGCGTTGGTGGACCACCGCTACACCTGCTTCCGCAGCGCTTTCGAATCTGGCCGTTTCTCCGTTGCTGTCCGCTGCTCAGGCTGAGCGTGCGAGCAACGCGTGCACCCGCGGCAACGAGCGATTCGGTGGAGAATGGCTTGCGGAGGAACGGCAGATCCGGTCCCGGCGAGCCGCGGTGGAACACGTCGTCCGCCGGGTAAGCCGACATGTACAAGACGGGAAGGGCCGGGTGGCGCTCGGCAATCAGCCGGCCGAGGGCCCGTCCGTCGGTCTCGGGCATCACCACGTACCCGGCCCTCGTCAGCATCCGACAGGTGACAATGAGGACCGACGGTTCGTCGTCCACCACCAGCACGCGCTTCGGTGCGGAATCGGGTGCCTGTCGAGCTAGGGGGGCGGACGGCGTAGCCGGCAATTCCATCATCCGGCCCTGCCGCCCTGTGTCGGTTCCATCCGACTCGCCGACGTGCTCCTCGAGGAATCGCAAGCCTGTCAGCGTGAGGATGGCGACCGCCATCCGCAGCTCCTCCCCCGCGGCCGTGGCTGGGACGCACCCGGGACTACGGATTTCAGGCCGAACGGCTCCGGCATTGGCGGCCAGCGTGTAATGGCTCAGATCCCCGAGCTCGCGCTCCCGCAGTACGGGAAGTATCGGGTCGCGATAACGGTCGACGGGGAGGAGGTCGGCGGTGCACCGCTTTTGGTGTCGCGGCCGGACCAGCGGCAGCCATGGCCAGCCAGCGAGCCGTGGTCTAAGTCCTGAAAACACAACGCCCGCCGTTTGCTGGTCGGCGGGCGTCGGGCGCTTAGGAAACTGCTGCTCTATCCATCTGAGCTACGGGGCGGATCGACGGGGAATATGGGCTACCGGCGGCACCCAAGCGGTCAGGAGCTACGCCCAGGCAGGTTGACGAGGCAGCGAACTGGCCTCATCTGGCGATGTCGCAAGTGGTTCCGCCACCCAGTTCGAGTACGATCTCAGGCCAAGACGCGGCCACCGGAACCGGTTAGGGCCGGACCGCACCGCTCTCTGCGGTGGCGGCCGGACGCCCACTGGGCTGCGCCACCCACTGCGCCACCAGCACCGCGATCAGCAACACGAACATCGCAGCGACCGCGAACAGCAGCAGCTCGAGAGATCGCCCGGACACGAGGATCGTGCCGCAGAACTGGCACGTCAACTCGCGCCCGCTGACCGCGAGGCCGCAGCGCGGACAGGACTTTTCCCGCATATGACTCCAAAGCCCCTGAGGGGCGTTTCCGGACCCGATCGACCTGTTTGCAACGTCCCCCAGTCACATTAATGCCCCGGGCCCTCCCGGAACAACACCGCCAAGGCCGTCCCTGCCACGGCCTTGTCACATTGCTCATCCCTGCAGAGTCGCCGCCGATACTGGTAGCTGTAACCACTCAGGCGGAGATTGCATATGCCCCGGCCCTCGCGCCGCAGGCTTGGCGGCCCGCGGGCCGCGGCTGCAGAGCACATGGACGCGCTGTCGTTCGGTGCGCTGCGGAGCCTTGCCGAAAACCCCGAGGCGTCGCCTCAGACGCTGGCGCTGCTCAGCCACGATCCACTGGTGGACGTGCAGGTGGCCGTGGCGTGGAATCCGCGGACGCCCGCCGCTGCGCTGGGGCGCCTTGCCGAGGGGTCGGTAGAGGTTCAGGCCGGTGTGGCCCAGAACCCCGCGGCGGCTCACCTGCTGCTGGAACGACTCGCCCGAAGCGCCGAGACGGTGGTACGCTCGGCGGCGGCGACCAACCCTCGCCTCCCGCTCCCGCTCCTGCGTCGCTTGGCGCACGACCCGGACCCGCGGGTGCGCCGCCATGTCGCCCGCAATCCTCGCACACCATTCGGCTTGCTCAGCCAACTGGCCCGGGACCCCGACCCCGACGTGCGCTCCACCGCCGAAGACGCGGCCCGCGCGTGGGGTGGGTAGCCGGCTGAGCCGGCGCGGGCGCTACGGCTTGGCCGGCTCCTTCCCTTTCTGCGCGTCCTGCATCTTCTGCTTCAGCCCCTGCATCTGCTGCGCGGACTGCTGCAGCATGGCTCCCATGGACGTTCCGGTATAGTCGGCTGGAGGCTTGAACTCGCCGTCACTGACCGACCGCTTCTCGATCTTGGTGGCTTCCATGTCCACGGACGGCTTGCCGTTCTCGATGGACGTGATCTTGAGAACTCCCTTGCCGCCGCTCATCAGCTCCTTGTACTTCGCCATGCGCTGCTGCATCGAGTTCCGGGCATGGGCGGTCATCGGGTTGTTCATCATCATGTCGTAGATCGCGAATCCGACCCCCTGCGCCACGCAGACGTCGCCCTCCTTCTTCGTCCCGTCGTCCTCCACCGTCGTCCCGTGCCAGATCTCGCACCTGGTGCCGGCCACCGTTTCGGTGCGGCCCGTCTTGGAGACATCGAGTTTGGAGCCGTCCTTCCCGTCGTCGTGCTTCATGCCTTTCATTTTCTCGGCCATCGGCTTCATCATCGCGGCCATCTGGTCCATGTCGGCCTGAGTGATCGTGATGTACTGCTTCTTCGCGGGCTCCACCATGATCATGGTGTGCGCGTCGCCGTCGAGGATCATGCTGCCGCCCTCTGCGCTCATCCCCTCGATCTTGAGCTTGCTTCCCTTGGTGGTCTGGACCATCGTGGTCGTCTTGCCGTCGCTCTTGCTGTGGGACACGAAGGTGACGACGCCCTCGAACCCCGTCTGGGCCGGCGCGGCGGTGGCGGCCAGCGAAGCGAGGGCCAGCGTACACGCCGCGATCGCGGCGCGAGATGTCGGGGTCATGCGCTACTCCTCGGTGTGATGAAGTGGGCGGAATCGACCCTCTAAACCTGTACAGTCGTCCGGCAGCCGTCCAGAGCCCGCTATACCCGCGCCACCACGTGAAACGGCGCCCGTTCGAGCTTCCGTCCTCCCGCGAGCGCTCCGATCTCGAGCAGAAAGGTCCAGCCGGCGACTTCGGCCCCAAGGGCGCGGGCCAGCTCACCGGCCGCGCGGGCCGTGCCCCCGGTCGCGAGCACGTCGTCCACCACCACCACGCGAGCGCCGTGAGTCCAGGAGTCCCGGTGCGCTTCCAGCGCGTCCTGCCCGTATTCCAGATCGTAGCTCTCGCGCAAGCACTCCCAGGGCAGCTTGCCCGGCTTGCGGGCCGGCACAAAACCGGCGCCGAGCATGGTCGCGACCGGTCCGCCCAAAATGAAGCCGCGGGCCTCTATGCCGAGCACGTGGGTAATTCCGGCGTTCTTGAACGGCGCCGCCATCGCTTCCGTGACCTGCCGGAACAGTGCGCCGTTGCGAAGCACCGGCGTGATGTCCTGGAAGACGATGCCGGGCTTGGGATAGTCCGGAATCGGGCGCAGGGCGCGGAGCACATCCCCGCGGAGATCGTCCGTCATCGGGCTGGGTCCTCTCTATCGGATGTCGAACCCGCTCCGCCCGACCGCGGTCGGTGGCAGGTCGGTAACCTCGACGGCGTCCACCTGGGCCTGCGACGGACCCTGCCGCAGCAGCAGCTCCAGCTCGGCGAGCGTCTCGTCGCTGCCCTCCGCCACGACCTCGACCCGGCCGTCGGGGAGGTTCTGGGCCCACCCGCGAAGCCGAAGCCTTGCTGCATGGCGGTGCACGAACCAGCGAAAGCCGACCCCCTGCACCAGGCCGCCCAGGAGATAACGGCGCGTGGTCACGGCGCCGCTCTGCGGCGGCGCCACAGGACATAGCCGACCACGACCACCACCAGGCCGGGCAGGATGTAGCTCATGAAGACGTGATGCACGTACGGCCCGATGGCCCGGTCCACCGCTTCGCCATGCCGTCCGATGAGCCACCCCAGATAGGTCAGGATGCCGCACCACAGGCCGGCGCCGACCGCTGTGAAGGTCACGAACCGGACCAGCCGCATCCGGCTCATGCCCGCGGGAATCGAGATCAGGTGCCGGATCACCGGCAGCAGGCGGCCGACGAACGTGCTGATCTCGCCGTGGCGCCGAAAGAACTGCTCGGTCCGGTCGAGCGACCGCTCCGACACCAGGACGTACTTGCCGTACTTCCGCAGCACCGGCTCGCCCACGTAGACCGCCAGCCCGTAGTTCACCAGCGCGCCGAGCACGCTGCCGGCGGTGCCGCAGAGGACCGCGACGACCGCGCTCATCTTGCCTTGGGCCGCCAGGTAGCCCGCCGGCGGCATCACCAGCTCGCTCGGCAAGGGGAGCACCGAGGACTCGATCGCCATCAGGATGACGATGCCGGGGTAGCCGAGGGCGAGCACGGTATCGGCCAGCCAGTGGAAGAAAGAGCTGAGCATGAGTCTCCGGGTCAGTCGTTGAAGCCGTGTCGCCCGAGCAGCGGGACGAACCGAACGTCGCCCAGCGCTGTCACCCGCACTCCCGAGGCCGGATCGTGCTGGACCAGGGTGAGCGTCTGTCCTTCGCGATCACCCAACGGGATCACCATGCGGCCCGCGGGAGCGAGCTGCTCGACCAATGGGTCCGGGATGTTGGGCGACGCGGCGGCCACCAGGATCGCGTCGTACGGAGCGAAGGGGCGCCATCCCAGGGTGCCGTCGCCCACCAGTACGGTGGCGTTCCGGATGCCGGCGGCCTCGAGCGCGGCCCGCGCCCCCTGGGCCAGTGCCGGGACGCGCTCGACGCTGAACACCGTTTCGGTGAGCAAGGCGAGCAGCGCGGTCTGATAACCGGATCCGGTTCCGACCTCGAGCACCCGCTCCCGTCCGCCGAGACCGAGCAGCTCGAGGTACCGCGCCTGTACGTAGGGTTGGGAGATGGTCTGCCCGGCCCCGATCGGGAGCGCCGCGTCATCGTAGGCGCAGTGGCGGACGCTCTCGGGCACGAACAGGTGGCGGGGGACGTGCCGAATCGCATGCAGCACCGCGAGGTCACGGATGCCCTTGCTCCGGAGCGTCTCGACCAGCTGCGCCCGGTAGCCGCCGTAGCTGTCGCCCTCGCCTAGCCCTCCAGCGACCATCCCCGCACCGTCTCGAACAGATCGTAGTTGGTGAGATCCATGTGGAGCGGCGTCACCGACAGATAGCCCTCTCGAACGGCGGCATGATCGGAGTCTTCGTCTCCGGTCCAGGTGATCGTTCCGCCCCCGATCCAGAAGATCTCCCGTCCCCACGGATCTTTCATTCGAGTGAGCGACTCGGAAAAGACCCGGCTGCCGAGCTTGGTGACCTTGATGCCTTTGACTTCGGCGGCGGCCACCAGCGGCAGGTTGACGTTGAGCAGCGTGTCGGCGGGAAACTTCGGCGCCGACGTGATCCGGTGCACCAGGGCCGCCAGCAGGTCGCGGTAGGTGGCGAGGGTCTCGGGCCGGGTGCCGGCGAACGAGATCCCGACCCCGGGCACGCCCAGCATCACGCCCTCCATGGCGGCGGCCACGGTGCCCGAGTAGAGCACGTCCTCGCCCATATTGGGTCCGTGGTTCACGCCGGAGAACACGAAGTCGGGTCCCTCCGGCATGAGAGCCTGGATCGCGAGCATCACGCAGTCGGTCGGGGTGCCGTCCACCTGCCACGCGCCGTCGGGCCGCCGGGTGGGGCGGAGCGGTCGGTGCAAGGTCAACGAGTGCGAGGTCCCGCTCTGCTCCCGATCGGGCGCGACGACGGTGACCGTCGCGACCTTCCGGCACGCCTCCGCCAGAAGCGCCAGGCCAGGGGCGAGGATGCCGTCGTCGTTGGTGACGAGGATATTCATCGCGGGGAAAGCTAGAGAGAAAAACGGGAAAAGTGAAAAGTAAAAAGTGAAAAGGCCCGTCCGCTCGTGAGCGGCGCTCCCTTTTCACTTTTCACTTTTCACTGTTCACGCATTTGAGTTAACGCCCGCCCCTCAAGGATTCCCAGGACCGTTTCCAGCTCCTCCCTCACCTCCCGCAGCATCTGCGCTTCGAACCCCCGTCGGGCCGACGGCTTGAGCTCGCCCGAGCGGCGATACTGATCGATTCGCTGCCGGGCGCCTTCGATGGTGTACTTCTCGGTGTAGAGCAGATGCTTCACCAGCATGATCAGCTCGACCTCGCGGGCCTTGTACACCCGATTCCCCGAGCGATTCTTGGCGGGGTTGAGAAAGCGGAACTGGCTCTCCCAGTACCGTAACACGTGCGGCTTGAGATCGGTGAGCGCGCAGACTTCCCCGATCGAGTAGAACTCCTGTACCGGTCGCGCGGTCGTCATCTCCACTGCTCCGATTTGAGCTCCCGTTCCATCAGCTCGGCCACGCTGTCGCGGGCGGGCTTGCCGCGGAACAGCACGTCGCCTACCTGCGCGGTAATGGGCAGCTCGACGCCCATCCGGGCGCCGAGCGCCGCCCCCGCTCGCGAGGCGTTGGCACCCTCGGCGACGCTCCGGTGCTGCGCCCGATAGTCCTCGAACGACACCCCTTGGGCCACCGCCACGCCGAGCGCCCGGTTGCGGCTGAGCCGGCCGCAGGCGGTGAGGATGAGGTCACCCATGCCGGCCAGCCCCGCGAAGGTGAGCGGATCAGCGCCCAGTGCGATTCCCAGCCGGCTGATCTCGGCCAGCCCGCGAGTGAGCAGCGCCGCACGCGGATTGTCTCCCAACCCCAGTCCCTCCAGGATGCCGGCGGCGATCGCGATGACGTTCTTGAGGGCTCCGCCCAGCTCCACCCCGATCACGTCGTCGTGGGAGTACACCCGGAACCGTGGCGTCGCGAACAGCTGCTGGGCGTCCTGCGCCGTGCGTTCCTCGGCCGCGGCGGCGACGACAGCGGTCGGCTGGCCGGCGTACACCTCTTGCGCGAAGCTGGGACCCGAGAGCACGGCGACCCGCGCAGCGGGCAGGGACTCGGCGATTACCGCCGACATAGACTCCAGGGTGTCGACCTCGAGCCCCTTGGTAGCGCTCACGACCAGCGTGCCCGGCGCTACGCAGCCCGCCACCCGCCCGAGCACCGCACGGACCGCGTGGCTCGGCGCCACCGAAACGATCACGCCTGCTCCGCGCACAGCCTCCCGCGGGTCCGCGACGCCGACGATGCTCGGGGCGATTGCGCAGCCGGGGAGAAACAGCGGATTCTCGTGCTGCCCGTTGATCGCGGCCACCACTTCGGCCTCGTAGGCCCAGAGGTGGACTTCCTCGCCTTTGCGAGCGAGGAGGTTGGCCAGGGTGGTGCCCCAGCCCCCGGCGCCCAGCACTGCCACCCGGGTCACGGCGCCCGGCCCGCCGGTTCACGGCGCCCAAAGCGATTCTCGGTGCCCGCGGCCAGTCGCCGCAGGTTGGCCCGGTGCTTCCAGATGATGAATGTCGCGAGCGCGATCTCGACCGCGAGTACCGGCCCGCGCGAGCCCTGGTCGAGGAAATACGCCGCCACCGGAAAGAGAGCGGCCGACAGCACGCTGCCGAGCGAGACGTAGCCGGTGAGCCAGACCACCGCCGCCCACACCGCCAGCACCGCGAGCAATGCCCACGGCGCGAGCGCGAGCACCACGCCGGATGCGGTAGCGACTCCCTTGCCGCCCTTGAATCCGACGAACACCGAGAAGACATGTCCCACCACCGCGGCCACTCCGCAGAAGAGCGGAAGCAGCGACATCTCCGGAACCCGCGAGCCGACCAGCCAGACCGGGATCGCTCCCTTGGCGGCGTCGAAGAGCCCCACCGGAACGGCGTACTTCCAGCCCAGCAAGCGATACAGGTTGGTCGCGCCCAGGTTTCGGCTCCCGTGCTCTCGCAGGTCGATGCCCTTACCTACTCGGGCGACCAGATAGCTCGTCGGGATGGCGCCGAGCAGGTAGGACAGAGCCAGCCAGGCCGCCGCGGACGTCACCGCTTTCTCGCACCCCGCCGGGTGAACTTGAGCCGCACCGGGGAGCCGGTGAAGCGCCAGGCGCTGCGAAACCCATGCACCAGATACCGCTGGTACGACTCCGCGACCTCTTC
>DASQPE010000022.1:0-13096 GCA_035644115.1 Gemmatimonadales bacterium
TGGACGGCGTGCGGCGGACCCCGAGCGATCGGTAGAGCCGCCAGACAATTGATCCCGCTGTTCCCCGCAGGTCCTCTAGCGCCTTCCAATCCGAATCACTCAGCAGGTTGCGATCCCGCGCCAGCCGCAGCGTGTATGACAGCTCGGCGAGCGAGCCCAATGAGATGTCGAGATAGCGGCGCAGCTCCCGACCACCCCGTTTGGCATATCCCTCTGCGATGTTGGCCGCGACCGAGTGCACCGCTCGGCGCGCCTGCGAGGTGAGCCCGAAGAGCTCGGCCTTGGGCCAGGAGTCGGTGGCGGCGTAGACGGCCAGGGCGAGCTCATGGCTGACCTGCCATGCCTTCAGCTGCTCGTACGTTGCCATAGCGCACCTTGCATTCGGGCGGACTCGCACTGCGGATCAATCGGCCGCAACGGCGTCCAGTTTCCCGCCCGCTCCCGCCCGCTCCCGCCCGCTCCCGCCCGCTCCCGCCCGCTCCCGCCTGCTCCCGCCTGCTCCCGCCTGCCTATTATTCTCGCCATGCGTTCCATCCGCACCCTGCTCCACGGCCTCATCGACTACGCCGGACTCTTCCCGCCCGCCGGTCTCGACCTCCCCACCGCCGCCGCGAACTACGCATCGTATCGCGCCAGCGACGTGTACTGGGCCCTGGGCCGCTTCGTGGTACCGGTCGCGCGGCTGGGGGAGCTCGAAGCCTCCGGCGCAATGCCCCTACAGCCCGGCGGCGCGCCCTGGAAGATCACCGCGCTGGCCGGGTCCGATCTCGCCGGCGACCTGACGGAGATCGCCCGTTTCAACCGGCACCAGAGCGGGTGCGCGGTCGCGGATACCATCGAGCTCAAGGCCGGAACCGCCGACGCGATCACCGACGCGCTCCGCACCATCGAGGGCCAGCTCCACGCCTTCGTGGAGATTCCCATCGAGGAAGACCCGGCGCCGCTGATCGACACCCTGGCCAAATCCGATGGTCGAGCCAAGGTGCGGACCGGTGGCGTCACGCCGGATCGGTTCCCGGAGCCGCTCCATCTACTTCGGTTCATCCGCCGTTGCGTTGACGCCAACCTTCCCTTCAAGGCGACGGCCGGTCTCCACCATCCGCTCGGCGGCGCATACCGGCTCACCTACGAGGCCGGCAGCGCCTGCAGCGCGATGTTCGGATTTCTCAATGTTTTTCTCGTCGCGGCCTTTCTCCAGCACGGGATGGCCAATGGCGATGCGCTCGAGTTGCTCGAGGAGTCGTCGCCCACAGGCTTTCATTTCGATCAGGAGGGTGTCGCCTGGCGCTCGCACCGGCTCGACGCCGTCGAGCTGCGCCATGGACGCCGCCTCGCGCTTGCGTTTGGATCGTGCTCGTTCCTCGAGCCGATAGACGACCTGCGCGCGATGCGCCTCCTGTGACCCGAATTCTCGACGAGACCCACGACCCCGCCCGCCGGAGCTGGGTCGAGTCGGCCGACGGCCATCCCGATTTCCCCATCCAGAATCTGCCGTTCGGCATCTTCCGCCGGCGCGACGCGCCGGACGTACCCAGCGGCGGCATCGCGATCGGGGATGCCGTGCTCGACCTTGCGGCGTCCCTCGAGGCCGGGTTCTTCAGCGGCGACGCCCAGCGAGCCGCCCGGGCCTGCGCTGCTCCCGAGCTCAACGGCTTCATGGCGCTCGGCGGGCGCTACTGGTCCGCACTTCGGCGCGCGGTGAGCCGCTTGCTCGCGGTCGATCCGGCCGGGCGGTCGCTCGAGCCGCGCGCGAGTCCCCGAGTGCTGGTGCCGGCGACCGAGGTCGAGCTGCTGCTGCCCGCCGCGATCGGCGACTACACCGACTTCTACGCGTCGCTACATCATGCGACCAACGTGGGGAGCATGCTCCGGCCGGAGAACCCGTTGCTGCCCAACTACAAATGGGTGCCGATCGGTTATCACGGCCGGGCCTCGTCTATCGTGCCGAGCGGAGCTCCCATCCGCCGGCCGGAGGGCCAGACCCGCGACGGGACCAGCGGCCCTCCCGCGTTCGGCCCCACTCGGCGGCTCGACTACGAGCTCGAGGTCGGATTCTTTGTGGGCCCGGGCAATTCGCTGGGTGAGCCGATCCCGATCGCGGACGCGCCGCGTCATCTCTTCGGCCTGTGTCTGCTGAACGACTGGTCCGCTCGCGATGTGCAGGCCTGGGAGTACCAGCCGCTCGGCCCTTTTCTGGCGAAGAACTTCGCGACCACGATCTCGCCCTGGATCGTCACCATGGACGCGCTCGCGCCGTTCAACACCGGGCTCGAGCGGCCCGCCGACGACCCGGAGCCGCTTCCGTATCTTCGCGACGAGGACGATCGCCGCGCCGGCGCGATCGCCCTGTCGCTGGAGGTCCTGCTCGCCTCGGCCCGCATGCGGGCCGAGGGGGTGCCGCCATTCCGGATGAGTCGCAGCCAGCTGGAGGATCTCTACTGGACGCCGGCCCAGCTGCTCACCCATCACGCCTCGGGCGGATGCAACCTTCGGCCCGGCGATCTGTTCGGGAGCGGGACCGTCTCGGGCCCGACCAACGGCGCGCGCGGCTGCCTGCTCGAGCTCACCTGGCGCGGGGCCGAGCCGATCCGCTTGCCCACCGGCGAGGAACGCCGGTTTCTGGAAGACGGCGACGAAGTGATCTTCCGCGGCTGGTGCGAGCGGGAAGGCTTTGTCAGGATAGGGTTGGGAGAGTGTCGAGGGGAGGTAAGAGGGGAGAGGTAAGAGGTGAGAGGGGGTGTGCACTTGCGCGATTCTTGCGGCATCTCCCTCTTACTTCTCACTTCTCACCTCTTACCCGTCTGGGCTCATGCTGAGATTCCTGTATCTCGCGGGCGCGGGGTACCTGGCGATCTGCCTCGCGGCCCTCGCCTTTCGCCCTCCCGCCCGGCTGACCCACGCCGCTGTCACCCTGGGCATCCCCCCGGCACGGGGCGATGCGGCCGGCTGGTTCGCCGCCGTCAAGCCCTACTGCAACTCGGTCGAAGTCGAGACGGCGCAACAACGTAACCCAGCCCCATCCACCCCCGACGGCCAGGGATACAGCGCCGCCTGCTACGCGCTCGCGGGGCGGATCGACCAGGCCCGCACGGTGATCCAGCAGCTCGCCCAGCGCGACCGCTCCGATGCCGCCGGCATCGTCTTCGGCACCGGCCATCCCGTCGCCGACGCCGGCGACGACAAGTCGGCCGGGCCCATCATGGAGCTGGTAATAGAGTTCCAGCCCGACAACTACATGGCGCTCTACCACGCCGGCATGTCGGAGTACGTCCTGGGCCAGCCGGAGCCGGCCGGGGAGCACCTGCGCCGCTTCCTCGAGCTCTACAAAGCGAACGACGGGTGGCGATCCAACGCCACCGAGGTCCTCCAGCGGCTCTCCCAAGGCTCATGATCGGGCCCGCCTATCTCGGGCCCGGCGATCTGCTCGCCGGCCGGTACGAGATCGTTCGCGAGATCGGGCGCGGCGGCTTCTCCATCGTGTATCTCGCCACTGATCGCGAGCTCGGTACCCCCGTCGCCCTCAAGCTGCTGGTGCCCCCGCCCGCGAGCGCGCAGCTCGCCCGCGAGCGGCTCCGGCGCGAGGTGCAGGCGGTGCGCGGGCTGGCTCACGCCAACATCGTCGGGGTCCATGACTTCCTGGAGGAGGGAAGCTGGAGCTTCGTGGTGATGGAATACGTGGCCGGCCCCGACCTCGCCGTCCGGGTTCGGGACCGCGGGCCCCTCGACCCGGATGAAGCCGCCCGGGTGGGGGCCGACATCGCGGGCGCGCTTTCCGCCGCTCACCGGCGGGGAATCCTCCATCGCGACGTAAAGCCGCAGAACATTCTGCTCGACCCGGACGGCCGGGCTCGGCTCACCGATTTCGGCGCCGCCCGCCTGGATGGGCAGGCAACGGTCACCCAGACCGGCGCGCTGGTGGGGACCCTGCCCTACCTCGGCCCCGAAGTGCTCGCGGGGACCCGGGCCGACGCGCGGGCCGACGTCTACGGACTTGGCGTGACCCTCTACTTCGCGCTCGCCGGCCGGTTGCCCGAGAGCCCTTCGGCGCACCTGCCGCCGCTGCCCGCGGCCGAGGGCTACCATCCTCGTACAGCTCGGCCGGACGTTCCGATCTGGCTCGACGCCATCGTCGCGCGGGCCGCTGTCGCCGATCCCGCGCGTCGCTACCACTCGGCTGCCAGCCTGCTCGATGCGCTCACCGAGCGCGATCCGGATCAGGCGGTCCGCGCGCTCGAGCGAGCGCCGGCGCTCGACTTCTGCCTGGTCTGCGGCTCGAGCGCGGCCGGAGGCCTCATGAACTGCCCCGACTGCCGAGGCGTGACGCGGGGGCGGGCCGACACGCTCGTGTTCGTGATACCGCCCACCGCGTTCGCTCAGAGGCGCGCGGCCAGCGGCAAGCTGGCCGCATTGCTGGCGGGGACACCCCACGCCGGAGACGCGGGCCCCACTGCCGCCGGTCGCCGAGCGCTGGTGCGGGTGCCCGCGGCGACGACCGATGTAGTGCTGGAGCAGCTCCGGCTTCGCGGCGTGCCGGTCCGCAGCGCCCCGGCAGGACGGGCGTGGTCGGCGGTGCCGGCTTCGCTCTATGCCTTGGCCGCGACCACGCTCGTCGCCGGCGTGGCCGCCGCCAGCGCGCTTCCCACGCTGCTGGCGAGCTCGCCGATGGTCGCGGGGCTCCTGGTGCTCGGGGCGCACCGCGCGGTGCAGCGGCCCTTGCTCACCCCGCGCGCCCGCCGCTCGGCGCTTCCGCCGGATCTGGATCAGCGCATCGCAGAGACCCTGGCCGCGCTCCCGGTCGGCACCGCGCGGAGCCTCCTGGCCGATCTCGCGCGGCTCGGCGAAGGGCTGCACCACACGTCCGGCGGACCGAGCCCGGTTGCCGCCGAGCTGGATGAGCTGCTGGGTCAGGCCTGCGATGCGGCGCGGGACCTTGCCGGGTTGGATGACACGCTGGCGGTGCTGGAGAAGCGGCGGGAGGCGACCACCGGCATCGCGGCCTGGGCCGAAAGCCATGCGGCCGTCGAGCGCTCGCGCGATCGACTGGTGCAACAGCTGCTGGAAGCGCTGACCGTGGTCGGCCGCCTCCGCGGTCAAGCGGAGGGATCGGCCGACACGGCTGGTGGTCAACTGTCCGCGCTGGCGCGCGACCTCGCCGATCGCAGCGCCGCGGACGCGGCGGCGATGCGGGAGGTGGAGGCGCTCCTGACTTAGCCGCCCTTCACGATCTTGTTCAACAGCGTCTGCGCGTAATGCTTGTCCCACTCCGCCAGGTTCTTCCGCGCGGTCACTTCAGCCTTGGTCGTGGTCGGGCTCTGCCGCTCGAGATTCACCGCGATGTCCAGATCGCCCTTGGTCCCCTTGAACGTCCGCTTGTCACCCTCGGATTCGTTCTTGGTCTCGGTGATCGTGATGCCTTCGCCGTCCAGGACGGAGCGGGTCCGCGCCGCGATGTCGTCCACCGACCCATTGACCGTCGAGCCCGCGCCGCGGCTGGTGAGATAGATCCCGGTGCCAGCACCGGCCCCCGCGGCGGCTGCCGCCACACAGCCGGCCGCTGGTGCTAACAGCGATCCCACCAGCGCCCAGCGCAACCAGTTCGTCTTCGTGGCTGCCATCGGTTCCTCCCGATTTAACGACATTGTGAGATAGCACGGCCGACCCCGGCCGGTCTAGAAGCCGTGCGGCATAGCTGATGGTTGGTCTTGGGTCGAACGGCGCGCGGTGACCTGCGCCGCTCGGGTCAGGTGAGGCGCATCTTCTCGAGCAGACGGTCGAACCGGGGATCCGCCCGCAGGGGGTCCAGCAGCGGCTCGACCTTCAGATAACAGAGCCAGCCGCGCCGCTCCTCGTACGCCCGCTCGATCCAGGTGAACGCGTGGTCGATCTCGCCCAGTCCGAGATGCACCGTGGCGAACGCGACCGGAGAGACGTAGCGCTCCTTGGCCTGGGCGTAGAGCGCGTCCAGGATCGAGCGCGCCTCAGTGCTGCGGCCGGCGGTGGCGGCCACGTGGGCCAGCCCGGCCCGGGAGTACGCCAGCTCGGTCGACAGCCCGATCGCCTCGCGGAACTCGTTTTCGGCCTGGTCCAACCGCCCCTGCTGGAGGCGCACCAGTCCGAGGATGCGGTGGGTCTCCTCGGAGGTGGGGTTCAGCTCGATCGCGCGACGCAGTTGTTCCGCCGCCGGGTCGTATTGCCGGGCGTAATAGTAGAGCCAGCCCAGGCTCCGGCGGATCGAGACCGACGCCGGGTCGAGCTCGAACGCCAGGCGCCCCTCGGCCAGCGCCTCCTCGATCCGGCCGTGCGCGATCAGCAGCCAGGCGTACCACTGACGCGCGGTGGCGTAGCGCGGGTTGAGCTCCAGCGCCCGGCGGAACGCCCGGCTGGCCCCGTCCCAGTCCCAATCGTGGATGAACAGCACCCAGCCCAGCGAGGTGTGGGCTTCCGCGAGCGTGTCGTCGAGCGCGATGGCCTTGAGCGCGAACTCCTTGGCTCGCTGCATCCCCTCCTGCACCGGCACGCCGCGATAATCCAGCTGGAGCGCGAAGCAGTCGGCCAGCCCGGTGTACGCCAGCGCGTAGCTCTCGTCCTGCGCGATCGCCTGCTCGAAGTAGCGCACGCCGTCGACCACGCCCTCCGCGGTGCGCTTGTTCCAGCTGTAGCGACCCTTGAGATAGAGGTTGTACGCCGTGAGGTTCGCCGTGTAGCGCCGCGCAATCGGGTCGCCCAGGTCGCCCAGCAGGGTGGCGCGGAGCGTCGTGACGATCGTCTGCGAGATCTCGTCCTGCACCGCGAAGACGTCGTGCAGGTCGCGGTCGTACCGCTGCGACCAGAGATGGCGTCCATCGCGGACGTCGGTGAGTCGCGACGTGATCCGGAGCCTGGCGCCGGATTTCCGGACCGTGCCCTCGAGAATGACGGCCACACCGAGCAGCGCGCCGAGGGTGCGGACGTCGGTCTGCTTGCCCTTGAAGGCGAACACCGAGGTCCGCGAAGCGACGTGCAGCCCTTCGACCTTGGTGAGGGCGTCGATCAGCTCGTCGGTCATGCCGTCGGCGAAGTACTCGGTATCTGGGTCCGGGCTCGCGTTCACGAACGGCAACACCCCAATGGCGTGCCGGTCTGACGGGGCGGGCGCCACCGCGGCGAGCGGCACCGTGGCGAGCGGGGCGGTCGTCTCGAGCGCGCGGGCAAAGTCACCCGCCGTGGCAAAGCGCTCGTCGGGGCTCTTGGCCAGGGCGCGGGCCAGCGCCTGCTCCAGCGCGGGCGGTGCGTCGGGTCTCAGGGTGCGGAGCGCCGGAGGCGGCTCCACCACGTGGCGCGCCATGGTCTGGCGCGGAGTCGTCCCGGCGAACGGCGGCCGCCCGGCGAGCATCTCGTACACCACGCAGCCGAGACTGTAGATGTCGCTTCGGCCGTCGATCTCGTCGTCCGCGCTGGCCTGCTCGGGGCTCATGTACGCCGGCGTGCCGATCGCGATGCCCGGCTCCGACACGCTCTCGCCGGCGCCGACCGCGGCGGAAAGCGCGCGCGCCACTCCGAAATCGGCGACGACCGGCTCGCCTTCGTGCAGCATGATGTTCTCGGGCTTGATGTCGCGGTGGAGGACGCCGTGGCGGTGCGCGTAGTCGAGGGCGCTGGCGACCCCGCGTCCGATCCGGACCGCGTCTGCCAGCGGCAGCCTGCCGTCGCGCTCGAGTCGGTCGCGCAGCGACTCGCAGCCGAGATACGGCATGACGAAATAGAGGTAGCCGTCACACTCCCCCGAATCGTGCACCGGTACAATTTGGGGATGGGCCAGGCGAGCTGCGATCCGGATCTCGCGGAGGAATCGTTGGGGGAGGGCCGCTCCGCCGAACTCGGCCCGCAGCACCTTGATCGCGACCGTGCGGCCGTGCCGCAGGTCTTCGGCGACGAAGACGGTCGCCATGCCGCCACGGGCGAGCTCGTGATCGACCCGGTAGCGATCGGCGAGCGCGGAGCGAAGGGTGTCGAGCATGGCTGTAACCAATATAGACGGCTTTGCCGGTTAGAAGGTTTCGCGTCTACCGGCTTGCGCCGGGTGACCGGTACGGGCAACCTCTGACCCCATGCGTGCGATGCTGCTCGAGCGCCCCCGCACCCCCTTGCGTGAAGCGACGCTGCCCGGCCCCGCCCCGGGGCCGGGTCAGGTGCTGCTCGACGTCCTGGCATGCGGCGTGTGCCGCACCGACCTCCACGTCGCCGATGGCGAGCTGCCGGATCCCAAGCTCCCGCTGGTGCTGGGGCACGAGATCGTCGGCCGGGTGGCTCAACTGGGCGAAGGTGCGCACCGCTTCAACCCGGGAGATCGGGTCGGCGTTCCCTGGCTCGGGTGGACCTGCGGAGTCTGTGTCTATTGCCGTTCCGGCCGCGAGAACCTGTGCGACCGGGCCCGCTTCACTGGATGGCAGCTCGACGGTGGGTATGCCGAGCAGACCGTGGCCGACGAGCGGTACTGCTTCCCGCTGCCCGAGACCTACGACGATATCGCGGCCGCGCCGCTCCTCTGCGCCGGACTCATCGGCTGGCGCTCTCTCGTTGCGGCCGGCAACGCGGAGCGGCTCGGCCTCTACGGCTTTGGCGCGGCCGGTCACCTGATGGCGCAGGTGGCGCGCCGGCAGGGGCGCCGGGTGTTCGCGTTCACCCGGGCAGGTGACAGCACGACTCAGGCGTTTGCCCGCGAGCTGGGCGCGGAATGGGTCGGCGCCTCCGAGGAGCTTCCTCCGGAGCCGCTCGATGCCGCGATTCTGTTTGCACCGGTGGGCGCCCTGGTGCCGCTGGCGCTCCGCGCCGTGGCCAAAGGCGGCACGGTGGTCTGCGCCGGGATTCACATGAGCCCGATTCCGTCCTTCCCCTACGACATCCTGTGGGGTGAGCGGACGGTGCGCTCGGTGGCCAACCTGACCCGGCGGGACGGCGAGGAGTTCTTTCAGTTCCTGCGGGGCGCGTCCATCCACACCGAGACCGAAGCGCTCCCGCTGGCGCGGGCCAACGAGGCGCTGGATCGACTGCGGAGCGGTGGCTCGCTCCGCGGGGCGTTCGTGTTGACGCCCGGCTGACCGTGGCCGACCCGCTGCTGGTGGCTCAAGCGGTCACCAAGCGTTTCGGTGGCGCGGCCGCGCTCGATGCCGCATCGCTCGCGGTGGAGCACGCCGAGTGCGTCGCGCTGGTGGGCGAGAGCGGCGCGGGGAAGTCCACCCTGCTCCGCTGCTTCAATCGGCTGGTCGAGCCGGAGGCCGGCACCGTGTCGGTGCGGGGCCAGGAAGTGGGGGCGGTGGATCCGATCCTGCTCCGGCGGAGCATCGGGTACGTCCCGCAGGAAGGCGGACTCCTGCCGCACTGGTCGGTGCTCCGCAACGCTGCCGTGGTCCCCTGGCTCACCGGAGATCCTGCCTCGGAGCGGCTCGGGCGCGACGCGTTGCGCCTGGTCGGGCTCGAGCCCGAGCGGTTCGCCGAGCGGCGCCCGCGCGAGCTCTCGGGCGGACAACGACAGCGTGCGGCGCTCGCCCGTGCGCTGGCCGCGCGACCCGACGTCGTCTTGCTGGACGAGCCATTCGGCGCGCTCGATGCCATTACCCGGGCCGAGCTTCAGACCACCTTTCATCGGCTGCAGCGAGAGCTCGGCCTCACCGCGATCCTGGTGACCCATGATCTGCGCGAGGCGTTCGAGCTGGGCGACCGGGTGGTCGTCATGCGGGCCGGGCGAGTGGAGCAGGCGGCCCCGCCCTCGGAGCTCCTCAGCGCCCCCGCGACTCCATACGTCGCGGAGCTGCTCGCGCGGGCGCGAATGAGGGACCCGTGAGGCGGGCGAGTCGCACGGGTTTCGTTATGGCGGCCGTGCTCTCAGTGGCGCTCGGAGCCCCTGTCCGCGCTCCCGCCCGCTCCCGCCCGCTCCCGCCTGCTCCCGTCATCGTCGCCTCCAAACCCTTCGGCGAGTCGTACCTCCTGGCCGAGATGTTCGCCCAGCTGCTCGAGGCCCGCGGCTTCACTGTCGAACGCCGCCCCGGGCTCGGCGCCACCGAGCTCGCCTTCCAGGCGCTCCGGACCGGCGCCATCGACGTCTATCCCGAGTACACCGGCACCGGTCTCACCGCGATCCTGCACGAGGCGGCGCTGTCCGATCCGCGGGATGCGTTCACTCGGGTGGCGCTCGAGTTTGCCCGCCGCTGGGACATCCACTGGCTGCCGCCGCTCGGCTTCGAGAACACCTATGCCATCGCGCTGCGGCGGGAGACCGCCGAGCGGCTCGGGCTCCACACCCTGACCGATCTCGCGCGAGCGGGGCCGCAGCTGACTGCCGGCCTCACCCCTGATTTCATCGGCCGCCCGGACGGGCTGCCCGGAATTCAGCGGGCCTACGGCATCAGCTTCAAGGCGGTGCGCGCCCTCGGACCAGCCATCAAGTATCAGGCGCTCGCGGCGGGCAACGTGGACGTGATCGACGGATACGCGACGGATGGATTCATTGCCCGGTACGATCTGGTCGTGCTGCAGGACGACCGCCGGTTCTTTCCGCCCTACCAGGCCGCCGCGATGGTCGGGTCCCGGCTCTACCGCGAGACGCCGGGGGCCGTGCTCGCGCTGGAGGAGCTGAGCGGACGCCTGAGCGAGGCCGCGATGCGCGGGCTCAACCGGCGAGTCGAGGTAGACAACGCACCGATCGGTGCGGTAGCGAAGGACGCGCTCCGGCAGCTGGGCCTGGTTGCAGGCGGAGAGGCGGACAGGCGGGCAGGCGGGCAGGCGGGCAGAGAGTCGCTCGGCGCGTATTTGGTCGCTCAGTGGCGGACCCTGCTCCGCCTCACCGCGCGACATCTGCTCCTCGTGTTCCTCTCGCTGGCCGCCGCGGTGCTGGTCGCCCTGCCGCTCGGCCTGCTGCTCGAGCGCACCGATCGCGCGGCCGAAGCCACCATCCGCGTCGTTGGTCTGCTGCAGACGATTCCAGGCATTGCCCTGCTGGCGTTCATGATCCCGCTGCTCGGCATCGGCGTGGTGCCGGCGTTGGTCGCGCTCTTTCTCTACTCGCTCTACCCGATCCTACGGAACACCTACACCGGTGTGCGTGCCGCCGATCGCGATGCGGTGAGCGCCGCCCTCGCCATCGGCATGACTCCCGGTCAGGTGCTGCGCTACGTGCGGTTGCCGCTGGCCGCACCAGTGATCATGGCCGGCATCCGCACCGCGGCGGTGATCAACGTCGGAACCGCGACGCTGGCGGCCTTCATCGGGGCCGGCGGCCTGGGCGATCCCATCGTCGCCGGCCTGTCGCTGTCGGACTCGCGGATGATCCTGTCCGGCGCGATCCCGGCCGCCATGCTGGCCTTGATCGTCGATGCAGGCCTCGGCGTGGTGGAGAGAGCGGTTAGAAGTGAGAAGTAAGAAGTAGGAAGGCGGCTCGGCTCGCTCACGGACCCTCCTTCTCACTTCTCACTTCTTACTTCTTACTGTCTTCACGCCACTTCCGCCCGTGCGCCCCGCGGGGTCTCGATCGTCAATCGTCCCACCTTCCGCGCGAGGCGTCCGCGGGTCCGGGCCAGCAGCAACGCTGCCACCGCGACCAGGCCCACCACCAGCCCCCACCAGAGGCCCGCGGCCGCGAGGGAAGTGCGGAAGCCGAGCCAGAGACTCACCGGGAAACCCAGCAGCCAGAAGCCCAGCACCGCGATCACGAATGGGGCGCGGGTGTCACCCAGGCCGCGGAGGATTCCGATCGAGACCACCTGGATGCCGTCGAAGATCTGGAAGGTCCCGGCGATCGGCAGCAAGGTCGCGGCCAGCGTGATCACGGCGAGATCGCGGGAATAGACCTGCGCGATCGGCACCGGGATCACCAGCAACAGGAGCGCCATGACGGCCATGAACGCAACGCCGGTGGCAAGCGCGGCGCGGGCCGCGCGGCGCGCGACCTGCGCGTTCCCCCGCCCCACCGCGTGCCCCACCAGGACGGTCGCGGCCGCCGAGACGCCGAGCGGCACCATGAACGTGAGGGATGCCACGTTGATCGCGATCTGGTGAGCGGCGACTGCCACCGTGCCCAGCCGCCCCATCAGCAGCATCACGGTCCCGAACACGCCCCATTCCAGCAGGTACTGGAGCCCGATCGGGAGCCCGAGCCCGAACATGCGCCCAAGCGGTGCCCAGTGGGCGAGCTCCGGGCGGACCGGCAGCATGTGCGGACGCAGATCCTTCCAGGAGAGTGCCAGGAGACCGGCCAGCATCGCCCAGCGGCTGGTGGTCGTCGCCCAGGCCGAGCCGGGGACGCCCATCGCGGGCGCACCCAGATGCCCGAAGATCAGCACCCAGTCCAGGGCGCCATTGAGCAGATTGGCCAGGACGATGATCGTCACGATCGCACGCATCCGGCCCATGGCCTGGAGCGTCTGGCGGAGCACGACGAACCCCAAGAACGGCGCCACGCTGGGAATCATGATCCGGGCGAAGAGCGCCGCGTTCGGCACTACCTCGGCGGGCTGCCCGATCCAGGTGAGGAACCGCTGGGCGGTAAGGAGCAACGCGCCGCACGGCAGGGTGAGACTCAGCGCAAGCACCAGCCCGCGCTGGAGGGCGCGCGCGATCGCGGAGTAGTCGCCGGCGCCGACCGCTTGCGCCACCAGGGGATCGAGCGCCATCAGCACACCCATGCCGAAGATGCCGAGCCCCATGAAGTACATGTTTCCCAGGGCGACGCTGGCGAGCGCCGTGGCCGAGAGGTGGCCCACCATGATGGAGTCCACCACGCCCATGGACATGAGCCCCACCTGGACCACGACGACCGGCAACGCCAGCGCCAGCAGGTCCGCCATCTCGGCGCGGGTGGGCAGGAAGGGAGGCGGGGCGGCTGGTGCGGGCATAATGCCGAGGAAACTAAGAGGTAAGAGCTGAGAGGTGAGAGGTGAGAGGTGGTTGAGCCCTCTCACCTCTTACCTCTTACCTCTCACCTCTTACCTCTTATTTTGTGCACCGGAGCCCCACCCTCACTCGGAGGCTGACGATGCCGCTCTCCCGCTGGGTTCCCTCCACCGCCGCTCTGCTGCTTGCCCTGGCCCTTTCCCACTCGGCGGCTGCGCAAGCGCCCGCCGCG
>DASQPE010000023.1:0-2278 GCA_035644115.1 Gemmatimonadales bacterium
CGCCCAGGAAAACATGATGACCACCCCGCTGATCAGCCAAGAGCCAACCAAGGGCGAGGCGATCTGCCCCTACTGCGGGGTGGGCTGTCGGCTCTCGATGGAGTCGGCCTCCGGCGAGCTGATCCGTGTCACGGGGGTGGCCGATGCGCCGGCCAACCTGGGGGACATCTGCGCCAAGGGGGCGACGCTCCCCGAGGTGAACCACACGCCCGACCGGCTGATGCAACCCCACGTGCGCCCGGCGCGCGGCAAGGAACCCCGGCCGATGAAGTGGACGGACGCGCTCGGCTGGCCGGCGGCGCGGTTCCGGGAAATCATCGACCGGCACGGCCCGGACGCGGTGGCCTTCTACGGCAGCGGCCAGCTCGACAGCGAGGCTAGCTATCTGGCCGTGAAGCTGTTCAAGGGGTCGATCGGCACGAACAACACCGACTCGAACAGCCGGCTCTGCATGGCATCGGCCGTAACGGGCTACCAGACGAGCCTCGGCGCCGACGGCCCGCCGTGCTGCTACGCCGACATCGACCTGAGCGATTGCCTGGTCGTGTGGGGAAGCAACATGGCGGACGCCTTCCCGGTGACCTTTAACCGGGTCAAGGCCCACCTCAAGGCGAATCCCGACGTCGAGTTGATCGTGGTCGATCCCCGGCGGACGAACACCGCCAATTACGCCACGCTCTACGTCCCCGTTGCCGCCGGCGGCGACATCCCGCTGATGAATGCCGTCGGCCGGCTCCTGCTCGAGCGCGGCGCCGTGGATCACGCCTTCGTCGCGGCGCACACCGAGGGCTTCGGGGCCTACCGGGATTTCCTCCTTCACGCCGACTGGGAGGGGCTGGTCTCGGCCGCGGGTGTCCCAGAGGCGCCCATCCGGGCGCTGGCTGACCGGGTCGCACGCTCGCGCGCGCTGCTGACGTTCTACTGCCAGGGGTTGAACCAGAGCACCGTCGGTATGTGGAAGAACAACAGCATCATCAACCTTCACCTCTTGACCGGGCAGATCGGCAAGCCGGGTGCGGGGCCGTTCAGCCTCACCGGCCAGCCGAACGCAATGGGGGGCCGCGAAACCGGACTGTTGGCGCAGGCGCTGCCGGGTTATCGGTTCTCCGAGGACCCCGGGCACCGCGCTGAGGTCGAGGCGTACTGGGGACGCCCCGCGGGGACGGTCTCGACGAGGCCGGGCTTGACGGCCGTCGAGATGTCCCGGGCGCTGGAAGCGGGGCGACTCAAGGCGATCTGGATCGCGGCAACCAATCCCGCGGTCAGCCTCCCCGACCTGCATCAGGTCCGGCGCGCCCTGTCCAGGGCCGAACTGATCGTCGTCCAGGACCCCTACCACCCGACCGAGGCGACGCAGTTCGCGGACGTCCTGCTCCCAGTGGCGCAGTGGGCCGAGAAGACGGGCACCATGACGAGCAGCGAGCGGCTCGTCTCCTTCAGCGAGCAGGTCGTCAAGCCGCCCGGCGTGGCCCTTCCCGACTGGCAGATCCTGGCCCGGTTCGGCCAGGCGATGGGCTTCTCCGGGTTCCAGTTCGAGGACTCGGGCGCGGTCTGGGATGAGCTCATCGGGCTGACCGCTGGCCGGCCCTGCGACATGGCGGAGATGCCGTCCGAGCGGCTCCGGCGCGAGCGACACCTGCGCTGGCCCTGCCCGAGCGTCGACCATCCGGGGACCGAGCGGCTCTATCTGGACCGGAAATTCCCAACCCCCAGCGGCCGCGCCCGCTTCCACGCACGGCCGCACCGGCCCCCGCGTGAGACGACTGACCACGAGTTCCCGCTGGTCCTGACGACCGGACGGTTGTATGCCCACTGGCACACCCTGACCCGCACGGGCAAGTCGCCCAAGCTGGTCCGGCTCGAGCCGTCGGCGTTCGTCGAGGTGCACCCCGACGATGCGGCCGAGGTCGGCCTGGCCGCGGGGCAGTGGGCCGAGTTGAGCAGCCGTCGCGGCCTGATCCGCCTCCCGGTCAGGATCAACCAGAGATTGTCGCGGGGCGTCGTCTTCGTCCCGTTCCACTGGGGCGACCAGCAGGGAGAGAACGTGGCGGCGAATTACTTGACGATCCCGGCGATCGGCCGGGTCGCCAAGCAGCCCGAGTTGAAGTACTGCGCCGTCCGGCTGGCCCCGGCCCCCGATGCGCCGGAGCCTACGCCGGACTTCGCGCGAACGACGCAGCGGGACAGGCCGCACAAGGCCGTCGTCGTCGTGCCGAGCTGATCAGTAGACACTGTCCTCCTCTCCCGGTCCTCTCCGCGAGGATGAGGAAGACGAAAG
>DASQPE010000024.1:0-3263 GCA_035644115.1 Gemmatimonadales bacterium
TCACCTGGAGCGTCAGATAGAGGGCGGTCGAGAGCCCGAGGGCCATGAAGATCGCGCGGGGAAGGGTCCGGGCCGGGTTCCGAATCTCGCCGCCGGGCGTGACCGCGATCTCGGTACCGGCGAAAGCAAAGATCACGAGAAGCGCCGACTGGCCGACCGCAGAAAGGCTGGGCGCACCATGCCAGGCCAAATGCTCGGGCCGCATGAAGAACAGGCCGGCCACGGCGAGGAGGAGCAGGGGAGTGAGCTTGGCGACCGTGATCCCCTCGATCAGACGGGCGCCCACTTTCACCCCGCGGACGTTGGCGGCAGCGAGCGCGCCGTAGACCCCAAGGATGATCACCGCGCGCCCAATCGGCGTCGCGAACACCGGCGCGATCTCGGCCACGGCGCCGACCAGCGCGTTCGCGACCGAGGCTGACGCGACGACGCCCGCCGCGAACCAGTTGACGGTCCCGATCGCGAACCCGGCGAACGGACCGAACGCTGCCTCGGTATAGGAATACATGCCGCCGCTGGAGGAGACTCGACTGCCCGCGGCCGCAACGCAGAGAATCACGAGACCCATCGCGACCGCGCAAACCAGATAGCTGACGATGGCGGCGGGACCCAGCCCCTGGGCGGCTACCGCGGGCAACACGAAGATGCCGGCGCCGACGATGCAATTGAGCGTGCTGGCGGCGAGCGCACGCACGCCGATGGCGCGCACGAGTCCCTCGTCGGCGCGGCGGCCGACGGGGCCTGTCGTTGGAAGGGGCATCACCAGATGTAGCCTGCGAGGGGAGACCGCGCCAGTCCGCTCTCCAAATTAGGTTCTCTACACCATGGCCCAACCGAATCCGACCAGCGCGCGGCTTCGCCTCGCGCTCGCCGCCCTGCTGTTTTCCACCGGTGGCGCCGGCATCAAGGCCGCCGCGTTCACCGGCTGGCAGATCGCGAGCTTCCGGTCCGGTATTGCCGCGGTGGTGCTGTGGCTGGTCATCCCCGCGGCCCGCCGGGGCTGGACCGGCCGCACGGTGCTGGTGGGTGTGGCGTACGCCGCCACGCTGGTGCTCTTTGTGCTCGCCAACCGGCTGACCACGTCGGCCAACACGATCTTTCTGCAATCGACCGCGCCGCTCTATGTGCTGGCCCTGAGTCCCTGGCTGCTGCGCGAGCGGGTGCGACCGGCGGACATCGGCTTCATGGGCCTGGTCGGGCTTGGGCTGATGCTCTTCTTTGTCGGATCTGAAGCGCCCCTGGCGACTGCGCCCGACCCGGTGCGCGGCAATGTGCTGGCGGCTGCAAGCGGGGTCACCTGGGCGCTCACGGTGTGCGGGCTGCGCTGGATGGGGAAGGGAGCCGAGAACGGCGCGATCGGCGCCGTCGTGGTCGGAAACGGGATCGCGTTTCTTGCCACGCTTCCCCGAGCCCTCCCGCTTGCCTCCCATCCCGCGGCGGACTGGGTCGTGATCGTTTACCTCGGCGTCTTTCAGATCGGGCTGGCGTACCTGCTGGTCACCTCCGCTTTGCGACAGCTGGCGGCGTTCGAGGCGTCGATGATCCTGCTGATCGAGCCCGCCCTCAACCCGCTCTGGGCCTGGGTAGTCCACCGCGAGGTCCCGGGGGGGTGGGCGCTGGCCGGCGGAGCCCTGATTCTGGGAGCAACGACGGCGAGAACCCTGGTATACGCTCGCGGTGGGATCGACCCGATCCCCTCCGAGTCCGGAGCGACCGTTCCATGACCGTCAGCCTGATCGAGACGGTACGGGTCCGTGAGGGAGTGGCCCCGCTCTGGGGGCTCCATCTCCGGCGGCTGCTCCGGAGTTGTCGCGAGCTGGGGGTGCCCTTTCCCGGCGAGTTCGCCGTCCCCGCGGGCGGGCGCGATCGGGTGCACCGCCTCGAGGTGAGCGGGTCCGGTGTCGCGGTGGTCGAGCGCGACGTCGGGCCGACGGGATCGGTGCGGCTGGTGACGAGCCGCGTTACCCACCATCCCTACCCCCATAAGACCACCGAGCGGGCCCAGTTCGATCGCGCGCTCGAGGAGGCTCGGGCGGCCGGGGCCGACGACGCGGTGCTCCTGGCGCACGGCGGCTGGGTCGCCGAGGCGGCGATCTGGGGGCTGTTCTGGTGGGAGGCCGACCGGCTCTGCGCCCCACCCCTCGCGCTGGGGATTCTGCCGGGCGTGGCCCGGGCGCGCATCGCCGAGCTGGTCGAGCTGGAAGAGCGGCGTATCGGGCGGAGCGTCGAGGGCCGGCCGCTCCTGGTGGCGAACGCGGTGCGCGGAATCGTGGAGGTTGTGGCGCTGGATGGAGTTCCGACACCGAGCGCCAGTGCGACCGGGGCTCTCCAGGCACGCTTCTGGCCTTGACCCGCGCAGAGCGCGGGGCGTATTTTCCCCGGCTCGGAAATCGGGGGCCAGGCTCCTCGCGGTGGTTGTAGCTCAATCGGTTAGAGCGCCGGACTGTGGCTCCGGAGGTTGCGGGTTCAAGTCCCGTCAGCCACCCTGGCTCGAGCGATCTGGTGCAAAGGTCCGTAGCTCAATTGGTAGAGCACCGGTCTCCAAAACCGGGGGTTGGGGGTTCGATTCCCTCCGGGCCTGTGAGTTGGCTATCGGCGACCAACAGCCGGCAGCCGTGTCGCGGCGCTATCGTCTAGGGGACTAGGACGGGGCCCTCTCAAGGCCCAAACACGGGTTCGAATCCCGTTAGCGCTATTCGCCAGCGGTTGAGCCCCGGCTGGGCGGGAACCCCGGCCCCATCGTCTATCGGTCAGGACGCGACCCTTTCAAGGTCGAAAGACGGGTTCGATTCCCGTTGGGGCTATGGCGGGACTGGCGCCTCTAGCTCAACTGGCAGAGCAGCGGACTCTTAATCCGGAGGTTCTGGGTTCGACTCCCAGGGGGCGCATGAAGCGGGTCCGGTTGCCGGTCGGCAACCGGGCCCGCGTCGTTTCGGCCCGCCGCAGCCCGCCCGGCGCGCGCGGTGAAGGGCATCGGCCACCTTGTGGCCCGCCGCCTTCGGTTCGATAGTGTTGTACATGCCCCCACGCCCTGTGCCGAAGGGGACCTCATGAGCGCGTTGGCTCTGCGATCACCGGTCGTCGCCGACGTCCTCCTACCGGCGGTGCTCGACGCCATGAACGATGGCGTCCTCCTGGTCGATCCCGCCCACCGAATCGAGTTTGCCAACCTCGCGGGTCTGCGGATCTCCGGGTATGCCGGCGAAGCGCTGGCCGGGCGTCCGTTCAAGGATCTGGTTCCGGACGTTGACCTGGACGTCCTG
>DASQPE010000025.1:0-4668 GCA_035644115.1 Gemmatimonadales bacterium
CCGGCACGACGCCGGTTCCACGTTCCACTTCTGCGCCGCCGCGGCGACCAGCATCATGCGCGCGGCCGCGCCGGCCTGCCGCAGTGGCTGGTACATGGCGCGCACCGAGGTGGAGCCGCCGGTCGCCTGGAAACCGATCAACGGATTGGCGTACAGCTTGTCATCCGGCGGAGCGTGCTCCACGTGGACCTGGTCGAGGCCGATCTCGAGCTCTTCGGCGATGAGCATGGGCATGGAGGTGTACATGCCCTGCCCCATTTCGACTTGGTTTACGATGAGCGTGATACGGCCGTCGGTACCGATCCGGACGAACGCATTGGGCGCGAAGGCGGGCGGCGCCTCTGCGGCGCCCACAGCCGCCGCGGTCCCTTCGGCCAGGTCGGGCCGCCGCCCGCCCACCCGGCACGCCAACAGCAGGCCGCCCCCGGCCGCGGCGCCGGCGGCCAGGAAGTCGCGACGGGACACCGTCTGCATGATCAGGCTCCTTTCGCGGCGACGGCGGGTGCCTGGGCCGCCTGCTTGATGGCGGCGCGGATCCGCCCATAGGTCCCGCAGCGGCAGATATTGCCCGCCATCGCCGCGTCGATGTCGGCGTCGCTGGGATTCGCGTTCTTCGCGAGCAGCGCCGATGCCGACATGATCTGGCCGGACTGGCAGTAGCCACACTGGGGGACGTCGAGGGCGATCCACGCAGCCTGAATCTTCTTGCCGGCTGTGGTCTCACCCACCGCCTCGATGGTCGTGATCGGTTTGCCAGCTGCCGCGCTCACCGGCGTCACACACGACCGGATCGCCTGCCCGTCGAGGTGCACGGTGCAGGCGCCGCAGAGGGACAGCCCACAGCCGAATTTGGTCCCCGTCATGCCGAGCACGTCACGCAGCACCCACAACAGCGGCATGTCCGTGGGTACATCCACCGCGTGCGCCTGGCCGTTGATCTTCAGCTCGACCGATGCCATGGGCTGCTCCTGTGAGCGTTACTTGCGCGACCCGGCCGCCGCCAGCTCCGGCGTCGGCGTCCGTGGGCGAGCCTCTTCCTTGATGAAAGCGAGCAGATCCTCGTTGATCTGATCCTTCATGGTCGAGGGTATGCCGTGCGGTGCACCCGGGTAGACCTTGAGCCGAGCGTTCTTGATCTGCTTCGAGGACAGCATGGCGGAGGCCCCGATCGGGACGATCTGATCATCGTCGCCGTGCAGGATCAGGGTCGGCACGTCGAACTTCTTGAGGTCCTCGGTGTGGTCGGTCTCGGAGAACACCTTGATGCACTCGTAGAACCCGACGAAGCCGCACAGCATGCCCTGAAGCCAGAAGGAATCCCGCAGGCCCTGGGAGACCTTGGAGCCGGGACGGTTGGCTCCGAAGAATGGGGCGCTGAGGTCCTTCAGGAATTGCGAGCGGTCGGCGAGGGTGGCGGCGCGGAGCTGATCGAAGGCCTCGATCGGGGTGCCGCCGGGATTGGCGGCCGTCTTGAGCATGAGCGGCGGAATCGCGCTGATCAGCACGGCCTTGGCCACCCGCTTGGTGCCGTGGCGACCGATGTACCGGGTGACCTCTCCACCCCCGGTCGAATGCCCGACGTGAATGGCGTCCTTCAGGTCGAGCTTCTCGACCAGGGCCGCAAGGTCGTCGGCGTAGGTATCCATGTCGTTGCCGCTCCACGGCTGGCCCGAGCGGCCGTGCCCCCGGCGATCATGCGCGATACAGCGGTATCCCCGCTTGGCCAGAAACAGCATCTGGTCGTCCCAGGCGTCCGCGCTCAGAGGCCACCCGTGGCTGAACACAACCGGCTGGCCGGTTCCCCAGTCCTTGTAGTAAATCTCGGTACCATCTTTGGTGGTTATGGTCGGCATGCAACTGCTCCTGGTTGGGTTTGGTGATTTCGCCGGTGGTGGGTGACAGCGCACATCGCCGCGGGCAGCAGGGGGTTACGCCTGGCCCGTCGGGCGCGGCGCTGGGTCTTGTCCTCGGTGACTGAAGGCTCGATCAGGCGGAGGCCGCGGGCACAGCGGCCCAAGGTAGGGCTTGGGCACTTCGCCGTCTTGAATCCGCTTGCTACCGCCGCCGATGGGGCTAGGACCTCGCGTGGCCGGGACGGCCCCCGAGGGCATCTGCGGGTCAGGTCTTCAGGGATACCAGCAGGTAGGCGAGTCCGATCGCGACCAGATCTTCCGGTATGGCAACGAACGCGTCCCTCACCTTGAGCCCCGTGACCAGTCGCTTACGCGCCTGGTAACCCCCGAACGCGCCGATCACACCGCCCAGTCCACCCAGGATGGCGCCTGCCACCAGAGATCGATTGGCCGATACGCACAGGGAGGCGCCGCAAAGGGCGCCCATGAGAACGCGCGCGGCCAAAGGCCCGGGGGCGGTTCGGCTGGGAGTCTTCGGGAGCAGGTCACTCACAAACTCGCCAACGGCCAGCAGCGAGAATATTGCGACCGTCACCGTCGACCCCATGAACGACAACGGAGAGCCGTGCAGGTCCAGCCATCCCAGATGGGCGGCCCAGCTCACTGCGGCGGGAGCGGTCAGCGATCGCAAGCCGGCCACGATCCCAATACCGACCGCGAGCGCCAGAACGAGATTTGGGTTCATGTGAGCCCTCGGTTTGCAGCCAGACCTGGTCGATCACCCACGATGATCGACGAGGCCGTGCTCGCGCGCAAGGCCTCTCGGAGGGTGCCTTGTTAAGCCGGATGGGTAGCCCGCTCACCATCGGCGGACGCGGGCGCGCTGGTGGCGGCATATTCAGCGGGGGCCCAATGTACCCGCAGGTGCCTGTCTCCCGACGCCGGCGAAAGGACGTGCGAGCATGTCCGGTCGATCTCTGAAACTCCTCTGGACCTTTCTCCTCGCGGCCTGTGCGCCCACCGTCACCCGCCCCGCTCCGACCACCCCGGAGCAGGTCCAGGTCGCCCCACCGCACCGGGCCTGGTGGAAGGAAGTGGTCGTGTATCAGGTGTACCCGCGCAGCTTCAAGGACAGCGACGGCGACGGCGTCGGCGACCTCCGGGGAATCACCTCCCGGCTGGACTACATCAAGAGTCTGGGCGTGGACGTCGTGTGGCTTACCCCGGTCTACCAGTCCCCCAACGACGACAACGGCTACGACATCAGCGACTACCGCGCCATCATGGGCGAGATGGGCTCGATGGCGGATTTCGACGCGATGCTGCACGCCATGCACCAGCGGGGCATCAAGTTGATCATGGATCTGGTGGCCAATCACACCAGCGACGAGCACCCCTGGTTCCAGCAGAGCCGGAGCAGCCGCAGCAATCCATACCGTGACTACTACCACTGGTGGCCGGCGGAACGAGGCACGCCGGCCGCCCGTTGGAGCTTCTTCGACGAGGAGGGCAACGCCTGGCGCTACGATTCGACCACCCGCGCCTACTACCTGCACTACTTCAGCCGCAAGCAGCCCGATCTGAAGTGGGAGAACCCGCGGGTGCGGCAGGAGGTCTACGCCATCATGAAGTACTGGTTCGACAAGGGCGTGGACGGATTCCGCATGGACGTCATCCCGTTCATCTCCAAGGACACGACCTTCCCCCCGCTGCCGGCGGCCTATCACGGCGACTACGTGGCCTACTATGCCAAGGGCCCGCGGCTGCACGAGTACCTGCGGGAGATGAACCGTGCCGTGCTGAGCAAGTATGACGTGATGACGGTGGGCGAGGGCGGCGGCGTCACGGTCGACGACGCGCTCAAGTTCGTGGCCGAGGACCGCCACGAGCTCCAGACCTTCTTCCAATTCGAGCTGGTGGACCGCTGGGGCCGCCGGCCGGGCAACTTCCTTTATTCAGACAGCAGCACCCGGAGTCTCCCGGCTCTCAAGCAGGTCTTTACCAAGTGGGACAGTGTCTTCGCCACAGCGGGGTGGGGCACCGTATTTCTCGGCAACCACGATCAGAGCCGGATGGTGAGTCGCTACGGCAACGACGCCCCGCGATATCGCAATGTCTCGGCGAAGATGCTGCACACCCTGCTGCTGACCATGCGCGGCACGCCGTACATCTACAACGGCGATGAGATCGGCATGGCCAACATCCGCTTCACTGATATCCGGGATTACCGCGACCTGATGACCATTAACTACTACAACCGGCTCGAGCGAGAGAGGGGCGACCTGCGGGAGTTTCTGGCGGCCCAGGCGGACGTGAGCCGTGACAACGGCCGCACACCGATGCAGTGGGCCGCCGACACCAACGCGGGGTTCACCACCGGCGCGCCGTGGATCAGGGTGAACCGTGATTACCGGTTGGTCAACGTGGCGGCGGAGGAGCAGGACACGAGCTCGGTGCTGCACTACTTCCGTCGTTTGATCCGGCTGCGGAAGTCCCAGCCAGTGCTGGTGTACGGGCGGTACCGGCTGCTCGATCGGGACAACCCGGAGGTGTTCGCCTACACCCGGACCCTGAACCGGCGCACCCTGATGGTGGCGCTCAGCTTCAGCCCGGCCGGCGGCCGTACCGCGGTGCCCGCCGGGTACACGGCCGGCAAGACCCTCATGAACAACCTCGCGACCTCCCCGGTGCACGGCGCGGAGCTCCTGCTCCAGCCCTACCAGGCCATCGTGCTCGAGCTCGAGCCGGACTAAACCGGTGTCTACTTTTGGAGAGCAGCCGCGACCGCCGTCATGAGCTCGTTGTAGCTGAATGG
>DASQPE010000026.1:0-14963 GCA_035644115.1 Gemmatimonadales bacterium
CAGGGCCGGTTCGAACGCGATGACATGGTGATGAACGTCGTGGGCCAGAACTTCCGCACCCTCAAGGCGCGCGAGCTGGCCTACGCAAGCCGGGATTTCCGATGATTGCAGTGGAACCAGTGAACCGGCGCTCCACGTTAATCCGGAGGCCCCCGTTCACCGTTTACCGTTCACCGTTCACGCTTTCTACCTATGGCGCCCCCACTTCCTCCCCCCGTTGACCCCGCCGAGCTCGCCCGATTGGGCGCTGCGCTGCCGCCGGTCGTGTTGTTCGGGAGCTCTTCCTGGAACTACCCGGGCTGGAAGGGCCTGGTGTACCACCGCGACTATCGGGGCAAGGGAGCGTCGGCGCGCATGCTCGAGGAGTATGCGCGCTTCCCGCTGTTTCGGACCGTAGGCATCGACTCCAGCTTTTACGCGCCCCCGACGGAAGAGGTGCTGCGCGGCTGGGCCGAGCACCTGCCCGCGGGCTTTCCCTGCGTGAGCAAAGTGTGGCAACAGATGACGGTCCACACCTGGACCAAGGCCCAGGATCCCGCGAAGGCCGGCAAGCCCAACCCGGACTTCCTCAATCCGGACGTTTTCCTCGAGTCGGTCCACCAACCGTATCGCACCTGGTTCGCAGACCACGCCGGACCGCTGGTGTTCGAGTTTCAGCAGATGGCCCAGGGCAGCGGCATGACACCGCAGCGTTTTGCCGCCCGGCTCGACGAATTCTTCGGGGCGCTTCCCCACGACCTGCCGTACGCGGTCGAAGTCCGGAATGATGAATTCCTCACGCCGGCGTACTTTGCCGTGCTCCGCGAGCACAACGTGACCCACGTGCTCAACAACTGGACCCGCATGCCTACCATCGGCGAACAGCTCGATCTGCCCGGCGTGCTCAGTGGATCGTTCCTCGTGGCCCGAGCGCTGCTGCGACTGGGGCGGACCTACGAGCAGGCGGTGGACAAGTTCGCCCCGTACGACCGGATCCAGGAACCCAATCCCGGCCTCCGGCGCGACCTCGTCCGGGTGGCCCAGACCGCCAAGTCGACTCGGCTGCCGGCGTACATCCTGGTCAACAACCGCACCGAGGGCAGCGCGCCGCTGACGATCTTCGAAATCGCGAAGCTCATCGAGGAACAACGTGAAAAGTAAAACCTTTCACTCTTTACGCAGTCTCTACAAACGCCCGCACCGGAAAGGTCCCGAACCCCGCCACCTTGGGCGGCACGGCGGAGAACCGGCCGCCCTCGTCCGGTACTGCCGCCAAGTTGCACAGGTGCTCCACAATCGGGATCTCGCCCCCGAGCAGGATCGAGTGCGCCGGTCGAGCCCAGTCTTCCAGGTCGTCGATATTGACCGAATCGATCCCCACCAACCGAACCCCGGCATCCCGCAGCCCGTCGCACGCTTCCGCAGTCAGAAACGGATTCGGCCCGCCGTAGGCTTCGGTCCGCCAGTGACGGTCCCAGCCTGTGTGCACCAGCACAGCACGCCCTCGCAGGCTGAGCCCCCGGAAGGCCGACCACCCGATTGCGCGCGGTGCGCCGGGCGGGACCCGGACGATGACGGCCTCCAGTCCAGCTATCCACTCGAGCGGGAGCCCCGAGAGGTCCTTGCCTTCGGCATACCGATGAAACGGGCTGTCGAGATAGGTCCCGGTGTTCGCCACCATCTCGACCTTCCCGATCTGAAACTCGACCCCGGCGGCAAATCGTTTTCGCGACTCCTCCCGGCTCAGGTAATCGCAGATGATGGGCCCCGGCAGACCGGGGTAGGTCGTCATGCCGTGTTCGATGGTGTGCGACAGGTCGATCAGCATGGCCAAAGCGTAAACGGTGAACGGTGAACAGTGAACGGGGGCTCCGATTCAGCACCGAAGCCCCCGTTCACCGTTTACCGCTCACTGTTCACGCTGTTAGAGATCTAAGCTCCTCTTCCAGCCCCGCTGTCTGGCAGATCCTCGCCAGCGTCTCGCCTACCTTGTTGTTCGGCGTCGACGCGCCGGCGGTGATCCCGATGACGCTACCGGCACCCAGCCACCCCTTCTCCACCAGCTCCTGCTTGGTGCCAACCGGCTGGTGCCGAATGGTGGCCCCGGCCGGATCGATGCCCTCAGCGTCCTCGATGTGAAAGGCGCGAACCCCTCTCGAGTGGACCAGGGCCGCGAGATGGCAGGTATTGCTCGAGTTGTATCCCCCCACCACGACCATCACGTCGAGCGGCTCGCCCAGCAGGGTGAGCACCGCGTCCTGACGCTCCTGGGTCGCCGAGCAGATCGTGTCGAAGCTCCGGAAGTGGTCGGGCAGTGCCGCAGTGCCGTAACGCCGCTCCATGCTCTTCCGGAACTCGTCCGCGATGGCGAGCGACTCACCCGAGAGCATCGTGGTCTGATTGGCCAGCCCTACCTTGACTAGATCCCCCCCAAAGTCGAACTCGGGGGAGACGGCCTTCGGGAAGCGGCCCGCCAGCGACCCAAGGTCGCTCGGCTGCTCGATGAAGTCGCAGACCAGCCGCGCCTCCGCCATGTCGAGCACGACCAGGTATCGACCTCCGGCGTACTTCGTCGCCTGGCTCGCGGTGGCTTTGGTCTCCTCGTGCCAGTACTTGCCGTGGATGACCGCGGTGTATCCGTCGCGGGCGTACCCGTCCACCCGCTTCCAGACGTTGAGCACCGATCCACAGGTCGTGTCCACCATGACGCAGCCGATCTGGCGCAGCCGCTCGAAATCCCGGATCGTCACGCCGAACGCGGGCATGATCACCACGTCGGCCGGAGTGAGCGTGGCGAAGTCGAACTCCCCATCGGGCCCGTGGCTGAGGAACGAGATACCCATGGCCCGGAGCTTCTGATTGACGTGGGGGTTGTGGATGATCTCGCCCGCGAGGAACAGGCGCCGGTCGGGAAACTTGTGCCGCGTCTCGTAGGCGTAGTCCACCGCCCGGTCGACCCCGTAGCAGAAGCCGAACTCCCGCGCGAGGCGAAAGGTCAACCGCCCCACCGCCAGCGTGTAGTCGTTAGCCCGGAGCAGCTCGACCACGCCGCTGTGGTAGTCCTGCGTGCGCTGGGACTCGATCGCGCTCTTGAGTCCGAAACCCTTCCGGAAGTAGGTCGACTCCATGGCCGAAAGCTACACCTCCCCCGAGCGTGCGGCTCGCCTCACGGCGGGCACTCAAGTCCGCCGGGAGCCACCGCCACGTCGAGGAACCGCCCGTTCACGCTGATGCTGCCGGCTGACATGGCCGCGGGAATCGCCTTCGCATCGAAGCGGCCCGAGATGCGGGCGCCCCCCACCTGCTCGAGGGTCAGAGTGCCGCTACGGCCCTGGTAGCCGACCACGGCAGCCTGGGCGATCAGTCGCAGCCCGAGCGCCGCACTCGGCGCCCGGGCTCGGGCGCTCGCCGCATCGACGATGGGATACCGGCCCGCCACCAGCGAATCGGTGGCGTGGATGAGGAACCCGAGACCGGTGTCGCCCTGAATCGCGGTCAGCTGCGCGGTCTTCCCGGCGCCACACCAGAGGGCCGTCGCGTGCCCGCTCATCCGACCCTTATCCCCCCCGGTCCAGTTAGCCTCGAGACGCCCCTTCTCTTGGCCTCGCACCACGGCGCCACACCCGAAAAGCCCGAGCGCGACGGCGGCCGTCATCGCTGACCGCCTGTTTGCCTGCCCGCCCGCCCGCGTCACCGCACGGCCCCGACCACCACATCGAACCGGAGCCGAGCAACGTCCGGGGATAACCGGCGGCTCAGGTCGAACCGAAGGGCCCCGCGAAGCAGCGAAACCCCCACGCCGGCACCGACCAGTGCCTTGGTGTCGAACAGACCGCTCGTCCGGCCGGCTTGTCCGGCGTCTACGAACGCGACCGGCCGCACGCGGTCCCCGAGCGGCGTAAAATCGAATTGGGCCGCCCAGAACGCCTGGCCTGTCAGCGTGCCGTAGTCGAAGCCACGAACCGTGTTGATCCCTCCCAGGCGAAACGCCATCTGCGGCAGCACGGGCGTGGTAGCAATGCCCGCCTTCGCCCGAACCGTGGCCCCGGCCCGGCCACCGATGTCCCGGCGGAGTTCGCCCCAGCTTCGCAACGTCGTGGTGCCGGCGCCACCCAGCAGGTCGGCCGTGATTGCCCAGTTGGTTCGTCCGCCGCGGGACAGCCGCACGGTGCCTCCCCCGAAGGTCCCGTCGGTGATGGGAGGGTTTTCCCGAAACACCCCGTCGCCGCCCAGGAAGTCGTTCACGCCCGAGTTCGCCTCCCGCACGATCGACCGCTCGCGCTCGACCCGTCCCGTCACGGCGAGCTCCCACCCGACGCCGAGCGACGTTTCGAACGTGGCCGAGCCGCCGGTGGCAAGCGCATAGTCCGCGTCGTCGTGGGCCACAAAGATGGCGTTGAAGGTGTTGCCGAACGAGGGCCCGAGCCCGATCGGATCGACGCTCACGACGTCCCGGTAACCGCTGATCCGGAGCCGGCCGCCCGGCGCATCACGATTGAACGACAGCCGTGCCGTCAGCCGCTCGTCGGAGAAACCGTAGCGTACCGTGGCCAGGAGGTCGCTGAACTCGATCCCCGGCACCCGCACGTGGTAGCCGAGACCAAGCGAGTATCCCTGAACCCGGTCGTACCGGAACGCGTCGGCCAGCCGCTCATAGGCGATGCCGTGCCCCCCGCCGCCGGTCAGTTCCGCCGGGAGGGTGTCGCTCATCCGCGCCAGGTCTGCTTCCACCTCGCGGACCGGAGCCAGATCCGCATCCTCCCCTTCCAGCGTCAGCGAATCGCTCCACGCCGCGTAACGCGCGAGTGAGTCGTTCGGCGGTCGGTGGATCTCATACCTCCCGCCGTGCCAGACATCGGCGTAATTCCAGGCGCGATGGCGCGTAGCGGCGACGTTCCGCTGCAGCCGCTCGGCCTGGATCGAGTCGTGCCGCATCCGGCGCAGCACCCGCACCGAGTCCCAGGGAAGCGTCGTATCGGGCAGCGGCAGCGTGAACGCGATCGGGCGCCTGGTATTCAGCTGGTAGTCACTGAACGTCGTGATCGCGTGGAACGGGATGATCAGGCCACCCAACATCGGCAGTTGCACCCGCCCGGCGATCGCCTGCCGGTAGGGCATCCAGAACTTTCCGTCCTGCAATGCGTACTCCAGATCGGCGTCTACACTGACCATCCGGCTGACCATGCGGTTGAGCCGGCGGGTTGACACCGCGCTTCGCCGCCCCCGCGACGAGTGCGTGAACAGCCGCGTGCCCACATACCGGAAGGTGAGCCTGACCACTTCCGCCGAACCGGCGTCGATCCAGAGGCGTCCGGCAATGAGAGCGGGTCCGGTGCGCCGCGGCACCACGTCCACGACCAGGATCCGGATCCGGTCGCCCCGTGGCGTCGCGACCGTCAAGCTGTCCTGCAGGGCGTACCGGTACCATTCGGGCCCGCTCGCGGCGAGCGGGTGAAGCACCCCGGTCGCGGGGAAGTTGTCGCTGAAGATTCGGACCGAGTCCCCGACTCCCCGCGGCACGAACCAGGGGCGATAGAAGGCGCTGGAGAAATCCCATTCCGGATTGCGGGTCCGGAACCGGCGTCCGATCACGTCGATCCTGAGATCGTTCGGGAGCGCCCACTCGACCGACGCCTCCTGCTCTTCTACAGCGGTGACGGGAATCTGGGCCCACCGCCGTCGACCGATGGTGGCCGAGAGCCGATAACGGATCCGGGCCCGATAGTCGGTGACTGCGCTGTCCTGGACGACGTGGCGTGCCATGGCCCGCGCGATGAGGTCGCGGGTGACGGCGTCTGCGAATGGGGGGATAGTGTCGGGTGAAGCGGGGGCTGGTACGAGAAGGAGAAGGGCTAAGAGGCTTGGGACCATTTGCTCCGGCCGTCTCGATGCAGTCCGTACGCTTTGAGCCGGCGCCAAAGGGTGGTCCGGCTGATTCCGAGCTGCCGGGCGGTTTCCGCCAGCTTCCAGCCGTGCGCGTCCAGCGTCTTGACGATAGCCTGCTTCTCCCGGTCCGCCAACGTCGTGGGTCCCTCGATCCCGGGGATGAACATCGCCTCACCCAGCTCCATCCCCGCGATCCGCAGCGGCCGCAACCGGCCACCCAAGGCGGCCAGACGCGGCTGGAGGTCGGGTGCGCCTTCGGACAGATCCCAATCCTTGAGGGCCCCCCGCGCCGGCTCGTTGGCGTAGAGGATCCGGCCGTCGCGGTCGAAAACGACAACCCCCTCGCTGAAGCCATCGAGCACCGCCTTGGCCAGCGGAGAGAAGACAGCCGGGAGCTTGTCGAGCGAGATAGTCTCTGTCATGCAACGAGATACGGCTTCAATGAGGTAAAGTTTCAATCCGGGACGTCCAGGCGCCAGTGCGGCTTTCGCCCTGGGCCCGACTGACTACCATTCAGTCACCGGTCGAGCCCCGCCACCCTGCCATCAGCCAAACGAATGCGAGTGTGACGACGTCTTCACTTAGCAGGACGCGCGCCTCGGACCGCGGTGCACATCTGCCCCTCGGCATTGCCGTCGCAGCGCTGAGTCTGACCATCTTCGTCGCGGGGCTGACCCTCACCGCAGGCCGGATCCGCTCCGGTTCGGAAGGCAGAACCCTCCTTGCTCTGACGTTGGAGGGAACCCTCTTCTGGGGCGTCGGGGTCTCCGCCTTCCGTCAGGCCACCCGCTCTCCGGCCGCGCTGCCGTTTCTACTGCAATGCGCCGGGTGGACAACCTATTTCGGCCTCCTGCTGCTTCTGCCGGTCGCCGGGCTCCCGTCCGCCAACGTATTCGGCGCCTATGCGCCGGGGTCCTACCTCTTTGCGCCGTCCCTGGTCCACCTGGCTTTTGCGCTTGGCTGGCCCCATCGCGAAGACCGATGGAAGACACCGGTGCTCTGCTGGTATGTCTTGCACGGCATTCTATTCGTCCTGGCCCTGGCGGCTGTCCTCGGCGGGCAGGAGCAGCTCTTTGCCCTGGTAGACGATCTCCTGCGCCGACGCACGCTCAATTTGCTGGCGTTTGGGCTCAGCGTGGGGGCTCTGGTCGCGGCGCGGCGATCGCTTCCCGTCTCCGCCGACCGCCGGCGGGGGCTGGACCTGGCCGCCGCCGCAATGTTGTTCGGCCTGGGTCCCAGCTGGCTCGTCTCGCTCCTCCCCGCGCTGGCGCGCCCAATCCTGCCCGGCTTCTCGCCGGTGACGGCCTGCCTAGCTGTTTTGCCGGTGGGCTTCGGCATCGCAATGCTCGGCAACCGCCTCTTCGACGACCGGCGGCTTGCACGCGAGGTCCGCGAGCTCCAGGTGCGGCTTCTCCTGGAGCAGGACCTCGGCGCCGCGTCGCTGGCTCTCCTGCAGCATCTGTGTCGTACCTTCGATGCCACGAGTGCCGTGATCCGGGTGGCGGACGGCGCTTCGCCCCGGCTGCTCGCCGCGACCGGGCCGATTCCGGCCGAGTGGATGGCCGCTGGCCTGATCGCGGAGGTTCAACGCACCACCAACCCGCCGGCGGTGGGTTATCCGCTGGCCGACGACCTGGGGGTGCTCGGCGAGATCCGTCTCGCGGGCGCGATTCCCGGGTCGTTCGGGTCGCGGGAGATCAGCTCCCTCGCCCGAGTCGCCCGGCCGGTGGCCGCCGTGCTTCGCACCAAGCTCGCCGACCAGGAGCTCCGAGCCACCGCGGGCGAGCTCGCCCGGCTCGCATCCACGTTTGCGGAGGCTGGCATGCAGCTCGAGCACGCCGCCCGCTCGATCAGCGGCAGCATCCGGGAGACGACCGATGGAGCGCGACAGCAGGTAGCCGACCTGGCCCAGGTGGAAGCGGCCGCACGGGGCGCAGCCAGCGTGGCCGCCGAAGTCCGGGCCGAAGCCGGTCGCAGTGCAGAGGTCGGCACCGCGGTAGAAACGGAAGGGCAGGCCCTGGTTCGGAGCTCGGAGGACCTGGCCGCCGGCATCGAGCGCACCATGCGCACGCTGGGCCTGGTTCGCGGCGAGGTTGACGCGCTGGTGGCCCGCGGCGAAGAGATCCAGCGGATCAGCTCGGCGATCAACGGCATCGCGTTCCAGACCAACCTGCTCGCGCTCAACGCCGCCATCGAAGCGGCCCGCGCCGGCGCCGAAGGTCAGGGATTCGCCGTCGTGGCGGAGGAAGTCCGGCAGCTGGCGGAGGACACCGGCCACTCGGCGCGCGATATCGGCCGCCTGGTCACGGGTATCCGGGAGGAGATCGAGCGGGCAGTGCTGGCGCTGGCCCGAGTGCTCGAGGACATGGGTCAGGCTGCTGCGAGGGGGCGCACTGGCGGCGCCTTGTTCGATGCCACCCACCAGCGGCTGACGTCGCTGCTCCAGGCCGCCCAGGGCATCCGGCACCGCGCCGACCGGCTCGAGGCCGCGACCGGCACCATCGAAGCCGCGGTCGCGCGGAGCGCCGGCGTCGCGCGGGCTCAGCTCGCACGGGCCGAAGGAGCCGCCGCGAACGTCGACCACCAACTCATCACCGCGGGCGAGCTCCGTGCCAATGCCGAGGCGCTCGCGACGCTGGGAGAGCGGCTGAGCCGCCTCCTCACTCCCCAGCCGGTTCCAGCGGCATCACCCGATGCCGCTTCCGCTCGGCCCACAGGACCAGTCCGAGGCTGAAGATCGCCAGCGGCGCCACCGCCGCCGTGACCAGCGGCCGCATGGCTGCTAGCGACGGGAGCGGCCGGGCCGACCGTGGCGACGCTCTCTGGGGCCGCGCCGGCTCACCCGACCCAGCTCGGCCTGAAGCCCCGGAAGGGTGCTGGCCCGCAACGGTGGCTGCTGTCCGCGAACCACCTCGAACCGAAGCGGCCGGTCCAGCGCGGGGAGATCGCGCGATTGGAGCCGCCGGGCCTGGCCTTCGCGGAGCCGAAGCCGGACCACCGGACTGCCTCCCTCGAGGTCGTATTCCAGCGCGATCGTGTCTCCCTTTACCCGGGCTGCCGACGGCAGCTCGGCGAGCGCCGCGCGGGTCTGTTCGTCGACCAGCTCGGCGGGGTCGACCCGGAGCCTGGCGCCAAGGAACGAAGACCAGCTGGCGACTGACTCCAGCTGAGCGCGCAACAGCTCGCGGAGATGGGCACGGCTGGCTCGCGGCAGGGTTCCTCCCGACCGACGCCACAGCTCATCCAGCTCGACGAGTGACCGGCGGATTCGCGCCTGGTCCGGATGAACGGTGTCGCCGCCCATGACGGCATCGGCCAGCGCGTCGAGCGCCTGGGCACGCAGCTCACCGGGGATCTCGTCCTCCAGCAGTTCCGTCTCGGTCTCCAGGTCGAACCCGAAATAGGTGAGCTGCCGCGACACGGCGAGGCGCTGGTGGCGCCTCGGCCCGCCGACCGACACCGTCGGGCGGCCCCAGGCGGCCTGTCGTCGGATGAGGTCGTACGGCAGCGTCGTGCCTTCGATCCCAGCCCGAGGCACGCCGAACCGGTCGGCGAAGTAGCGGAGCGAGCCCGCCACAGCGCCCCAACTCCCAGCGACCGACGTCTTGGAGACCCTGGCCTCCTGCCCGTCAGCCGTGCGCTCGTCGACCACGAGGTCAAAGGGCATGATCCGGGCAAGCAAGTCCGCCCAGCGCTGGCGTAGTTCGCGGGAGGCGTGGGGAAAGCGGGCCGGCAGCGGCAGCTCGAGCGACCGGTAGACCGAGGCGGTCCCGAGCGCGGCATCCTCGATCGCTTTCACGAGCACACCGCGCCGCTCGGCCCAGACCTCGAGACCCTCTTCGAAGAGATGGCGAGGCAAGCCGTACACCTCGCCCAGAAAGCCGTGCTGGTTCACCGCTTCGGCGTAGAGGTTGTAGGCCGTGAGGTGGTCGCTGCCGTTTACCAGGACACCGTGAAGATCACGCTCCTCCCGGGTCATGCGGTGCAGCGAGTCGATGTTGGAGCAGACCGCCACGACGGGGACCAGCTCAGAGTCGGCGTGGGCGAGGAGCTCGCCCCAGGCGCGCTCCACGGGCATCGCCTCGACTTCCTTACCGTACGTGGTGAGATGGCCGTCCTCGACCAGCCCACGGGATGTAAGTGTCTCCAGCGCGCGCCGGTAGGCGGCTCGATCGAGCGGAACCGGCAGGTCGAGATCGCGCGCGTCGACCCCGAGCGCCGCGCAGGTGATCGCCACGCGCTCCGCATCGCCGGCCAGCTGGAACTCCGGGGGGCCCGGTCGAAGCTCCTCAAACACGACGTCACGATCGCTCAAGATGAAGACCTCGCTCCCGGCGACCCGCCCGTGGACCCGGCCGGCCATCTGGAGAATCTCGTTCGCGCCGAGGTACATCCGTTGGAGCACGTTGTGCCCCCGGTCCACCACATTGCCATACCGGGCGTCGTAGATCACCACCGTGTCGAGCCCGCGCAGATTGAGGGCGGACTGACCGGCGGCGGTCATCGCAAGAACCCACGGATGCTCGACCTCGCCCTCGAGGAAGGGTCGAATCACGCGGATCGGCTCGCCACCGTGATAGAAGGCTGTCGTCAAGCGCTTCCACTGCTCGCTGAGCCGCTGCGACAGCTGCTCCACCTCCGCGCGAGTGGGCACGAAGACGGCCACTCCCCGTTTCTGCTTGATCACGTGCCGGATGAACCGCTCGTCCAGGAATTCATCGGGCTTGAACCGCAGCACCTTCACGGTGGCGCGGAGCCTCGGGTCGAAGGCTTCGGTGACCAACACGTCGGCACTGTCGAGATACCGGGCGTAAAAGCTGGGATCGACCGTGGCGCTGAGCCAGATGAAGCGACAGCCGGCCCGTTTGCCGAGCGCGAGGCAGAGCTCGAGCTCGGCCGAGGTCTGGTGAATCTCGTCCACGACCAGGGTGTCGTCCGGCCCGATGAGGTCATCTTCAAACCAGCGGCGTGCGATGCCGGTGGTGACGATGACAACATTCCAGCCGGGGGTCTCGGGAGTAGCCTCGCGCTCCCGATTCACCACTCCGACCCGCAGCGGCTCCTGGAGGATCGTCTCGGCAATCGGACGGATGCCGAGCGTCTTGCCGACCCCGGTGCCGGCCACGATCCCGAACCCTTTTCCGCCGCGAGCCCACGCGCGGAGCTCGTCCCCATGCTCCCGCTCGAGCACCGTGTCGATCCGAAGCGCGAGCGCCAGCTCGATCGTCTCACACGCGGCCCGGGTCGGGGCGATGACAATGACCCGTCCGCGCGGATGAGCGGCCTTGCGATACGCCTCGGGGTCGGGCGGGAGAAGGTGATTACGGGCAGGGTGCATCGACGGGAAGATAGGCAGTGCCGGAGCGGGAGGGAGTGACCCGAAACCAAATCGAATGCCCCCGCGATTGCGGGGGCATTCGAAGTCGGAAACGACTAACCCGGATCTGGGAGATCGCGCGCCCGGAAGGGCGCATGGTGAAGGTCAGTCGCCCCATCGATAGTAGTGACCGCCGCGCTCGAAGACTTCGATCCGGCGTACGCCTCGGCCGTCAAACCATCGGTTGTAGTAGCGTCCGCCGTCGTAGTAGACGACCACCGGGCGGTAGCCGCGGCCCCTCCACCATCCGTAAGTCCGGCCCCGCGGCAGGTAAACCCGCTCGACCAAGACCGCCCGGGGCGCATAGCGGTAGACCATGACCTGGCGGGGTGGTTCCCGATAGACCACGGCGGCTCGGGGCCGGGCGACCACGACGTGGCCGATCACCGGGCCGCTCCGAATCACCACCGCGGCCTGAACGACCTGCGCGTGCGCCGGCCCGGCCGCGAGCAGGATACCGAAGGCGAGGCCGCCCATCACCACGCTGGCTTTCATATGATCCTCGGGAAAAAGGGCTTGCTACCCCGCACAGTCTGATTTGCCAGCGACGTGCCAATACTCAAGTTGTTGGAGCAAGGCGAGATAGGTTGTCGGCGCCCGGCTTGATTGTCCCGGCAAGAGGACGCCCGGCTCGAGGCGCCGTTAAGCGAGTGGGCTCAGCGGGAGTGCGGCGAGCCCGCTCTGCTTGACAGGGTAGCAGGCCAAGACCATACTAGGGGCCGCTTTTGTCGCGTGGACCAGTTCCTGTGAAGAGCTACCCGCCTCGGCGGGACTGCGACGTATTTCCGGTTCGCCGGCAAGTCGCTGCTCCTGCGCCCCATCACTGATCGCGCCCGGATTGAGCCATGCTTCGCGACTTCTTCTCGCACCTTTTTAAACCGACAACGGAGGCAGCTATGGCCGCGGATTTCTTCCTGGGCGAGTCCCTGGTAGGCGACGGCAATGAGATCGCCCACATCGACCTGATCATCGGGTCCAAGGCCGGTCCCGCAGGCGCAGCGTTCGTCCAGGCCCTCTCCACCAACACCGATGGGTTCAACCATCTGCTCGCCGTGGTAACCCCGAATCTCCCGGCCAAGCCCGACACCGTCCTCTTCAACAAGGTCACGATCAAAGGCGCCAAGCAGGCGGTGCAGATGTTCGGCCCGGCCCAGGCGGCGGTTGCCCGCGCCGTCATGGACAGCGTCGCGTCCGGCGTGATCCCGAAGGACAAGGCGAACGACTACTGTATCCTCGTCGGTGTGTTCATTCACTGGCTGGCCCAGGACGACAAGAAGATCTACGACTTCAACTACCAGGCTGTGAAGGAGTCGATCCAGCGGGCCTTGGCGGGCAAGCCGACGGTGGACGAGGTGCTCGCGAAGTACAAGGCCGCGCGCCATCCGTTCGCAAGCGGCGCCGAGGGCTGATCACGGACCAGGCGTAGACCGACGATCCAACGAGGGGCGGCCCGAGGTGGGGCGGCCCCTCGTCGTTTCTCCACGTTTCTCTCGCACGGAGCCCCAAGCCGCGATGCGCAAGGTCTTGCTTCAGCTCGACACCTCCCGACTCCCCAGCGTGTTCGACCAGGTGGTCGCGTATGACGCCGGCGCCGACGTGATCATGAGCTATGGCGGCGTCACCGAAGGCGATGTGCGCGACCTGATCCACGGCTGCATTTTCACCCGCGCGCCCAAAGACCTGAAGAACACCGCGGTCTGGATCGGTGGGAACAACATGTCGGCCGGCGAGCAGCTGCTCGCGATCGCCCAGGATACGCTGTTCGCGCCGTTCAAGGTCTCGATCATGCTGGACTCGAATGGCTCGAACACGACGGCCGTCGCGGCGGTAGTGCGCATCGAGCAGGCCGTGGGCGACCTCCGAGGCAAGTCGGCTGTGATCCTTGCCGGCACCGGCCCGGTCGGGCAGCGGGCCGCCGGCCTCCTCTCCAAGGGAGGCGCTACCGTGACCATCACGTCACGCAAACCCGAGCAAGGCGATCGGGCCCGACGCGCGATCGGCGAGCGCTTCGGGGTCGAGGTGGCCGTGCGCACGATGACTGATCCGGGGCACTGCGCCGAAGTTCTCGATGGCGCGGGCATCCTGCTCAATTCCGGCCCGGCCGGAGTGCTCATGGCGCCCAAGGCAGCCTGGACCGGGTGCGACTCACTGAAAGTCGCCGTCGATCTCAACGCCGTACCGCCGCTCGGGATCGAAGGGGTGGAGTTGAACGACTCCGGGGTCGACCGGCACGGGGTGAAGGTCTACGGAGCGTTCGGGGTCGGCGGGTTCAAGACCAAGCTTCACAAGGCTTGCATCGCCAAGCTGTTCGAGCGCAACGACCTGGTGCTCGACGCGGAGACGATCGCCGAAGTGGCACGGCTGCTCGTCGCTGAGCGGCGGTACTGACCGGACGATGCCGCGGGTGGTCGGCATCGACCCCGGCACCATGTCGATCGACGTCTGCGGGCTCGACGACGGGCGCGTGGTGCTCGACCGCGCCTGGCCCAGGGAAGCGGCGCTGGCCGACGTCGACGCGTTCGCGGCCTACCTTCGCTCGGCCGGCGAACCGGAACTGGTAGCCGGCCCCTCGGGCTATGGCCTGCCCCTCGTGTCCGCCGATCGTGCTACTGAGGAAGACTGGCGCCTGGCCTTCCTGGCAGGCCCCGGCACTGAGGGCGGCATCGGCGGGCTTAGACACCTCACCCGAACCCTGAGCGCGGCAAACCTGCCTGTGCTGTTCCTTCCCGGTGTGGCGCATCTCGACACGGTGCCGCCGCACCGGAAGCTGAATCGGGTGGATCTGGGTACGGCGGACAAGGTCTGCGCGGCGGCGCTAGCGATTGCCGACCAGGCGGAGCGGCTCGGATTGCCCGTCGCGCAAGCGGCGCTGGTTCTTCTCGAATTGGGGGGCGCGTTCACCGCGGCGCTCGCAGTTCAGGACGGTCGGATCGTAGACGGGGTCGGCGGCACCAGCGGCCCAATGGGATGGCGAGCGGCTGGAGCGCTCGACGGCGAGGTCGCGTTCCTGGCCGGCAGGGTCGACAAGGCTTTGTTGTTTGGCGGCGGTGTGGAGTCCATCGTAACGGCCCGCCCGGACCTCCGGGCGGTCGCGATCGAAGGCTTTCTCGAAGGGGCGCTCAAAGCAGTGCACCAGATGCTCAGCTCGGCGCCGGGCGCGCTCGAGATCGTGCTCTCCGGCCGGCGGGTCGACGATCCTGCCGTGCATGAGGTGTTGGTGGACCGGCTGGCGAAGCTCCGGCCGGTCGTGCCGCTTCGCGGGTTCGCCCAATCCGCGAAGCAGGGGGCCCAGGGAGCCGCCCTGTTGGCCGACGGCCTGGCCGGCGGGCGGCATCGCGCAGTGGTCGAAGCCCTGCGGCTGCGGCACGCAGCGGGGAGCGTCCTGGATTACCTCTTCGTCGTCAGCCCGAACACGGCACGACGAAATCTGGGACTGACTCCGGATGGCTGAACTGATCGGGGAAGTCCTCATCGTCGGTGCGTCGACGCGAGGCTTGGCGGAATCTGCCGCGCGGGCCGGCTACCGGGTCCACGCGGTCGACGCATATGGCGACGTGGACCTGGTGGAGCGCGCGCACACAGTTGCGCTCAGGCGTGATCTGAATATCGACTGGTCTCCCTCGGCCGCTGTCGCGGCCGCGGCGAGCATCGGCTGCTCGACCCTCGCCTACACCTCCAACCTGGAGAATCACCCGTCGGCGTTGGCGCGGCTCGCGGCCGG
>DASQPE010000027.1:0-8419 GCA_035644115.1 Gemmatimonadales bacterium
CCGGTGCTACCGCCAGAAGCTTGCCGACCGCGTCCCTGTCGCTGGCGAAATTCTCCTTGCCACCGAGCAGGAAGTCATACATACGGGCCGCATTGGGCACGGTCGTGTCGAAGCCGGCCAACCGCCAGGCGGTATCAGGCATCGTTGTGGCTCCGGTTCGGCTCGGGAGGGCACCGGCGACGACGCCCTGCCGGCCATCGTATAGCGCACCCGATTCCGGCCAGCCGCCCGGTCAAGGCCCGCGGACCTGCCGTAATGACCTTCATTGACCTTCCTGCCCCGAGTTCACACCCGAGGGGTTCTCGAAGCAACGCCCGGACCTTTCTATCCGGTGCCGCACGGCCTGCGCCTGCTGGTGGTAGGCGACGAGGTTGAACCGAACCCGGTTGGAGACATCCTGCGCGGGCTGGTATGTCGCGCCGCGGCCGGCGAGCTCGCGGTAGTACGCCCAGGTGTTTCCCGGAGCAAGTACTCCGTGACGACTGGTCTAGATCACCTTGTTTCTTCGATAGCGCAAGCCAGATCCAGCGCATGCGCATCGGCTAGGCGGTGACCGGGTTCGACGTCCGGCGGCGGGACTTCGGGGCGGCCGTGGGAAACGGCTCGGCGTGCCCCGGTAACCGTTCGGCCAACGGGATTCCCGTCGACGCGGACAGCGCCGATAGTTGGCTTATGGGTTGGTTGGGGGACTCGCGTATGCGGGCGCATAACTGGATCGAGCCGCGTGCGGCGGGGCGCCCCGCGCTTATCGTCGCGGCGCTGCTCACGCTGCTCCCCGTCCTCGCGGGCTGTGCCGGAATCGTCAGCACGTCGTCACCTTCTTCCACGCAGGCCAGCTCGAGCCGGGGCGAGACCGGCGCGGCGAGTGCCGCGCAGCCGGCCAGCGACGTTGTCCTGCTGCAGCAAGCAGACGTGCCGGCCAAGCCACCGCCAGGGTTCAGCTGCCCGACCAAGTCGCTGCGGGGGTGCTTCAGCGAGTCCACCATGGCGACCTACTTCGCTTACGTGCTGCCGATTGTGGACAAGTTCTTCGAGACCACCTGGCAGCCGCTGCCGCTGCCCGCGCACGTCTACTTCATCCCGAACGGCGCCCAGATGGAGGAGGCGTGCGGGGACCCGCAGACCGGCAGCCACCTGGCCGACGAAACGGCCTACAACTTCTGCCCGGCCGACGACAACGTGTACATCGGCCAGCACATGGCCTATCAGCTCTACAGCCTGGCGGGCGACGTCGCCCCGGCCATCGGCATCGCCCACGAGTTCGGCCACGATGTGCAGCAGCACGCGGGCGTGCCAACCCCGCAGACGGACGCGGAGACGCTCATCCACGAAAATCAGGCCGACTGCGTGTCCGGGGCGTGGCTCGGCTATGCCAACAACCAGCACCTGCTCCAGCAGGAGGATGTCCCCGCGATCGAGCGGTACCTGGAGCTGATCGCCAGCTCGGAAAACGACCCGAACCGTACCCACGGCGACTTCGCCGAGCGCGGCCAGTCACTCCAGCTCGGCGGTCAGAAGGACATCTTCGCCTGCAACGACTTCTACCCGAGCACGCCGATCATCATCCACTGAACGACGTCGGTCGGCCCTGGGCGATTCCCTGTCGGGCTTCAAAACGGAGCACAGGTAGCTGACCTCAAGCCCTCGCGCAGCGAGATACCCAACCCGACCGCCGTTCATCCGGCACAAGACACCAGTTCAGCGGCTGTGACGGGATTATCGGCACCCACAGGGCGAAATGTGGGGAAAATGTGGGCACGAGGTGCCGTGAGCGCCATGTACGGGCGATGCATCAGGACATCGGTAACAGTTCTGCATCAGGACATCGGCGACAGTTATGCGTCACGCCTTTGGTAAGGCATGCTGCACCCCCAGCGCCTTTGGTCGATTCAGTGAAGCCCGAGTGATATGCGTGCGCTCCTGAGCTCGCGCGTTGGCGTCAGGAACGAAGGGTGCGCAGGCCGGTGCGGATTTCGCTGACCAGGATCTCGGGCTGTTCCAAGGCCGCGAAGTGCCCGCCCTTGTCGGCCTCGCCGTAGTGGATCAGATTGCTGTAGGTGTCTTCGATCCAGCTTCGTGGCAGGCGTGGGATGTCCCTCGGGAAGACGGTCACCGCGACCGGAAGCGTCAGCTTCGGGCCGGCGAGAGTGCGCGACTTGTTCTCCCAGTAGATGCGGCCGGACGACGCTGCGCTGTTGGTGAACCAGTAGAGGGATATCGCGTCGAGCATGTCGTCGATGCTGAGGGCGTCCTCGGCGAGCCCGTGGTTGTCGGTCTTGGACTGGAACTTGTCGTAGATCCAGGCTGCCTGACCAGCGGGAGAGTCCGCCAGGGCGAATCCGACAGTCTCCGGCTTCGTGCCCTGAAGGTGGTTCGACCCACCGAGATCGCCGGTGTAGAGGGCGAGGGTCTCCACGGCGTAGCGCTGTTCGGGCGACAAGGTGTCGGGTATCTGTGCGGGAAAGGCGTACTGGGTGTTCAGGTGAATTCCGAGAAGCCCCTCAGGTTGCATGGCCCCGAGGGCGGTGGTGACGACGGCACCCCAATCGCCGCCTTGCGCGGCCCATCTCGTGTAGCCGAGACGCTTCATCAGCTCCACCCATGCGCTTGCGATGCGCGATACAGTCCACCCGGTCTCCGTGGGCTTCTGGGAGAACCCGAACCCGGGGAGCGACGGGACGACGACGTCGAATGAATCGGCGGCGTCTCCTCCGAACGAAACCGGATCGGTCAGCGGGCCGATCAGCTTCAGGAACTCGACGATCGAGCCCGGCCATCCGTGCGTGAGTATCAGCGGCATCGCGTTGGGATTCTTGGACCTGACGTGGATGAAGTGGATGTCCAGCCCATCAATCTCGGTCAGGAATTGGGGGAAGCGATTGAGCTCGGACTCGAAGCGCCGCCAGTCGTAGCCGCGCTCCCAGTAGTCGACCAGAGATCTGGCGTTCTCTACGCGAACCCCTTGCGACCAGTCGCCCACCGTTTCCGGATCCGGCCATCGAGTTCTGGCCAGTCGCTGCTTCACGTCGTCGATCTCCGAATCCGAGATCGAGACGGTGAACGGGCGGACGAGGGCCGAGGTCGGCGGCGTCGGTGCGGTCATTGCCTTCTTCTCTTCTCCTGAGCTTCGAAACACAGCACAACTCTCCGTTGCACACTGGTGTGCAGTCTACTTCATTGCACACCGGTGTGCAACAATGGTGTCGTGCCCGCCGAGTCCTCCCGTGTGCGCTCGATGAACGAGACACGCGATCGCATCCTCGACGTCGCCCTCGATGTGCTGGGAGAGAACCCCGACGCCGGAATGGGCGACATCGCCTCCGCTGCCGGCGTCGTCCGTCGCACGGTCTATGGCCATTTCCCCTCGCGCCTCGACCTGGTTCGGACACTCACGGAACGGGCCGTCACCGAGGTGACAGCCGTGCTCACCGAAGTCAACGCCTCCGACGCAGAAGCGGACGCGACGTGGGTCGAATTCATCGCCCGCGTCTGGCCGGTGGCGCACCGGTACCGAGTGCTGTTGGCGCTGCGCCGTGGCGAGTACGGCGAGGCGATCCACGGCCTGCTCGGGCCAGTCGATGAGCTCCTCGCCGACCTCGTGAAACGGGGCCAGGACAGCGACGTGTTCGCACAGCACCTGCCGGCGGGCATTCTGAGCCAGGTTGCCTACGGCGTCGTGTTCGCCATCGCGGACAGCGACCTGTCGAACGGGACCCTCGGCGCCCGAGCAGCGACGATCACGAGCCTGCTGATGCTGGGAGTTCCCGAGACGCGCGCAATCGCTCTCGTGGGCGACCAGCCCTGACCCGCAGCACTCGAGCGGAGCCGCGGATCGTCCTGCTCCGGACACGACATCGTCACCGCACCCCGCCAAGAATCCGGTGAGAACAGTGTGATCGCGACGATGTCGACGGGTCTCTAGTCGAGGGTGTCTGCCGCTCAGCCCGGATCGCGCTCGCTGAGGTCAGAAAATCGCGCGGCCTTGCGCCGTTCGCGGTATGCGCGCAGGTTGAGCGCGTAGGCACAGTCGGCGGTGTCGAACCAGGTTCGACTGTTGTTCTTGGACTGGTCGAAGAACACTTCGTGGCACCGCGCGTTGTGACACACCTTGAGACGGCGCCAGGTTCCGATGAGCTGCGCGTTGTACATCTCGATCAGCACGCGACCGCGGAGCAGATCAGACGCGCGGCCCCGGCCCGGGCAGGCCCAAGGGAGCCAGCACCGGGCCGGCGCCACGCCACCTTCTCCCAGGCGAAGCCGACATGCCACAAACCCCGAAACAGCCACTGACCAGGGAAAAGGTTAAAAGTTAACCTAGGCAACCCCCGCACCAGGGAATACCGCACGATCCGAATAACTGCTCTCCGCCAGTAGCCGATACCGACGAGCCGGTCGGCGCGTACGGGATCGTCCGGTTCTCCCCCGGCCTGGAGCCTGCCTGGCACTACCCGAAGTACACCGAGGTCGGCCCGTGGGACGCGATCAGTGACTGCTATGCCCTCAACGATGTCCAGATCGATCACCCAGTCCGTCTCCCAGCACCGCCGCCGGCAGGCAGCCACCGCATCCAGCGCGGAACGCTTCGGGCGGTACCCGTACGAGTCCGGGTGAAAGAGCCGCTCAGCTCTCTCTTCCAGCACTCCGGCACCACCGTCTGGGCGATCCGGTCAGCCACGGAAGGCACACCGAGGATTCTCGTGCCCGTCCCGTGTGCCTTCGCGACCTCCACCGCACGCACCGGCGGCGGGCAGTACGTCCCCCGACGACATCCGATTCCAGATCTTGTACAGGTTGCCCTTCAGATCCTTCTCGAAGTCCGCGACCGACTCCCGTCCACTCCGGGCGCTCCCTTATTCGCCCTGACTTTCTCCTACGCCTCCCAGACAGCCCGCTTAGAAATCTCAAACGGCTTGCCCGGCGACTTCAGCTCGTCCACGCGACTCCTCCCAGAGAACTTTCTGGTTGATCGAACGAACACAGCCACGAACGGCCCGGCCCATTCGCTCCGCCCTCATTACAAGAGCCTCAGCGCTACTACAAGCCGGTCCGTCAGCGCGTCCCGCGACGGTACTCAGCCCCTCACGGCATCAGCACCGCTTGGAGCGCTCCCTCTCGCCCGCCCGCGCCAGCGGGCCGGGCAGTATCGGGACACGCCTTCTCCTGTTCTACGCGGAAGCCGTAGACCGGGCTCGCGTCGTCTACATGCCGGACACCGCCTGGCCAGTAAGCGGACACCCGCCGGGCTCATCCCGAGGTAGCCAAAAGACCTCGGATTCGATGTCAGCTGAGTGGGTTTCGACACGTCAGCAACGATTCGCTTGCGCTCGCCTCCCTCCGCAGGGCGACTCCGAAGGGCCAAGATCCTTCATCTCCCGCGCAGCACCGCATCAAGGACCCGTCCTACATCGGCCCTCCTTGCGTTCAGGACACACCTCGGCACCCACAGGCCAACGCGTCACTGGACGAGGAGTTCACCCACAACGGCGAGCTGATGTCGCTGCGGCTGATCTACCTGCACATGATCGAGGAGTACGCGCGGCATATCGGCCACGCCGACTTTCTCCGTGAGCAGATCGACGGCGCGACCGGCGAATGACCTCCCGGTTACCAGGCGGCAAAGTCGACGTACTGGCCGGCCGGGACCGCGGGCAGCGGCGTGAACCGGCCCAAGTCGGGGCCGCCGACGTCAAGCCAGCCGAACTGGATGCCCTGGACCAGGGCGTACCGTCCCTGCGACCCCAGCGACAGCACACCGAGGCTGTCCTGCAAGGTGGTGAAGCGGACCTTGTCGTACCGCTCCGTCCGGGTGTAGAGCAGCCGGACCAGCCTGCCGGTGGCGGCCTGGAGCTCGGCGAACTGCACGATGACGGTGTGGGTACTGGCCTGCGGAGTCAGATCACGCCAGGTGACCACGATGACATCGCGCCCGTCGGGCGTGATCAGCGCGCTCACGATGGAACCGGCGGCGACCATGCCGCTCGGGACGATCACTGTCCCCGCCACCAGGTTGTCGCCTGGCGCGGCGGTGTCGAGCAGCCGGATTCCCCGCGGCGCGGACATGAGGCCAGATTGGGTGGAGCGCAGCCAGGTGAACGCGATTACCCGGCTGCCGTCCGCCCAGGAGGGCGGCCCGGGAATATACACGCTGTGGGCCGGCGCGGTCCAGGTCCGGGTGGCCCCGGTGGCCAGGTCGAGGACCTGAATGGCGCCCACGGCCCCCGCCGGGGAGTCGCTCATCAGCGAGACCGCGAGCAGCTTGCCGTCGGGAGACAGCGCGATGCCCTCCGTGGTCGCGTTGCGCATCGGGGCGGCGGCCAGCTCGGTCAGGTGGCCGGGCTTACCTGCATCGGAGATAGCGAACCGGAACAGGCGGAGGTCCAAGCCGGTTTTGGTTGGTGCCTGGCCTCCTTGGACTCCGATGATGAAGCTGCGGTCATCGGCGGCGGCGGTGACGAAGGTACCGCCAGAGTCGGCCCACTCCACAGGGAGGGCCGACGGCACAGGGACGGTACCGGTGACCTGCCCGCTGGCGGACGCGCGGACCACCGCCTGTATCCCGCGGCCGCCGGGGCTGGAGCTGGTCGTGACGTAGAAGCGCGGCAGGCTGGCCGGGGCTGATCCGGAGACGGCGGGCTTGCGGGCGGCGGGCTTGTGGGCCGCGGTCAGGCCCGCGACAAGCGCGCCCGCCGTGATGATGGCGATCACCGCGGCCGCAGCCGCGAACGGGAGCAGGCGCGGACGCCAACTGGGCTGTCGGGTAGGGACCTGGAGCGGCCTGAGCAGTTCGGGCTGGACCTTCTGGGCCTCGTGCTGCAGCTCCTCGCGGAGCAGGTTCTCGAGGTCAGGCATGCCTCACGCCTCCTTCGAGGAACGGGACGGGAGGATCCGGGCTAGCGCATCGAGGCCGCGGGAGGCGGTCGAGCGGACGGCGCCTTCGCTGATGTGCAGCGTGGCCGCTGCGTCGGCCACGCTCATGTCCACGTAGTAGCGCAGGGCGAGTACCTCGCGCTGCCTGGCGGGCAGCCTGCGGAACGCCTCGATGAGCTCGCTGCGCTGCTCGAAACCGACGGCGGCGTCGGCGTCCTGATGACTGGACGCGGAGATCCGGGCCGCGTGCCTGCGGGCGACTGACCGCCGGCGCAGCACGGACCGGCTGCCGTTCAGCACGGCGGACCGCGCGTAGTCCAAAGCACTCGACTGCTTGCGCAGGGTCCGCCACCGCCGGTGAAGCTGCTCGAAGGCGTCCTGCACCACGTCTTCGGCGGTGGCCAGATCACCCACGATCAGCACGGCCAGCCGGACCAGTTCCAGGTGGTGCGCCCGGAACAACTCGGTCACGTACTCAGCAGGGTTGACCGTCATCTGGGCCGCCGGGTCATAGCCGGCCCGCTCAGGCCAGGGCCCCGGGCTGCGGATGACATCCGACGGATCGGCTTCCATATCTGGGAGACGTTCAGATCACGCCTCACGCTGCGATGCTAGGTCACGAATCGGTAACAGACGGCCACGGCATCATGGGTCGATGATCGCAGGCGGGCCGGTGTAGACAGCGCGGGGACGTAGCGGACCGCCGCCTGCGTAGGCCTCGAGGGCGTGGGCGATCCAGCTGGCCGTGCGGGCGACCGCGAATACCGCCTCCCCGGCCCCGGGAACCATGCCCGCCACCCGGGCCAGGGTCGCGACGGCGAAGTCGATGTTCGGCTCGGGCAGCGACTTTCGCCTGACTTCGGCGAGCCGGCCTCGGCGACCGCGAGTTGCCCGGACTTCGGCGCGGCGCGGCGGACCAGGCCGAGCAGCACGACGGCGCGCGGGTCGCCGCTCCGGTACACGAAATGGCCGAAGCCCGGTATCTTCTCACCGCGCCGTAGCAGTTCGCCCACCTGTGCCGTGCCAAAGCCCCGTGTAGGGCCTGACCTGCCGCCGGCGGCCCGGACCGCGATCGTCTCCCCTCCGCGCCCGAGCCGCTGTGCCGGATGCTGTTGCTGAACAGCTCACCAGCAGCGCGGCGTCGTCCCCGCACGGGTGCCCCGGGCCGAGCACCCCGGCCGTGAACACCCGGGCAACCCGGACCCGCTCCGCCCGCCCGGCCATCGTCACGCTCTCCCGCACCGCCTTGGTCATCAACGCATCCGCCTTCCCCGTCCCGCCCCGCGTCCCGGGAAACCACCCAGGGCGCCGGCGGGCACACAGGGATGCACGCCCGACTCGGCGCCGCGCGTCAAGCCGGGAAACACGCCGCCAGCGCGGCCCGTCCGTGGCCGTCCGTGGAAAAGCCGACGGTGTGAACCGACCGTCCTGGCGGCACGAACGCCGTCCGCTATACGTCCGTGGACACCGCAACGCATCGACCCGCAGTGAAACACCTTGATACACGGCGTGATAAGAAGAAAACGGCCCGCCGGTCGGGTTTCCGCAGCCG
>DASQPE010000028.1:0-27569 GCA_035644115.1 Gemmatimonadales bacterium
GAGCGGGTCATGGCGTGGGTCATGGACACCTACTCCATGCACGTAGGCCACACGGTAAACGCCGTCGTGACCGGAAAGCCGGTCGAGATGGGCGGGTCGCTGGGGCGGCGCGAAGCCACCGGCCGTGGGTGCATGATCGTCACCCGCGAGGCCCTCAAGAAGCTCGGGATCCCGGTCGAGGGGACCCGGGTCGCAGTGCAGGGGTTCGGCAACGTGGGCTCCCTCGCCGCCCAGTTCATGGAAGAGCAAGGGATGAAGGTCGTCGCCGTGAGCGACAAGTCCGGCGGACTGTACGACCCGAAGGGGCTCAAGATTCGCGAGCTCCAGGCTTACGTCATGCAGCACCGGGTGCTCAGCGAGTACAAGAATGCCGACCACATCGCCAACAACGACCTGCTCACCCTCGACTGCGACGTGCTGGTGCCGGCCGCCCTGGAGAACGTGATCACCAGCCAGAACGCGGGCGCAATCAAAGCGCGCATCATCTGCGAGGGAGCCAACGGACCGACCAGCGCGGGCGCCGACCGGATCCTCGAAGAGAAGGGGGTGTTCGTCATCCCCGATATCCTGGCGAACGCCGGTGGCGTCACCGTGAGCTATTTCGAATGGGTGCAGGATCGCGGCGGGTACTTCTGGGACGAGGACACGGTCAACCAACGGCTCGAGCGGATCATGATGCATTCGTTCGAGGACGTCGCGGGCATGGCCGGCCGCCACAGCATCAACCTGCGGATCGCCGCGTACATGGTCGCGATCGAACGGGTCGCGGCGGTCCATCGGTTGCGCGGTATGTATGCCTGAGGCAACGGCGTGAACGGTAACGGTAAACGGGGGCCTCCGGGTTAGGGAAACCCCCGTTCACCGTTCACTGTTTACCGTTTACGCTTTTCGGGGCCATGGACCTTCTGATCGTCGCCGTCGGCCGCCTCCGCCCCTACTATCGCGAGGCCTGCGACGACTATCTCCGGCGGCTGCGTCGCTACGCGCGGGTAGATGAGCGGGAGGTTCGCGAGGCCGGCAAAGAAACCGCCGCGGCCGCCCGGCGGAAGGACGACGCGGCGCTGCTCGAGCGGGCGCCCCCCGGTGCGACCCTGGTCGCGCTGACGAGGGAGGGCGCCGGTTGGAGCAGCCGGGAGCTGGCGAGGCGGCTGGAGACCTGGCGAACAAGGGCTCGCCCCGTGGTGCTCCTGCTCGGCGGATCGCATGGGCTCGGCCCGGCGGTGCTGGAACAGGCGGCTGAGCGGTGGAGCCTGGGGCCGCTGACACTGCCGCACGAGCTCGCGCGGGTTGTGGTGGTGGAGCAGCTGTATCGGGCGTTCACGATGCTGGAGGGGCACCCGTACCACAAGGGACGTGAAAAGTGAAAAGTGAAAAGTGAACAGGGGTGGGGCGGCTGGGCCTGTTCACTTTTCACTGTTTACTGTTCACGCAGTTTATGGCCGAATGGTTCGAGGAATGGTTCGGCGAGGAGTATCTCCACCTTTACGCCCACCGCGATGACGCCGACGCCGAGCGCGCGGTGGCGCTGTTGCGGTCGCTGCTGCCATGGCGGGCAGGGTGGCGCGTGCTCGATGTCGGGTGCGGAGCCGGGCGCCACGCCCGCGCGATCGAGGCCGCCGGCGCCCGCTGCATCGGCGTGGATCTGTCGGCCAGCCTGTTGCGCCGCGCCCGCCAGGTGACCAACGCCCCCCTGGTTCGAGCGGACATGCGAGCGCTCCCGGTTCGCTCCCGCTCGATGGACCTCACCGTGAATCTCTTTACCAGCTTCGGATACTTCGATCGGGACGACGAGCACCTGCTCGCCCTTCGACAGATGGCGGACACGGTGCGCCAGGGCGGGTGGTTCGTGCTGGATTTTCTGCACGCGGCGACCGTTCGCGACACCCTGGTCCCGGGACCCCGCGCCATCGCGCCCGGCACGACCGGCGAGCGCCAGATCTCGGCCGATGGCCGGTTCGTGTCCAAGATGGTCAAGCTCGCCGATGGCCGCCGGCTGCAAGAGCGGGTGCGGCTGTTCACACCGGCGGAGCTGGAAACGCTCCTGCAGAACGCGGGCGTCCAGGTCGTGCATCGGTTCGGCGACTACGACGGCGGCCCCCTGCGCCCCGGAGCGCCCCGGACCCTGCTTCTCGGCCAGGTCGCGTGACTCTGCGCATCGTGCCGACGCCGATCGAGCTCGGCTTTCCGGCGCCGGAGCCGAGGCCGGGCGGGTTCGACCCCACGCTGCTGCCCGCCGTCATCAGCCCGCCGGGTCGGGAGGAGCTCAAGAAGCGGCTGTCGGAGCCGGGTGTCCTGGTCGTGACCACGGGCCAGCAGCCGGCGCTGTTCACCGGTCCGCTCTTCACGATCCACAAGGCGCTGTCGGCGGCCGCTCTGGCGAGGTTGCTCGAGCGCCGATGGGGCCGCTCCGTGGTACCCCTGTTCTGGGTAGCGGGCGACGACCACGACTTCGCCGAAGCGAGTCATGCCGAGTGGTTGAACCCGGATGGCGTAGTCACCGGCGCGCGGCTGCCGGCCAGGGCGCCGGACGCGCCGCTTACACCGATGTATCGGGAGACTCTGGGCCCGGCCGTGGTGGAGGCGCTGGCCGCGCTGGAACGGGACCTTCCGCCCTCGGAGTTTCGCGATGCTACGCTCGAATGGGTTCGTCGCCACTTCCGGGCCGAGGCGACAATGGCTTCGAGCTACGGGGCGGCACTGGCCGAGCTGCTGGCCCCCTACGGGATCCTGGTGTTCGACAGCACCCACGCGGCGGTCAAGCGAGCCGCCGCGCAGCACCTGCTGGAGGCACTCCGCAAGGCGCCCGAGCTCGAGGCCGATCTCGCCGCGCGGATGGAATCGCTGAGCGCCGAGGGCACCGATTCGGGCATGACGGTGGGTATCGGGACGACTCTGGTGATGCTGGAATGCCGGTTGGGCCGGGACCGGCTGATGCAACACGGCTCGCGGTTCGCCACTCGGCGGGGCAAGGCCGAGTACGACCTCGAGCAGCTGGAGGCGCTCGCCGCACGGGAGCCCCAGCGGTTCTCTCCCAACGTGCTGCTCCGTCCGGTGATCGAGAGCGCCCTGCTGCCCACCGTGGCGTACCTGGGAGGGCCCGCTGAGCTGCGGTATCTCACCGTCACCCCGCCGATCTACCGTCGCCTCGGCGTGACTCCCCAGCGGGACTTGCCCCGCTGGTCAGGCATCGTGCTGGAGCCCAAGGTGGAGCGGGTGCTGAACAAGTTCGGGGTGGCGCTGGACGAATTGATGCAGCCCCCCGGGCCGCTGGAGGCGCGTCTGGTTCGCTCTCGTCTCCCGGAGGACGCCACGCGCGCCCTGGGCTCGCTCCGGGAGGCGATCGAGAGCGGCTATCAGACGATCGGCCGGGCCGCAGTCGAGGTCGATCCTACCCTCGAGAAGCTGGTCCAGGGAACCAAGAATCAGGCGCTGGCCGGGACCCACGAAGTCGAAAAGAAGCTCCTGCATCACCTGAAGAAGCGGGAAGAGACCGAGCTGGGGCAGGTCACCCGCGCCCGGGCGGCTGTCTGGCCGAACGGCAAACCGCAGGAGCGGGTGCTCACGGTGGCGCCGTTTCTCGCCCGGCACGGGCCGTCGCTGCTCGAACAGCTGCTCGATGACATCAGTACCTGGTATCATGGCGCCCTTGAGGGCGCTTTTGATCCGGCGTAGACTCCGCCCATGTGGATCGTCCTGGTGGTCCTCCTGGTGGCGCTGATGATCCCGATCGTCGGCATCGTGATCGATTCACCCATCGGGCGGGCGCTGGCCCGGCGATTGGAAGGTCCGGAGCAGGCTCCCCCCGCGGTGCTGGACCTGGCCAAGAAGGTGGACCTGCTCGAGGCCGAAGTGGACGATCTCACCCGCGCGGTCAGGAACCTGGAGGAGGAGAGCCAATTCCTCCACCGGCTGCTCGAGTCGCCGCCCCCGCGCTCTACCCTGCCGCCGCCGGCCAATCCCTGAGTCCCAAGCCGGCGCGATCCCAGCGGCCGGCGGCGACGGTGGCCGCGGGCATCCTGCTGAGCCGGATCGTCGGCCTGGTCCGCCAGCGGGTGCTGGCACACTTCCTCGCGACGTCGGATGCCGCGGATGCGTTCGCCGCGGCGTTCCGGATCCCCAACTTCCTGCAGAACCTCTTCGGCGAAGGCGCCCTCTCGGCCTCGTTCATTCCGGTGTACGCGTCGCTGCTGGCGCGGGACGAGCGGGAAGAGGCGGGTCGAGTGGCCGGCGCGATTGGATCGGCGCTGGCGCTCGCCATGGCCGTGCTCGTGCTGGCGGGTGTGCTCGCCACTCCGGTACTGATCGACGCGATCGCGCCAGGGTTCGAAGGCGAGAAGCGGCTGCTGGCGATCCGGCTGGTGCGGATCCTCTTCCCGGGTGCCGGCCTCCTGGTCCTGTCGGCCTGGTGCCTCGGGGTTCTCAACAGTCATCGCAAGTTCTTCCTGTCCTACGCCGCGCCGGTCATCTGGAACGCCGCCATCATCGCGGCGCTGGTGGCTGCCGGCGGCGGGGCCGGACAATACTCACTCGCCGTGGTGGCGGCATGGGCGTCGGTGGCCGGGAGCGGGCTCCAGTTTGCCATCCAATTGCCCACCGTGCTCGCGGTCGCACGGGGACTCCGGCCGTCCCTCGGGCTGGCGTCGGAGAGCGTGCGAACGGTCATTCGCAATTTCGTGCCCACGCTCCTGAGCCGGGGCGTGGTGCAGATCAGCGCCTACGTCGATGCCCTGCTGGCCAGCCTGCTGCCGACCGGCGCGGTCGCCGCGCTGGCCTATGCTCAGACGCTCTACACGCTCCCGGTAAGCCTGTTCGGGATGTCGGTTTCCGCAGCGGAGCTGCCGGCGATGTCGAGCGTGACGGGGGACCCGGCGGAGGTCGCGGCCCAGCTCCGCAACCGGCTGAACAACGGCCTGCGCCAGATCGCCTTTTACGTCGTCCCCTCTGCGATGGCGTTCGCGGCCCTGGGGCAGGTGCTCGCAGCGGCGCTGTTCCAGTCGGGCGCGTTTACCCGGGGCGACAGCTTTTACGTGTGGGGAATTCTCGCAGGCTCATCGGTCGGCCTGTTGGCCGGGACCATGGGGCGGCTCTATGCATCCGGTTTCTACGCGTTGCGGGACACCCGGACGCCGCTCCGGTTCGCCGTGCTGCGGGTGGTGCTGACGACCGCGCTGGGATATCTCGCGGCGATTCCGCTTCCGGGGCTTCTCGGCGTGCCGGCGCGGTGGGGGGTCGCAGGACTCACCGCCTCCGCCGGCGTCGCCGGGTGGGTGGAGTTTGCGTTGCTGAGGCGCGGTCTCAACCGGCGGGTCGGTCGCACCGGGCTCGACCCGCGCCTGGCCGGCCGCCTGTGGCTGGCGGCGGGCGCCGCCGCGATCGCGGGCGGAGCGGTGGCACTCTGGCTGCCGCTCGGGAACCACCCGATTGGCCTCGCGGTCGCCGTGATCGGAGTGTACGGGGGGGTGTATTTTTCAGCGGCGTCGGCCCTGGGAGTGGAGGAGGCGGGGGCGTTCTGGCAGCGGCTCCGCGGCCTGCGGGGACAGGCATAGAAACGCTTTTTCACCGCAGAGGCGCAGAGAGCGCAGAGAGCCTGTCAGGGAACCACCCCCACCGGCGTCTCTGTGTCCTCTGCGCCTCTGCGGTTTGCATCTGACGACTTGACGATGACCGATTCGACACCAAGCGAGTCACTCGCGCGCAAGCTGGACACCCTCCCGGACGGGCCCGGAGTCTATCTCTGGAAAGACGCCCGGGGCGAAGTGTTGTACGTCGGGAAGGCCAAGCGTCTCAGCTCGCGGGTGCGGAGCTACTTCGCGGCGGACTTCGGGGCCAGCCCGAAGGACGAGCTGCTGCGCCGGCTGATCGCCGACGTCGAAACCATCGTCGTCGGCCGCGAGGCCGAGTCGCTGCTGCTCGAGAACAACCTGATCAAGGAGTACCGTCCCCGCTTCAACGTCCGGCTCAAGGACGACAAGAGCTACCCATCGATCGCCGTCACGCTGGGCGAGCCGTTCCCCCGGGTCCTGGTGACCCGGCGCCGGAACATCGAAGGCGCCAAGTACTTCGGGCCCTATACCGACGTGGCCCAGCTCCGGCGCACACTTGCCATCATCCGGCGCATCTACACCATGCGGAGCTGCCACGACGACCTGCCGCGCGAGCGGCGGGAGCGGCCCTGCCTGGATTATCACATCGGCAAGTGCAAGGCCCCCTGCGTGGGCTGGCAGAGTCAGGAAGACTACCGTGCCATGGTGAACGACGTGGTGGATTTCCTCGAGGGCCGCACCAACGACGTCCGGCAGAAGGTGCGGGAGGCCATGCTGGCGGCAAGCGACCGGGAGGACTTCGAGCGGGCGGCACGCCTGCGGGACGCGCTGCGCTGGCTGGAGCGCCTGGAGGAGCCGTCGAGCGTCGAGCTCATGGGCACCGGCGACGCCGACACCATCGGATACGCCCGCGACGGGGACGACGCCGTGGGCGTGCTCATCCGGGTGCGCGACGGGCGGGTGATCTCCCGCGATCACACGTTCCTGGAGGGGGTCGAGGAAGAATCGGACGAGGCGATCCTGAGCGCGTTCCTGGTGCGGTACTACGTGCCGGCGGAGAATCGGGCGCGCCGGGCCGTCCTCCCGTTTCCGCCGGACGACTTCGACGCACTGCGGGAGATTCTTCCGGAGACCGACTGGACCGTGCCGCAGCGCGGCACCGCGAGCCGCTGGCGGGAGCTGGCCGACCAGAATGCCCGGCACCTGCTCGAGAGTCTGCGGATCGAGTCGTTCGAGACCGAAGAGCGGGCGGAAGACCCGGTGTACGGGCTGGGGCGTGACCTCGGTCTCAGCGTAGTGCCTCGGAGCATGGTGTGCGTGGACATCTCCCACAACCAGGGGCGCGACACCGTTGGCTCGCTGGTGTGGTTCGAGGCCGGCCGCCCGAAAAAGAGCGAATACCGGAAGTTCAAGATCAAGGGTCTGGGCCAGCAGGACGACTTCGCGGCGATCCACGAGGTGATCACCCGGTATCTCACCCGCCGCAGGGACGAGGGCACCGCACTGCCCGACCTGCTGGTCATCGACGGCGGCAAGGGCCAGCTCGGCGCCGCGCTCGACGCCGCCCGCGAGCTCGGCTTCGACAAGCTCCCGATTGTGAGTCTCGCCAAGCGGGAAGAGGAAGTGTTCCTGCCCGGCCGGTCGGACAGTCTCCGGCTTTCCCGCCGGAGCTCCTCGCTTCGACTGCTGCAGCGGGCCCGGGACGAAGCCCACCGCTTCGGCCTGGCGTACAATCGGCAGCGCCGCACCCAGCGCACCATCACGTCGGAGCTGCTGGACATCCCCGGCGTGGGTCCCGCGCGACGCCGGCGTCTGCTGGAGCGGTTCGGCAGCCTGGCCGGCGTCAGGTCGGCGACGGCCCAGGAGCTGGCCGCGGTCCCCGGGTTCTCCACCGCCCTCGCGGAGCGGATCCTCGAGCACCTGAGCGTCAAGGCGTGAGCCGCGGTCGCCCGGACGATGCCTGAGCTACCGGACGTCGTGGTGTATCTCGAGGCGCTCGAGCCGCGGGTCGTCGGCCAGGTGCTGGAGCGAGTGCGGGTGTTGAGCCCTTTCGTGCTCCGCACCGTCGAGCCCCCGATCGAGGAGGCATCGGGCCGACACGTTACCGGCCTTCGCCGCATGGGGAAAAGGCTCGTCGTCGTGTTGGAAGGCGACCTGTTTCTCGTGATCCATCTCATGATCGCGGGGCGGCTGCGCTGGCGGCCGCCGGGCGCCAAGCCGCCGGGACGGATGGGGCTTGCGGCGCTCGACTTCCCGAACGGGACCCTCATCCTGACCGAGGCGGGGAGCAAGCGGCGAGCCTCGATCCATCTGATCCGGGGCGCAAGCGCGCTGGCGGCGTTCGAGCGGGGCGGGCTCGAGCCGCTGGGCAGCTCGCTGGAGGACTTCCGGCTGCGGCTCGTATCCGAGAATCACACCCTCAAGCGCGCCCTCACCGATCCCCGGCTCTTCAGTGGGATCGGGAACGCGTACTCGGACGAGATCCTGCACCGGGCGCGGCTCTCGCCGCTGGCGCTCACCCAAAAGCTGGACCACGAGGCTGTCACTCGGCTCCACGCGGCGACCGAGCAGGTGTTGCAGGAGTGGACCACGCGGCTCCGGGCCGAAGCAGGCGAGAAATTCCCGGAGAACGTGACCGCCTTTCGCGAGGGCATGGCCGTGCACGGGCGGTACCGTCAGCCGTGCCCGGTCTGCGGGACGCCGGTCCAGCGAATCCGATACGCCGACAACGAGACCAACTACTGTCCCACCTGCCAGACCGGAGGCCGGTTGCTGGCCGACCGAGGGCTGTCCCGTCTCCTGCGCGAGGACTGGCCGCGGAGCCTGGACGAGCTGGAGGAGCGACTCACCCGATGACCCGCCCGGATAGCGCGACGACAGATTCCCAGCGGGATCTCGGTGGCATCGATTGGATACTGGAGTGCTCCGGATGCTCGCGAGCCGGCGATCCTGAGGGTCTTCCGACCGTCTGCCCCGATTGCGGCCAGCCCTGGCTGGTGCGCTATCCCGAGCGCCGGCATCCACTCGACGCACGGGAGCCGGGTGAGGCGCCGCCGGGGAGCTCGCGGAAGCGGCCGACACCGCACGGCATGTGGCGCCACCAGCGGTTCCTTCCGGTGGCTCCGAACGAGGCGCCGATCACCCTGGGCGAGGGCAATACGCCGCTGCTCGACCTGCCCCGGACCGCTCGCGACCTCGGACTCGGCCAGGTCTGGCTCAAGGACGAAAGTCTCAACCCCACGGGCTCGTTCAAGGCACGCGGCCTCGCGATGGCGGTCACGCGGGCCGTGGCGGCGGGAGCCGAGCGATTCGTCATCCCGACCGCCGGGAACGCCGGGGTCGCGCTCGCGGCCTATGCGGCGCGGGCCGCATGCCAGGCCACGGTCTTCGCTCCAACCTCGACGCCCAGGACCATTCTCGCTCAAATCGAAGGGTTCGGCGGCGAGCTCCGCCTCATCGAGGGCCACATCGGCGACTGCGGACGAGCCGCCCGCGAGCTCTCGGCTCAGACCGGCGCGTTCGACGTCTCGACGCTCCGCGAGCCCTACCGCATCGAGGGTAAGAAGACGCTCGGCCTCGAGATTGCCGAACAACTGGGGTGGACGTTGCCGGACGCGATTGTGTATCCGGCCGGCGGCGGCACCGGGCTCATCGGCATGTGGCTCGCCTTTCAGCAGCTGCTTGCGGCTGGGTGGGTGACGGGCAAGCCGCCCAGGCTGTTCGCGGTGCAGTCGGCCGGATGCGCGCCGGTGGTCCGGGCAGTCGAAGCTGCCGCGGACCAGTGCGAGCCCTGGGCCGAGCCCTGGACCATCGCGAGCGGGCTCCGGGTGCCCAATCCGCTCGGTGGGCGGCTCATGCTGCGCGCCATTCGTGAGACCGGCGGGGGGGCCGTGGCCGTGAGCGACGAGGAGCTGGCCGAGCAGGCGCGGATCGGGTCGAGACGCGAAGGGGTGGATCTTTCCCCCGAGGGCGGGGCGACACTCGCGGGAGCCGCGCGGCTCCGGGCGCGGGGCAGCCTGGCTCCGGACGACCGAGTGGTGCTGTTCAATACCGGCGCGGGGTGGCTGTACAGGTGAGAGGTAAGAGGTGAGGGGTGAGAGGGGAGAGGGTGCATCCATCCGAATCGACCATGTCACGCTCGCCGCCGCAGCGCTCGAGCCGGCGCGCCGCCGGTTCGCCGAGCTCGGGCTTTCCACCGACTACGGCGGCACCCACTCGAACGGCGTCACCCATATGGCACTGCTGGGCTTCGACGACGGGTCGTACCTGGAGCTGATCTCGACCCTCGAGCCGGGGGCTCCGTCGCCGCTCTGGGATCGACAGATCCGGGGCAACGCCGGACCGGCGGCGTGGGCAGTGGCGACCGACGATCTGGCTCGGGAGCAGGAGCGTCTCGCGGGAGCCGGCGTTGTTACCCGTGGCCCGGTCCCCATGACGCGGGTGCGCCCGGACGGTGTTCCCCTAGCGTGGGAGCTGCTGTTTCCGGGCGACGGACCCCCAGGCGCGACGCTGCCCTTCGCCATCAGTGACCGCACGCCCCGAAACCTCAGGGTGAAGCCTTCCGAGAGCACCTCGGGCGGCGACGTTGCCGGCGTGGCCCAGGTCGTTATCGGCGTCCGCGACCTCGAGCCTGCCGCCGCACTCTTCGGTCGAGCATACGGGTGGTCAGAGCCGGTCGTCTCGGAGAACCCCGGGCTCGGAGCGCGGGTCGCTGCTTTCCCGGGGACCCCCGTGGTGCTGGCGGAGCCGGCGACCTCATCGAGGTGGCTCGCCGAGCGTCTGGCGCGCTACGGCGAGTGCCCCGCAGCCTTTCTCCTCGCGGCTTCGAGTCCGGAACGAACCACCGGCCGCTTGCCGCTGCTCCCGCCCGAGCCGTGGTTCGGCGGGGAGCTGGCGTGGATCGATCCCGAGCGGCTGTTCGGCTGGCGCGTCGGCCTCGTCCTCAAGAGCGGGTAAGGTCGTGCGCTAGACGTGGCGGAACGGCTCCGGCGATTCTTCCGGAGCCGCCGCCTTGTCGGCCTGTCGCTCGAGCGAGCGGCTCACGAGGTCCTTCGAGCCGAGGCCCACCGCCAGCGCCAGCGCCAGTACGATCCCGCCGAACAGAATGGCGAAGGCCAGCTCCACGATGCCGCCGCCGATGCCGAGGTGCTCGAGCGCCATCGCTGCCGCCAGGACCAGCACCAGCCATTTGACGCCGAGGCTCAGGAGCCGCGCGTATTGCAGGTTGTGATTCACGGCGCCGATGAGCACCCCGCGGGCGAGAAAGCGCGCGAAGACGTTGCCGACCAGGAACAGGGCGACCGCCGCCACTACGTTAGGCAGGTAGCGGAAGAGCCGCATGGCGATCTCCGACGTGATGGCCGCATCGAATGCCGCAACGCCGACGAGAAAGCCGATCAGGACGATCAGCCACGACACCGTCCGGGTCACCAGGAGGCTGGGACTCTTGTTGGGTGACCAGTCAGCCAGACCGGAGAGCCCCCAGCCTTCGAGCCGCTCGTCGAAGTGGATGCTTCGCAGGAATCGCCGAAGCAAGAAGGCGAGGACCCAGGCGCCGACGGATGACACGACCAGGGCGACGATCAGGGCGACCAGGCCTGGCAGCAGATTCGCGAGGCCCGCGATCACGCGATCGGACGACTGATTCAGAGCTTGCTGGACTTGCTCCCACATGGGGCGTTCCTCCGCATCACCGTCACGGATTGAAGCGATCCGGCCATCGCCATCGGGACACGAAATAGGGTTTCTGGGCCTCGAACGCGGCTCCCAGCCGCTCGAGTCTCTGCTCGACCGCCGGCGGGCTCGCCGTCCGGACCTCGGTAGCATACGACGCGACCCAGGCTCGATAGAGCGGCGTCATGGCGCCGAGCACGTGGTCCCGGCTCATCACGCGGAGCCGGAAGGCCAGGGCAAAATCGTAGACGATCCGCGCCCAGATGTCGTCCGAGAGCCGGAACGCATCGGGCGAGAGCTGGGTGAGCCGCTTGAGCTCGACGAGGGTCGCCGGCGGAAGCACCACGCCCCAGATGTCCTGCAGGTTCCGGTAGCCGAGCCGAAACGCCTCGATCAAGCGGCTCACCTCCACCGCAGCGGCCTCGTCCGTTCCCGCGGCGGCCGGGCCGAAGGTCGGCACCGGCTGGGATGCCCGGATCTTTTGCCAACAGGCGGCGTTCCGCTCGACATCCTGGAAGAGGGGACCGAGAAGCTGAGCCACGGCGGCGCTTACGTCCGGAGGGTCCCTCTGCACCGGCACCGGGACGCCCAGCTGGGCTTGCCCGATCTTGAAGCCCCCGCAGGCGGCGTCGCTGGCAAACCAGACCGGCATGGCGCCGCGGTCGGCTACCGGCTGCAGCTGGCGCTCGACCAGTCGCGCGGAAAAGCCGAAGTCGGCGCCCACCGGAAACCGCAGCCGCTTCCCGTAGAGCGCCCGGCTGAGCGGCGCGAGGACGGAGCTGTTCAGGAGGGCGTCGAACCGGCGGCGGAGGTAACAGGGCGTGACTAGGTCGAACTCCTGCTCGACGATGGGCTGCACCAGCCGCTGCAGCGCCTCCGGCGAGAGCGTGGTGGGGTCGGACCCCACCATCACGCAGGCTCGAGCGCCGAGCCGGTTACTGGCGAGGAATACCGTGCGGTATGCCTCGCTCAGGCTCTCACCAGCGCCGGGGAAGCGATCGACCGGGGTGATGGGGAATGGGAGCAGTGCGGGTTGGCCGTCGGCCGACCCGGGCTCGACCATCGCGCCGTCGGGGTGGACCAGGACGGTCTTGGGAGACGCGCCGACCCCGTTGAGCGCGGCGCGGACCCGGCCAATCGTAACCCGCAACGCGTCGCCGGTCGTGACGCCAGGCACGGCGACCACGATCTCCACCTGCCCCAGCTGGGCCAGGCGTTCTTTCAACTCGGGCGACAGCGTCTCAAGGTCGGCCATTCAACGCTCCGCGCGGCGCGGCTACGACAGCAGCCCCCAGAGCGGGATCCGCACCCAGGTGGGCCGGTTGTCCAGCTCGTACAGCAGCTCGTACAACGCCTTGTCGATCAGGTAGGCATCGAGCAGCGCGGTGACTCCCCCTTCGGTAGTCGGAAGAAGGTCTTTGCCCACCATGGCTTCGCGATACGCGCGGCGGAAAGCGGCGCTGGTGGATGCCTCCCAGAGCCGCGCCCAGGGCTCCAACCGCTCGACTTCCACGGGACGGCGCGCAGTATACCCCAACAGTGCGGCGTAGGCTGCGTAGTTGAACGATCGGAGCATACCGGCGACATCCCGCAGGGGGGAATGCTTGACCCGGCGCTCGTCGAGCGAGCGCATCGGCTCCCCCTCGAAGTCGAGGATGACGTAATCGCCCTTGACCCGCAGCAGCTGGCCGAGGTGGTAGTCACCGTGGACCCGGATGCGACGCCCGCCGATGCCGCGATCCAGCTCACGAAGCCGGGTCAGCATCTCGCGCCGGCGCCGCAGCACGAGCCCCGCGTCCTCGACGGCCTCGTCCGGGAGCCGGGGAAGGTTGTCCTTGAGCCGGTCGAAGGCCCGGGCCGCCCGGTCGTGAAACTCGATGGCCAGCCGGCCGATATCGTCGGGGGTCAACGGCTCGGGCGCAAGGGCAGGGTCATCGTTGGCCGAGGCGAGAGCCAGATGCAGCTCGCCGGTGCGCCGGCCCAGCGTCGTCGCGGCATCGAGATAGATCCCTACATACTCGCGTGGATCGGGCGTGCCGGTGGGAAACGTCTTCGGGGCACAGGCCTCGTAATAGCGTTCCAGCTCCTCCAGCGCGCCGGTCCATCCGTCACCCTCGCTCGCGACTACCCCCTGGAGGACGCCGAGTGTTCCCCCCTGGCCGTCGTGCTCGTACTCGAGCGAGCCGGCAAAGGGCGGCACGTGGGTGAAGTGGGCCCGCTCGGTGAGGAAGCGGTCGAGCTCGCATTCGGGATTGATCCCCACCTGGTGCCGCCGGAACAGCTTGAGAATGAGCCGGTCGGCAAAGAAGACCGAGGTGTTGCTCTGCTCGGCGGCACTGCGGCGGGGGGGCAGGGCGGTCGTCGACGGCCCGCGGGCGGACTCGAAGGCGAGCCCCCGGGCCCCCCGGATCGTACCGTGGTGGGTCGGCAGCCGCGCTTCCGTCTCGATGCAGCCGAGCAGCGCCACGCAGGTCCCGTCGTCAGTCAGCGCGTCGTGCAGGATGCCCGCCTGCTGGCCGCGGACGAGGGCGCAGATGACGGACGCCGGCGCGGCGGCAAGTACGGCATCGGCCGCGGACCCGAAGCTCATGGCGAGCGGCAACACGTAGCGCTCGAGTTCGGCTTCCTCATACTCCACCCGCAGGAGCACCAGGGCCGAGTCGGAGTCGGAGACCAGGCCCCAGTCCTCGATGTGTGCCTCCTGAATATGCCTCGACTTGCCACCGAACCAGCGCTGGGTGGAGAGGAAGCGGGGCAGGACCCGGGTCGTGAGCCGGCCGGTCTCGAGGCCCTCGAAGAGTCCCTCCCACCCGGCTGAGACCTCGAGCGGAGTCTCCGCCTCCAGGGTCTGGGAGGTGCGCGCCGCAATCGATTGCGGCTCGCCGTGGAGCTCGAACCAGAGAAACCCGTAGGGGCCCAGCGTCAGCGGATAGGGCTCCCGCCGGATGGCGGGGAACTCCACATAGCCCAGCATCTCCACCGGCAGCATGCCCTCGTAGGCTGAGAGATCGAGCTCGACCGGCTGGGCGAACCGGGAGAGGTTGGCCACGCACAGCACCTGCTCGGTCTCGTACCGCCGGATGTACGCCAGCACCTTCCGGTTGGTGGGGTGCAGGAACTCGAGTGTCCCCCGTCCGAATACCCGGAACAGCTTCCGGAGCGCGATCATGTTCCGGGTCCAGTTGAGGAGCGACGACGGATCCGCCTGCTGGGCCTCGACGTTGACCACTTCGTAGCCGTAGATCGGGTCCATGACGACCGGGCTGTAGAGTCGGCCGGGCGTGGCTCGGGAGAAGCCGGCGTTCCGATCGCCGTTCCACTGCATCGGAGTGCGGACTCCGTTGCGGTCGCCCAGGTAGATGTTGTCGCCCATGCCGATCTCGTCCCCATAGTAGACGATCGGCGTCCCGGGAAAGGAGAGCAGCAGGCTGTTGAGGAGCTCGATCCGTCGCGGATTGTGGTCCAGCAGCGGCGACAGCCGGCGCCGAATCCCCAGATTGAGTCGCATCCGCGGGTCGGCGCTGTAGGCGAAGTACATGTAATCCCGCTCGTCGGCGGTCACCATCTCGAGGGTGAGCTCGTCGTGGTTACGGAGAAAGAGCGCCCACTGGCAGATCGACGGGATGGGCGGCGTCTGCGCCATGATGTCCACGATCGGGAAGCGGTCCTCCAGCCTGAGCGCCATAAAGATCCGCGGCATCAGCGGGAAGTGGAACGCCATGTGGCACTCGTCGCCGTCGCCGAAATAGGGCCGTACGTCGGTGGGCCACTGGTTCGCCTCGGCCAGGATCATCCGGTTGGCATACTGGTCCATCTCCCGCCGGATCTTCTTGATGATTTCGTGAGTCTCGGGAAGATTCTCGCAGTTGGTCCCCTCCCGCTCCAGCAGGTAGGGAATCGCGTCCAGCCGCACCCCGTCGACACCCATGTCGAGCCAGTACCGCAGGACCTTGGCGATCTCCTCGACGACGGCAGGGTTGTCGTAATTGAGATCGGGCTGGTGCGAGAAGAACCGGTGCCAGTAGTAGGCCTTGGCCACCGGATCCCAGGTCCAGTTGGACTTCTCGGTATCGGTAAAGATGATGCGGACGCCGGCGTACTTCTGGTCGGTGTCACTCCAGACGTAGAAGTCGCGTTCCGGAGAGCCGGCCGGGGCCTCGCGGGCCCGGACGAACCAGGGGTGCTGGTCGGAGGTGTGGTTGACCACCAGCTCGATGACGACCTGAAGCCCCCGCGCGTGGGCCGCCTGGAGAAAGGCCTGGAAATCCTCCAGCGTGCCGTAGCTCGGGTGGACGCTCAGGTAATCCGCGATATCGTACCCGTCGTCCCGCAGCGGCGACGGAAAGAACGGCAGGAGCCAGATGCAGGTGATGCCGACGTCCTGGAGATAGTCGAGCTTCTGCACCAGTCCGGCGAAGTCGCCGATCCCGTCGTTGTTGCTGTCGAGAAACGCCTTGACATGCAGCTCGTAGATGATGGCGTCCTGGTACCAGAGCGGATCGGTGGCGCTGCCGGGTCGCTTCACCATTGGGGCAGGGGGCTCCAGCTCATGCGAAGTAGTCGAAGTCGCGCTCGGTGCGCACTCGGCGGCGCACCCGAAGCAGGTGGGCCGGGAGGGTCGAGGGCTCGAGCTCGACGAAGTTTCGGGGGCCCTGCCAGAGGAAGCGGCTGCCGGTGAGCAGATCGTCGGCCTCGAAGGCCTGGTCGGGCGACAGGCCAAGGCTCTCGAGGTCCAGCTCCACTGCGCCGGCCTGCCGGTGGAACGGATCGAGGTTCACCACCACGATGACGGTGTCGCCCTCGTCCGCCGTCTTGCTGTAGCAGAGCAGGAGGGGGTTGTCGGTCGAATGGAATCGGAGCGTGTGGTCCCGCTGCAGGGCCGGATGCTCCCGGCGGGCGCGGTTCAAGGTCGTGATCAGCGGACGCAGACTGGCCGGGTCATCGAGGTCCCGATGCTTGAGCTCGTATTTCTCGGAGTTCAAGTACTCCTCGCTTCCCGGAGCGCGCGGCACGTTCTCACCCAGCTCGAAGGCGGGGCCGTAGATCCCATAGCTCGCGCCCAGGGTCCCGGCCAGCACCAGCCGGATCGCGAACGCGGGGCGGCCGCCTACCTGGAGGAACTCGGGCAGGATGTCCGGCGTGTTGGGCCAGAGATTGGGCCGAAAAAACTGCTTCACTTTGGTGGTGGTCAGCTCGGTGAAGTAGTCGGTCAGCTCCGCCTTGGTGTTCCGCCAGGTGAAATATGTGTAGGACTGGGAGAACCCGAGCTTTGCCAGCCGATACATCACCTTGGGCCGAGTGAACGCCTCGGCGAGGAACAGGACATCGGGATAGCGGGACTTCAGGTCCTGGATCACCCATTCCCAGAACGCGAATGCCTTGGTGTGCGGGTTGTCCACCCGGAAGATGCGCACCTCCCGCTCGATCCAGAGCAGGAAAACCCCCCGCAGGGCTTCCCACAGGGCGCGCCACTCGGACGTCTCGAAGTCGAGCGGGTAGATGTCCTGGTATTTCTTCGGCGGATTCTCCGCATACTGGATGGTGCCGTCGGGCCTCCGCCGGAACCACTCCGGATGCTCGCGTACCCAGGGATGGTCGGGAGAGCATTGGAAGGCGATGTCCAGCGCGACTTCGAGACCCGCCTCCCGGGCCCGCGCGACCAGCCGGCGAAAGTCTTCCAAGGTCCCGAGCGGCGGGTGGATGGCAGTGTGGCCCCCTTCGGCCGCGCCGATCGCCCACGGGCTGCCCACGTCGTCGGGCCCCGCGGTCTCGGTGTTGTTCTTGCCCTTTCGGAAGGCCGTCCCGATCGGGTGAACGGGGGGGAGGTACAGCACGTCGAACCCCATGCCCGCGATGTAAGGAAGCCAGGCCTCGCAGTCGCGAAAGGTTCCGTGGCGCCCCGGCTCGGGGGCACAGGATCGGGGGAACACCTCGTACCAGGTGGAGAAGCGGGCCCGCTCGCGGTCCACCACCACGACCAGCTCGCGCTCGTACCGGGTAGACAGGGTCCGGTCGGGATGGCGCAGGGCCAGCTCGGAGAGCGCGTCGTCCAGCGCGACGGCCCCTTGGGAGGCCCCCTCTGCCGGCTCCCTAAGCTGCTTGGCCCAGGCGCGGAGCCGCTTGGCCTCCGCCGCCGGGGCCCGGCCAGCGCCGTCCTCGATCAGGTCGGCGCCGATCAGGAGATCCGCCCGGAGGTCCTGGCCCGCTTCCAGGCGCTTCCGCAGATCGGTTCGCCAGGTGCGGAATCGGCTGACCCAGCCCTCGATGGTGTACCGGTACCGGCCGACCTCGGACACGAGAAACTCGGCCCGCCAGCGGTCGTTTCCCAGAGCCGTCATGGGCACGGCCTGCCATTCGGCGTCGGCTTCCCGCTGGTAGAGCAGGCGGCAGTCGAGCTGGTCGTGGCCGTCGGCAAACACGTCCGCCTCGACCACCACTCTCTCCCCGCAGACCCGTTTGACCGGAAACCGCCCGCCGTCGATCTCGGGCTCGACGGCCTCGATCACCACCCGTTTTTGGCCCTCGATCTGGTCCACTCGGCCCCCTCCGCTGCCCGGCCTACAAGGGTCCACGGTCCAGGCCATGTGCGCAAGGCGGGTTTGACATTTGCCTCGGGGGCAGCTCGGAGCGATATTCTAAGTCTATGCGGAACAGCCGTTTCGCAATTCTCGATCCGCCCGCGGGCATCAGCGGCGACATGCTCCTGGGCGCGCTGGTGGCCGCCGGCGCGCCCGAGGCCTGGTTGACCGGGCTACCCGCCCGCCTCGGCATCCCCGAGGTCGGGATCGAGGTCCGCCGGGTAACCCGCTGCGGGGTCGGGTCGATCAAGGTGGACGTCCGACTTCCCGGCGGCCGGATCGAAGGCCCCGGCGATGTCCCCCTCCACGATCACACTCACGCCGAGCGGCACAGCCACGGACACGAGGACGGACCCCACCGGCACGTGGGAGATCTCATCGCGATGATCGAGCGGGCGCCCCTGTCGCCCTGGGTAAAGGAGCGCGCCACCCGCGCCTTCCGCCTGCTGGGTGAGGCGGAGGGCAAGGTGCACGGCGTGCCGGCGGATTCGGTGGCGCTGCACGAAGTCGGGGCGCTGGATGCGCTGGTGGACATCGTGGGCGGAGTCGAGGGCTTCGAGCAACTGGGCCTGGACCGGGTGTATCATCGGCCCGTTGCCGTGGGGCAGGGGTGGGTCCGGGCAGCGCACGGCGTGCTCCCCGTTCCCACCCCGGCGACGGCGCTCTTGCTCGAGGGTATCGAGGTGGCGCCGAACGGTCCGGTAACCGGCGAGGCGACTACCCCCACCGGGGCCGCTCTGTTGCAGGCGCTCTCGGCCGGAGCGCCGCCGGCCCGCTGGCGCCCCGTGTCCGCCGGCAACTGGGGAGCCGGCAGCCGGGATCCGGAAGCGTATCCCAACGCGCTGCGGCTGGTCATCGCCGAGCCGGCCCGGGAAGCGGGCGAGGTCGTCGTGCTGGCCACAGATCTGGACGACCTGAGCCCGGAATACCTCGATCCACTGCGGGAGGCGCTGATGGCGGCCGGCGCGCTGGACGTACAGGTCTGGTCCACGCAGATGAAAAAGGGCCGCACCGGGTTCCGGGTCGAGGCGGTCTCGGCCGCGGCGGATGCGGACCGGGTGACGGAGGCATTCTTCCGGCACAGCACCACGGCGGGCGTGCGTCGCGACCTGGTGGAGCGCGTCACCCTGCCACGGCACGAGCTCCGGCTCGAATCGCACGGCGGCTCGGTTCGGGTCAAGGTGCTGGACGGGCCTGACGGGCCGCGGGCCAAGCCGGAATACGATGATGTCGCGGCGGCGGCCCGACGCTCGGGCCGCCCCGCTCACGAGCTGGCAAGGGAGCTGCAAGCCCGCGCCCTCGCCCTGGTGGCGACCCATGCCGCTGGGGAGTCACCCACGACCAAGGAGTCCTGACGCGTGACCCGAATGACGGTGTTCCTCCCGGTCCTCGTGCTGTCGCTTGCCGCGACCGCATCGAAGGTGGCAAGTCAGGCCCAAGCCAGTGACCGAGTCACCAAGGCCCTGGCCAAGCTGAAGAACGTTCTTCCGCCCGCCTGCAGGGCCGCGGTAGGCGGCGGCAAGGTCAACGACCTCGCCAGCGATCTCCGGGGAGCGGCGGGCCAGAGCGACCCGACCAAGCGCACGGCCCAGATCGACGCCGTGCGGCAGAAGCTGCAGCAGATCGTCCAGAGCGGAGATGAGAGCAACAACCCGGCTGGGTGGATCTATCTCGGCCGGGCCGATCTCTATGCGGGAGACATCGTGGGGGCGGACAGCGCGTTCGGGCGGGCGGAGAAGCTGGCGCCGGACTGCAAGGGCGAGACGGAACGGTGGCGGCAAATGGCCTGGACGCCGCTGGTGAACGACGGCATCGCATTCGCGAACGCGAACAGCACCGACTCCGCCCGGGTCCTCTTCCAGCAGGCCAACACGATCTACCGCGGGAGCCCCTCCGCCTTCATCAACCTCGGCGTGCTCTACGCCAACCAGACGCAGAACGACAGCGCCGCAGCCTACTTCAAGCAGGCGGCCGAGATCGCGGCGAAAGACACGGTCTTCGCGGACGAGCACAAGTTCGCGATGGTCAACCTCGGGATCGTGCTGGCCCGGGCGAAGCGCTACGACGAGGCCATTACGACGCTCGAGGAATACCGGAAGGCGGTTCCCAAGGACACGACCGCGGGCAAGGCGCTGCACAGCGCCTACTGCGGCGCCAGTCAGGCCGACAAGGCCCAGGCGATCGAGAAGGAGCAGAACCTGCCGCCCTGCGCCGTCGCGGGTGGCGATGCCTCGGCGCTGGTGGAGAAGGGAGTCGCTGCCTTCAACGCCAACAAGTTCCCCGAGGCGGCGGACCTGTTCGGGCAGGCCTATGCCAAGCAGCCGTTCAATCACGACGCGCTGCTCAATCAGGCGACGGCGTACTTCAAGGCCAAGAACGGCCCCAAGCTGGTCGAGGCGGCGGAGCCGCTGGTCCAGCTCGAGCCGATGAACGAGATCGCCCTGCAACTGCTGGAGCAAGGCTATCGGGAGACCAAGCAGCTGGACAAGCAGGTCGCACTCGTGTCGCGACGACGGGGACTCCCGGCCAAGCTGGAGACCAAGAACATCTCGATCAGCCCGACGGACATCAAGATTACCCTGCAGGCGACCGGCCGTGATGCCCGCGACGCGAAGGATGCGCCGGTCAAGGCAGTGCCGGTGAACCTCACGTTCGAGCTGCTGGGCGCGAACGGCAGCGTCGTGGCCACCCAGGACGTGACCGTGCCGGCGCTGGCTTCGGGCGCCACGCAGGACGTCACGGTGGCCGGCACGGGCAACGGGATTAACGGCTGGCGCTACAAGGTCAAGTCGTAGCATGGCCGGCACCGAAGCCCGGACGATGGAGGAAGACGGAGGCCTGACCACGACCAAGGCCCCGTTCATCGAGCGCGCGGTGCAGAACGGCGAGCTCTACATCCATCAGCCGTACGAGCTCTACAGCGAGGCGAACCACGACGCGTGGCGCGGACTCTACCGCAGGATGCTCCCACGCTGGCGGGAGTACGCCAACCCGCATTTCCTGAAGGGCATCGAGAACCTGTGCCTGAACCCGGATCAGGTTCCCAGGCTGGCAGACGTGAACCGATTCCTGGGCCCGCTGACCGGGTTCAAGGCCAAGGCGGTGAGCGGGTACGTGCCGGCGTTCCTGTTCTTCGACTGTCTCCGCAATCGTGAGTTTCCCACCACCATCACGATCCGCGACGCCCGCCGCCTCGACTACCTCCCCGAGCCCGACATCTTCCACGACATCGCCGGGCACGTGCCGATGCACACGGACAAGGCGTTTGCGGAGGCGCTAGTCCGCTTCGGCGATTGCGCGCACACGGCGGCCGAGCTGGTGGCGGCGGTCAAAGACAAAGACCAACGGGTGCGGCGCCTCACCAGCATCTTCAAGGGGATGGCGCGCTTCTTCTGGTTTACGGTCGAGTTCGGCCTGATGCGGGGGACCGATGGGCTCAAGGCGTACGGCAGCGGGCTCTTGAGCTCCTACGGTGAGCTGGCGCATTCGATCGACGCCCCGGAAGTGCAGCGGTACCCGATCCAGATGGAATGGGTGGTCAACCAGTATTTCGAGATCGACAAGTATCAACCGATGCTGTTCGTGGTGGACTCGTTCGATCACCTCTTCGAGCTGGTGGGACAGCTCGAGCGCTGGATGAAGGCCGGACGGCTGGACAATCTCGCGCCGGGCGAGCCGGTCATGAGCGAGCCGGACGTGAAGAGCTTTCTGGAGGCGGCCCTTAAGGGCGCCTGAGGCTAGAGGGTCCTCTCCGAGCGTGCCGACCGCGGCGCGGCAGGCGGCTTGCCGTCTCCCGGTTCCAGCAGGCGCAAGCCAGGCTGCAGCGGGCCCCCCATATCGAGGACCTGATCCACCCCGCTGGCGGTGATCGCCAGGCAACCGTCGTCCCTGCGCTCCAGCCAGCCGTTTTCCTTCAGATACCAGATGTGGAAGGTCATGTGTTGCTCGGGACAGCCGAGAAGGTGCTCCAGGTCGAGCACTCCGAGGCCCGGGCGCTCGGCGTCGTTCCGGCGGGCGGTGTAGAGAAGCGACAACAGCGCCACCCGGATCTTCCGGTCCGCGGCGACGTCGTTCAGGGCAGTGGCCTGATCGAAGATGTGCCAGCGATCCTCCCGGCGTTGATCCAATTTCACGTCGTAGCCGGCCCGCAGCTTGGGGTCGGAGAGCACCCGAAACGCTTCGAGAATCTGCTTGAAGCGCTCCGCGTCGCCGCTCTCGGCGTTGTCGGGGTGAAACCGCTTGGCAAGGTGCCGGTAGACGCGCTGGACCGTCTCCTGGTCGGCCCGGGGGGACAGCTGCAGGACTTCGTAGTGAGCCGGCAAGTCGGAGTCGCGCACGGTTCCTCGGGGAAGCGGTGGAATGCGGTCTTCCGCTGCGGGCTGCGTGAGCGGTAGGCCGGGAAATGACGCTGGGGCCTAGACATGGCAAGCGTTGTGCCGGGAACGGCATGGGCGGCGACCCCGCCGGACTCTGCTGTTCCGAGGCAAGTTCCTATTAGTTCTCGGCGAACTTCCGATGCTCTTCCCGAACGGGACCGAGAACCTGCAGATCGAGGAAATCCGAGAGTTTCGTCGGGGGCCATTCCACTGCATGGCGGTTCAGCGCCGACACGTCGTACGAGACGAACCGCACCAATCTTTTCCCCGCCGGATAGTCGGCGCACGATCCCACGGGATCCGAGACGTAGTAGGACTGCCGCTTATTGACGTCCTTCCAGCCGCGAGCCGTGATGTCGCCTTTGTTCCATGGCTTTCTCTGCTCGTAGAGCGTATTTCGTCGAAGTACGAGCACACCCACGACGGCGCCATTGTCTTCCTGTGCTGAGCGGCGCGCGTAGGCCTGCCATCCGGAACGCGCAGGGCTCCATGTCACCTTGGCAACCCGTTTTTCCCAATCGCCAATGGCCTTATCCACTCTCTCCGACGGCGGCCCGCACCGCTCGACCTCCGCGTCAACAATCTCTCCGTGAAGAGCGGGTCCTGGTAAACAAACGTAGAGAGTCGCCGCAACGATCACCACAGCGAAAGTCTTGAGAACCTGCCACTGCCGTTTCGCCGTGAGTCCCAACCCGCGCGTTACGCCAAACAGCACGAGCCCAAGCAACACACCCAATGGGCCGGTAATAAAGATTCCGAGTAGCGGCCCTTGATTTGCCTCAGGAGTTAACACGAGCGGGCCGAGAAAACCGGCAGCGAAGCCGGTCCCGCCCATGACCGCTCCCCATAGGATCGCCGGTATCGAACGGGCTTCACTCCGTGTCGGGTTCACACGCGCCCCCTCTGGTCTTGCAGGTCATCTTGAGCGGGCGAAAGCTATGTCAAGGTGGACTTGCTGTGCCAGGCGCTGTCGGTCATATTCTGGCGAGCAGCAAGCCGTAACTGCTTGTAGGGCAACGCGCGGGAGTAGCTCAGTTGGTAGAGCGTCAGCTTCCCAAGCTGAATGTCGCGGGTTCGAGCCCCGTCTCCCGCTCTGACCGGAACCGCCGCCCAATGAACCAGCTGGGCGGCGGTTTGCACTTGCCACCGCCGCTCCATCCCCCACGTTCGTCCGACCCCAGACCTCAAGGATGTTCCCTCCCTGGCCTTACGGCGGGTTCGTCACCGCGATCAACTGAAGGCGGCCATGAGCACCGTGGTGTGGGTGACGTGGGGCTCCCGCTCCAGCAGAAACTCGTCGTCCTCGGGGTAGTAGCGGGCGGCGGTGTAGTCCTCTCCCGCGAAACGCTTGATCGCGTCGAACGAGTCCCACAGAGTCGTGAGCAGATAGTGGCTCACCTCTCCCTCGGTCCAGCGCTGCACCAGAACGCCGAGATTGCCCGGCGTTGCCCGGTAGTCGGCGAGGCCGGTGCGCTGGAGGTAGGCAAAGTAGTCGTCGGCCCGGGCCGCGCGAACGCGGCCATGCCAGCTGCGCGCTATCATGTGAGACCTCCGCTCGGGTACAGGAGTCGTTCCAGCAGTCCGACCAGACGCTCGCCGGCCGAGCGATCCGGATCCAGGGCAGGGTCGTAGTGCGGCGCGAGTGCCAAGTCGAAGGCGTACTACCGCCGGACCCGCGGTGGGGGAGTCAGCTCGCGGTCCGATCGTCCCGTTGCAGGTCGGGCCGGTACAGGATGACCCGGGCCCGCTCGAGCGTGATCAGTCCGCCGCCGATCATCTCGTCGAGCTCGGGCAGGATCTCGGCGATCCGCTCCTCGGTATCCACGCACTCGACGATCACCGGCAGGTCGAGGGAGAGCACCTCGATCCGGTCGCTGTGAAGCTTGGAGCTCGCCCCGAAGCCCATGATTGCCCGCAGCACGGTCGCTCCCGCGTAGTGGCGCTGGCGGAGCAGCTCGACGATGGCCTGGTAGAGCGGCCGCCCGTGCCACCGGTCGCGTTCACCGATATGGATGCGCATCAGGGTGCGCTCGCCCTTCAAGCCATGCATGGAAATACCTCTACAGCCCCGATACGACTTTCGCTTTGATGGCCTCGTACTCGGAGTCGGTGATGAGTCCGTTGGTCAGCATCTCCTTCGCCGCCCTGAGCCGCTCCACCGGATCGGTTTCGCTCCCGCTCGGGACGCCGAGGCCGCCGGAGCCGACCTGCAGTCCGCCGGACTTCGCGCGGAGCTCCTCGAGATCCCGTACCCGCCGCTTCTCCCGCCAGGCCTGCTCCTGCGCCTGGCACACCCGGTAGACACTCTGCGCTTGGTCCTTGCGAAGCCCATGCAGCAGGAGCGTGCCGGCGGCGCCCTCGCCGGTGGCCAGGTCGGATTGATCCAGGACGGTCACGGCGAGGTCGGCGCCGAAAATGCCGACATCGAGCCGCACGTCCTTCAGGTCCTGCCAGCGGAGATCGGTCACCTTGAACCCACCGATGAGCCCCCGGAAGATCGCGATCAGGCGGCCGCTGGTGGCTCCCACGACCACCCGGCGCTTGGTCATCGCAAACAGCCGGCTTTGCACCGCGTAGGTCTGCAGTGTCTCCCCCGGAACGAGGAGCCCATGAAGCTGAGCGAGCGCCGCCTGGACTCGTGAATCTTCTGCCGCTCCCTGGGGCTGCGCACCTGCCGTCGTCATCGCTCCTCCTCGCCGCTCAAGGTCGTCGTACCAGTCGGACTCGACGCTCAAGATAACGCGAGGCTCCCGGCTCGGCTCCGCCGAGCCGACCATCCCGCCCGGAACTCCCTACTGATACGCGACTTGAGACCATCTGGCCGAAGTAGTGTGGCCCCTTGCTCTTAGCCCGCCAGAGGGCGAGATTACCGCCCCTATGATCAAGGTCGTCGCAGTCCAGCCCCATTCCATCGGCAAGGAGCTCGGCCTCGAGCCGGGCACCGAGCTGCTGGCGGTGAACGGCCGGGAGCTGGAGGACTTTCTCGACTGGGAGTTCCTCACCGCCGACGAAGCGTTCGTGCTGCACGTGCGCCGGCCTGACGGCGAGGAGATCGAGTTCGAGATCGAGCGCCCGTTCGAGGAACCGATGGGCGTCGCGCTCGAGCCCGCCCGAATCCGCCGCTGTGCCAACCGCTGCGATTTCTGCTTCGTGGACGGGTTGCCGCCCGGCCTTCGCGACGTGCTCTACATCCGCGACGACGACTACCGGCTGTCGTTCCGCTACGGCAACTTCGCGACTCTCACCAATCTCAAAGCGCACGACATCGAGCGCATCATCGAGTACCGGCTCTCGCCGCTATACGTCTCGGTCCATGCGACCGACCCGGTGGTCCGGCGATACCTGCTCCGCAACCCAACCGCACCGGAGATCATCCCGCAGCTGCGCCGGTTCGCCGACCACGGAATCCAGTTCCACACCCAGGTGGTGCTCTCGCCCGGCGTGAACGATGGCGCGGTGTTGCGCCGGACGCTCGACGATCTGTGGGGGTTCGGTCCGGCGGTGCTGTCGTGCTCAGTCGTCCCGGTGGGGCTCACTGAGTTCAGCAAGCACCATCTCTGCCGGGAGCCCGCCATGGACGAGTGCCGGGCCGCAGTAGGCGAGGCGGAGTCGCGCTGGCCCGCCGCCGTGTCGGCCCGAGGCGCGCATTGGGTGTATGGCGCGGACGAGCTCTACCTCCGCGCCGGCCTGGCGCTGCCGCCGGCAGCGGCGTACGACGGCTTCGAGCAGGTGGAGAACGGGGTCGGCGCGGTCCGCTGGCTGCAGCAACGGATCGCATCCGCCGCCGATGGGTTCGACGATTGGGCGGGACGACGCATCGGTGTCGTCACCGGGACGGCAATGGCGGCGCTCATGCCCCAGGTGCTCGAGCCGCTGGGCCGCGCCACCGGTGCCGAGTTCGAGCTGGTTGCGGTCGAGAACACGCTGTTCGGTCCGTCGGTCACCACCGCGGGGCTTTTGCCGGGCCGCGCCATCGAGGCGGCGCTCGCGGGCCGGCCCTCACTCGAGCTCGCCCTGCTGCCCGGCGAGGCCCTGAACGATGACGGACTGTTCATCGACAGCATGAGCCTGGAGCAGCTGGCCGCACAGGTTCCGTTCGAGATCCGCCTCTCCAAGGACTTCGTCGACGCGCTGGACGTCCCGCTCGCCGCGTGAGCAAACCGACCGTCGCCATCGTCGGCCGCCCCAACGTGGGCAAGTCCACTCTCTTCAACCGCATCGTAGGCGGACGCCGGGCCATCGTCTCCGACGAGGCCGGCACCACACGCGACCGCCACTTCGGCGAAGCCGAGTGGGGCGGTCGCGCGTTCTGGATCGTGGACACCGGCGGTCTGGTCCCGGATTCGACCGACTCGATGGATCGCGCCATCCGCCGGCAGGTCGAGTTTGCCCTGGCCGAGTCCGACGTGATCGTGTTCCTGGTCGACGGCAGGGACGGCCTGGTCGCCGTCGATCGCGCAATCGCCGACCGTCTCCGCACCGCGGGACGCCCCGTGCTGCTCGTGGTCAACAAGCTGGACGATCTGGAGAGCAGCTCGGCCCAGTACGAGTTCTACCGGCTCGGGTTCGGCGACCCGCTGGGGCTGTCCGCAGCGGTCGGGAAGGGGAGCGGCGACGTGTTGGACGCGATCGTCGAGCGGCTGCCGCCACCCAAAGCGGGCGAAGCAGACCCTGCGCTTCAAGTTGCCATCGTGGGCCGGCCCAACGTGGGGAAGTCGTCGCTCGCGAATCGCCTGCTGGGTGAAGAGCGCTATGTGGTGGCTCCCGAGGCAGGTACTACGCGAGACGCCGTCGATTCGCTCTTGCGGTTTCGAGGAAAGGCGCTCAACTTCATTGACACCGCGGGCTTACGAAAACGAACTAAAGTAGAAGATGACGTCGAGTTCTACGCCACGCTGCGAACCCGGCGTGCCATCGAGCGAGCCGACGTGTGCGTGCTGGTGGTGGACGCCGTGTTGGGACTCCACACCCAGGATCTTCGGATCGCAACCGAGGCGTGGGATGAGGGAGCCGGGCTCATCATCGCGGTGAACAAGTGGGATCTGGTCGAGGAGAAGGACGCGAACACCGCTCGGCGCGGCCAGGAAGTCCTGGCGGAGCAGGCGCCCTTCCTTCGCTACGTGCCGTTCCTCTACCTGTCGGCACTCACGGGGCAGCGGGTTCACCAACTGCTCGACTTGGTGCTGGAGGTTGCGGCCGAGCGAGAGATGCGGGTGCCGACCTCGGAGGTGAATCGGGTGCTCGAGCAGTTGATTCAGCGTGCGGCCCCGCCGCAGAAGCCAGGTGAAGAGGTGAAGCTTCTCTACGCCTCGCAAATCGGGACCGCGCCACCCGCGTTCGCCATCGTCACGAACCGGCCTGAAGAGGTCGCGGAGTCGTACCAGCGGTATCTGGTGCAT
>DASQPE010000029.1:0-12433 GCA_035644115.1 Gemmatimonadales bacterium
AGATCAAAACTCGAGAGCTCTCGCCGTTCCCGGGCGACTCGACGTCAGCTGCGACGGCGATCAACGACAACGGCCAGGTGGTCGGCATCTCGGGAAGGTGCGACCAGGCGGTCGGACGCTTCAGCGCGCTTCACGCCGTGCTGTGGGACAAGAACGGAAAACCGACCCAGATCCCCAATCTGGGAGGGGTAACCTGGCACACGCCGATGGATATCAATGCCCAGGGTGACGTGGTCGGGTTCTCCAACCCGGCCGGGCCGGGCGACCCGGACGGCGAGTTCATCTCCCACGCCTTCCTCTGGATCAATGGGACAGCCACGGCCAAGGATCTGACGACGCTTGCCGGAGACCCGGTCAGCGAAGCGTTTGCCATCAACTCGCACCGTCAGGTGGTAGGCGTTTCCTTCGGCGGCGCCAGCGGCGCGCGTGCCTTCATGTGGCAGGACGAGGCTCTGACCAACCTCAACGATCTGGTCCATATCGCGCCGGACGTCCTCGTCTCGGCCCAGGACATCAACGACGCGGGGCAGATCACCGGCAGGGTGCGCGACGGCGTCACCGGCCAGATTCTGGTCTTCGTGGCGACCCCCGTCGCCAGCAGTCCTTGAGCTGTCCGGGGTTTCCCCGACATTTGGCGGGGATCCTCCCCTTTCCCCGATACCAGCCGTGCGATGGCTGGCCTAGCTTGGCGCGGACAAGCCTCCGAGGCATCTATGCCACGCGTCCTGCTCGTCATCCTGATCATCCTGCTGGTAGCCTCGCTTCCCGCATGGCCGTACAGCACCGGATGGGGATACTATCCGAGCGGCGGGTTGGGACTGATCTTACTGATTCTGGTGATCCTGCTTCTGACCGGCCGACTCTGATGTTCACCCCCGGAGCGCCAGGAACAGCGCGCCCGCCGCCATCATGACGCCCAGCCCCATCTTCACTCCCGCAGCGGCGGCGCGGCCGAGCACCGCGCCCCATCCCGCCCTGGTCGCTATGCCCGACCGTCGGGCCCGGGTGTACTCGAAGAGCGCGGCTCCCGCGAACGCCCCGACGAATCCTCCGATCACCGACCCGATGAGCGGCACCGGCACGCCCACGATGGCGCCGACCAACCCACCCAGCAGCGCGCCCCAGCCGGCTCGCCTCGACCCGCCGTACCGCTGCGCGAAGCGGAACCCGATCCACCCCTCGAGCAGCTCCCCCACCAGCGCCAGCCCGATGGCCAGAGCCATCAGCCACGCCGGGAGCGTACGGAACTCGGTGAGCCAGCCGTAGCCGACGATGCCGAGCACGATGACCCAGAGCCCCGGGAGCCCAAACGGGATAAGCAGAAGCCCGGCGACGCTGATACCGGCGAGGAGGAGAACCGCGACGAGATCGGTCACGGTGGCGCGCGATACTTCACGCCCATGGCATCGAGTCGCGCGAGCTGCGGCCGGAGCCGCGCCATGAAAGCGGACCAGCTCCGCGCCTCTTTGGGCGACCAGAGGACCTCGGCCAGCGCGAGCAAGCGCGGCAGGAGCATGTACTCGACACTCGCCGGCGTCGCGATATACTCGGTCCACACACAGCCTTCCGCGCCGAGCACGTGAGCGGCCTCCGCGGCCGTCAATTGGGCCGGCACCGGCTCGAAGGCGTATACGCTGTCGAGCGGGACGAAGCCGCCGATGGCCAACGGCTCCGCGATCGAGTCTCCCTGGTAGTAGTCGAAGTAGGCGCGATTGGTCGGCGCCATGATGACGTCGTGCCCCTGCCGGGCCGCCTCGATCCCTCCGGCCACGCCCCGCCACGACATGACCGTCGCCTCCGGCGCCAGGCCGCCCTCGAGGATCTCGTCCCAGCCGATCAGCCGGCGGCCGTGGGCAATGAGGAAGCGCTCGATGCGGCGGATGAAGTAGCTCTGCAGCTCCTCCTCGCCGGCCAGCCCCTCGCGACGAATCACCTCCTGGGCCACCGGGCTCTCCTTCCACTCCTTCTTCGGCACCTCGTCTCCGCCGATGTGGATGTAGCTGCCGGGAAAAATCTGCATCACCTCGGTCAGCACGTCCTCCAGGAATGCGAACGTCTGCTCGCTCGGGCAGAAGATGTCCTCATGCACGCCCCATCGGGTGGAGACCTCGAACGGCCCGCCGGTACAGGACAGCTCCGGGTAGGCGGCGAGCGCGGCGCGCGCGTGCCCCGGCATCTCGATCTCGGGGATGATCGTGACCTGCCGCGCCGCGGCATAGGCCACCAGGTCGCGCATCTGCTCCTGGGTGTAGAAGCCGCCATGTGGCCTGCCATCGCCCACGTACGGGTCGAAATTCTTCCCGACGATGGTCTCCTTGCGCCAGGCGCCGACCTGCGTGAGCCTGGGGTATTTCCTGATCTCGAGGCGCCACCCCTGGTCGTCGGTCAAGTGCAGCTGGAGGCTGTTGAGCTTGTAGAGTGCGAGGAGGTCGATGACTTGCTTGATGAACTCGGGCGGATAGAAATAGCGCGCCACGTCGAGCAGGACCCCGCGGTACCGGAAGCGCGGCGCGTCCTCGATTTCTACGGCGGGGATGGCCCATCGCGCGGGCCCCGCCGGAGCGGAGGCGGCCGTTGGCGACCCCACTCGCCGCTCGAGCGCCGGCGGGAGCAGCTGCCGAAGCGTCTGAAGGCCGCGGGCCAGCCCCGCCGGCGTGGCGGCCCGGAGGATCGCGCCCCGTCGAGTGACGACCAGCCGGTAGCTCTCCGGTTCGGTGGGGGCCGAGTCGGGCGCCAGCCGGATCACGATCGCGTGCGGTGCGTCGTCGGCCGCCGGTTCAGGCGATATCGGAAGCGGGAGCCCTGACGCCGCCCGCAGCGGGGCGATCAGGACCTCCGCCAGCGCGCGGAGCTCCGGGTTCGTCGGATCGGAGAGCATGATGCGTGTCGCGCGGTCGAGCCGGAGCTCGCCCGAACCGGCTTCGATGCGCCGCGGCGCCGGAATGATCGGATAGCGCTCCGGCGCCGGGCGCACCGGACCGGTCGCCGCGCTGCTGCCGGCGCACCCGGTCGAGCCGATTGTGAGGGTGAGCGCCGTCCCAACGATTACCGCCGCTGGTGCCAGGATCAGTCGATCCCCTCCCGCCACCCTTACCTCGCTCGTCAGCAGCCAACCACGGAAGGCACGGGGAAGTGCCGCGCCAGGGCTGACCTCATACTACCCTCGGCCTCCCTCAAGCGCGCCGTACGTCCCCAGGGTGCCTAAAGCGCGGGGGTAATAATGAGCTCCACAGTCACGGGGAACGCAGCAGCGTTGATCCCCGCCGCCTCAAGGCTTCCACGCACGCGGTCCAACTCGAGCAGCCCCGGCCGACCATCTGACGGCAGCGTGACCGCTGCGCCGGGCGACAGCGCCGTCCGGACTTGCAAACGATATGGCGCATTCACGGCGAGGCTGAAAGCGGGCTGGACCGCGCTGCCGCCCTGAACCGCCGCGGCCCTCGCCGCGGGCGCGGGGACGAAGCTGACACCAGCCGGGACGGTTGCGACCAGATTGACGCTCGCCACTGTCGAATGGACCTGCGCGGCAGCAGTCCTCGGCACCGCGCTAGCCGCGACGAATGGGGCGAGAGCCATGAGCATCTTGTGCAACAGCTGCTGGTCCACGCTGAACTCCCGCTTGGGGGGCTGGCAGCCCTCAAAAGCAGGAGCGAAGCCAGACGGTCTCCGGCCGTCTAAGTCGCTGCTACAGGTGAGCCTACGACGCCGCGCCGAGGGGGACCGTGGCAGGTTAGCCACACGACAGAAGTGCCGGGTAGCGGCAACCCTTGCCGTGCCGAAGGCCCTGGCGGGTGAAGGACGCATGAAGCGACAGCGTTCGTCTCCAAGAGGCCCAGCTCCTCGCAAACGTGAAGGTACTTGCGAAGCGACGTCACAGCAGAAACAGGCCTGACGCGATCAGAGTCCCGCGCTTTGCTCGACTGGCTCGCAAAGAACCCCTGAATGCAATCTTTTCGGTGCCGATAAACCAGCTTCCTCCATACACATAGCCGCTGGCCTGGGTTTCGCGACTGCATCGCGCTGCACCGTAGCAGCGGGCCTTGGAGGGCGGCACCCATGGCGAGTGTGCTCGAAGCCGTAACGCGGGCCGATGGGACGCCCCGCGACGGTGATCCCGGGAACCATGACGAGAATTGGGCGCCGGACGATCCCGCGACATCCGGCGGAGTCGTCTGGCGGCGCCATCGGATTCGCATGGGCGCCGCTGTCGCGAGTATCGCGACTGCGGCGGTCGCGGCGTCGGTACTCGCGGGCTGGTGGTTTGACAATCCGGTGCTAAAGAGCGGTCTGCCGGGTCGGGTCGCTATGAACCCGATAACGGCGGTGGCTTTTCTGGCTGCGGGACTTTCGTTGTGGCTCCTTCGGGTGGAGCCGCCATCCCGGCCCCGCCGTCTGGTCGCGCATCTGTGCGCGGCGTCCGTGGTCCTCCTCGCCCTCCTGTGTCTCAGCCGATTGTACACGCCCTGGGACCTCGGGCTCGATCAGCAGCTCTTTGCGCATGGTGTCAGGGGGGCACCCGACGGGCTGCCCAATCGCATGGCCCCGAACACGGGGCTGAATTTCCTGCTGGTGGGGCTTGCGCTTCTCCTGCTCGACCACCGGACCAGACGGGGCTGGTGGCCGGCGCACGCCCTTGCCACGATCGTCGGCGTATCCGCGCTCGCTGCGGTGCTCGGATACGCGTACGGAGCGCGGCTCCTGTACGGCGTCGGCGCCTTCATCCCGATGGCGCTCAACACCGCGCTGACCTTCCTCATGCTGGCGGCGGGCGTGCTCTGCGCCCGGCCGACCCATGGCCTGCCCTCGCTTTGGTCGCGCTCCGGCCCGGGTGGCGTCCTCGCCCGGCGCCTTCTCCCTGCCGCCTCCGTGATTCCCCTGGTACTGGGATGGCTCGCCTTGCGAGGTCACGCAGCGGGCCTCTACGACCCGGCAGGCGGCGTGGCGGTACTCGTCGCGGCCACGACCCTCGTCATCGGGATCCTGGTCTGGATGAGTGCCGTCGCCCTGAATCAGTCCGAGGTGACACGCGCGCGCGCCGAGCGGCGCATCCGTGAGGCCAACGAGGAGCTCGAAGCGCGAGTGGCGGAGCGAACGGCGGAGCTCGAGCGGGTCAACCACGTCCTGCGGAGTCAGGTGCAGCAGCGCATGCGAGCAGACCAGGCGCTCCGGCAGACCACCGCCGATCTCCGCTCGTCGGTCGGCGAGCTTCGCGCGTTGGTCGAGGCGTCACCGCTTGCGATCTGCACCCTGACGCCCGACGGCTGCGTGCGTAGTTGGAACCGAGCGGCGGAGAAGCTCTTCGGCTGGACAGCCGACGAGGTGATCGGAGCGTTCCTTCCGAATGTGCCAGCGGATATGCTCGGCGAATATGAGCGACTCCGCAAACGAGTCCTGTCGGGTAAGCCGGTCGCGGGGTTTGAGACCCGTCGAGTCCGCAAGGATGGCCGGCTGCTGGACGTCAGCGTTTCGACGGCGGCGCTCTACGATGCCGAGGGCGTCGCGTGCGGGCTGGTCGCCATGTATGCCGACGTGGGTGAGCGTAAGACGCTCGAGGCCCAACTGCGGCAGTCGCAGAAGATGGAGGCGATCGGCCGGCTCGCCGGCGGCGTGGCGCACGATTTCAACAACATCCTGACCGTGATCCAGGCGGCTGCCGAATTCATGCTCGCCGATCTCGAGGTGGACGACGTCCGCCGTACCGACGCAATCCACATTCGGGATGCTGCCGACCGCGCGGCCGGTTTGACGCGCCAGTTGCTCGCCTTCAGCCGCCAGCAAGTCCTTCACCTCCGCACCGTCGACTTCAACGCCGTGGTGACCGCGATCGAACCGATGGTCCGGCGCCTGGTCGAGGAGAACATCACGGTCGCGACCCGGCTCGCGCCGGCGCTGGACCCCATCCGCGCAGACGCGAATCAGCTCGAGCAGGTGATCCTCAACCTGGTGGTCAACGCGCGGGACGCGATGCCTGACGGGGGAACTCTCCTGATCGAGACGTCCAACGTCGTGCTGGACGAGGCCTACCCACTGGCGCACGCGACGGCGCAACCGGGCCCGCATGTCGTCTTGACCGTCACGGACACGGGTTGTGGAATGGACGCAACTACCCAGGCAAGCATTTTCGAACCCTTCTTTACCACGAAGCCCCTGGGGCAAGGAACCGGGCTCGGGCTGGCGACGGTCTATGGGATCGTGAAGCAGAGCGGCGGGCACATCTGGGTTTATAGCGAGCTGGGTCGCGGGACGAGCTTCAAGATCTACTTTCCCCGCTGCACCGCGCCGGAAACAGACGTGGAGGCGGCGAGCGCGCACGGACGACAGCAAGAGCGGGAGGATGACACCAGCGGCGCGACGATCTTGCTGGTGGAGGATGACGTCGCCGTCCGGGTGGCCGTTCGCCGGGTGCTGGAGCGCCGCGGCTACCGCGTCCTCGAAGCGCCGAACGCCGACGAAGCACTGGCGGTCGCGGCCCAGCCGGATGAGGTGATCGACCTGGTGCTTTCGGATATGGTCATGCCGGGCATGAGCGGCTTGGAGTTGCGCCAGCGCCTCCGGGAACTGCGCCCCGCGCTGGGGGTCCTGCTCATGTCGGGCTACTCCGAGGAGGCGATCACGCGCCTCGGCAGTGTAGAGTCAAGCGGTCCGCTGCTCGAGAAGCCGTTCACGGTGCAAGGGATCTTGGACAAGGTCCATGACATGCTCACGGCGGAGCAACGACATGCGTGAGGCCCGCTTTTCAGGCGCACGGATCTTGGTCGTCGATGACGAGGAGAGCAACCTGCGCGCCCTCGGCAAAGTACTTCGCGCGGCGGGCTACACCAACATCCTTGCGACCATGAACCCCGGAGAGGTGCGCAGCCTCTACCGAGACCACGATCCCGATCTGGTTCTCCTGGACCTACACATGCCGGGGCTCGACGGAATCGGGGTGTTGGAGCAGCTTCGAACAGACGCCGCGCCGCATACCTACCTGCCAGTGCTGGTGCTCACAGGCGATTCCTCGCAGGATGCGCGACGCCGGGCGCTCGCCGCGGGTGCGAAGGACTTCGTCACCAAGCCCTTCGAGGTGGACGAGGTAGTTCTCCGCATCCACAATCTGCTCGAAACCCGGTACCTCCACCGGGAGATTACCGCCCACAACCAGGCGCTGGAGCAGCGCGTAGAAGAACGCACCGCCGACCTCGACGGGGCCTACCTCGATACCCTGGAGCGCCTCTCGCTCGCCGCCGAGTTCCGGGACGACGAGACTGGCCGTCACACCGAACGGGTCGGCGAGGCCGCCGCCCTGCTGGGAGCTGCGCTCGGCCTGGCGGAGGAAGACCTCTTCCTCATACGCCGGGCCGCGCCACTCCACGATGTGGGGAAGATCGCAATCCCCGATGCCGTGCTGCGGAAGCCCGGCTCACTCACGAGCGACGAGTGGGAGATCATGAAGGGCCACGCGACGATGGGCGCCCAGATCCTGTCCGGCGGGCGGTCCCGCGTAATCCAGTTGGCCGAGGAGATTGCGCGCTTTCACCACGAGCAATGGGATGGCAATGGCTACCCTGAGGGCCGGTCTGGCGAGCAGATCCCGCTCGCAGCGCGGGTGGTCATGGTAGCGGACGTCTTCGATGCGCTGACGTCAGACCGCGTCTACCGTAAAGCGTGGCCCGCCGCCGAGGTGCTGGCGTATATCCAAGAGTACGCCGGGCGGCGATTCGATCCGCAGATTGGCGCGCTGTGCCTGAAGGACCATGTGCGGGGCGGGCTCCTCGCGATACACCAGGCTGCCGACAGAGGTCAAGCAAGTCCGTCCCGGCTGATCTCCACCGCTGCCTCATCCCGGACGGCGTGAGCCTAGCCGGGGCTGCTGGGTCTCGTCATCGGTATGGACCGATCGCCGCCCGGATCGCGACCCGCACGGTCACCGCATCGGCCGGGGCGGCATAGACCTCGGTGGTGGCGGTGAATCGATCGACCAACTGCCAGGTCGCTCCGCCGAACAAGACCGCCCGGTCGAGGTTCACTTCCACCCGCGTGCTATCCAGGTTGCCGAACTGGTTGGTGAAGTTTACCTGGAACCGCGGCTCCAGCCGGTTGTAGCCGCCTCCGAGGTACGGTCGGAGCCTGCCACCGAGCTCGCGTGATCACCGGCGATCGGGCGTCCAGAGGAGATGCCGGATCAGCGGTGTCGGGCGAAGGATCGTCACTCCGCTGGCAGCCAGCTTCCGGACCACCGTCACCGCGTCGCGGTCCAGGAACCTTACATCCTCGAAGTCCAGCTCCACCCTCTTCAGCTGGTTGAGGTGCCCTACGCAGGCGCCCTCGAGTACGGGAACCCAGTCGGCCACGAGCGCGCCCTCGACCTTGAGCGTTACCACCTGCGTGGTCTCGCGAGTTCGGGAGATCCGAATCACGGATGCACCTTCCTTGTCCGGGTCCGATGGGAGTCATCGCGCACTCCTGATCATCGCGCGGGCTCGCGCACGCCAACCGCATCGAAGTCGAACGTCACTCGATCCGCGACCTTTACGGCCCCCCCGACCGGCTTGATGCCGAAGTCAGTCTGCTTCACACTGAACGTCCCCCGCGCCCGCAGGGTATCGGGGCCGACCTGGACCGTGGCCTCGACCGGTACCGGGCGGGCTTGGAGGACCTGCGTGCGCATTGTCTCGGTGACTTTGCGGATCTCCGCGGTGTCGGGCGGCGTCAGCACCTCGAGGCTGTCGGTTGGGATGGTTATCTCGAGTCGAGACGAGGCGGGGTCACCGGATCGAAGCGACCGCTCGCCAGGAGATGATAGACCACCGGGTCCGCCGCGGGGGCCTGGGCCGGGCCGCGATCCGCCCCGACCCCGACCAACCCTGCCACCACCAGAATCCCCCGGCGGTCCAATGGCGCGTCATCGCGGGCATGCTCACGGATAGCCCGGCGTCGGAGGTGCCGGCGCCGGCGCCGCCGCTGCTGCCCCTGGGACGACGATCGTGCCGGTCATCATGGCCCCGTGTACTGCGCACTCGTACTGATAGGTGCCCGGCGCCGTGAACTTGAATGCGTAGGTCTTGCCGCTCCCGGCCTGGATGGCGCTGCTGGTGAAGCTCGGCGAGCCCATGGATAGAACGCTATGGGGCAAGCTCTCCGTGGTGGCCCACGTCCAGGTCACGGTGCCGTTGACGGCCACGGTGTCCACCGCCGGGTTGGACGAGCCGTTGCGCCCGCTCTTGAAGAAGATGTCCCCCACCGTGACGGCAGCGGTGGTCGGAGTCGCGCTGCCGGTGGAACCGCCGCCAGTGGAACCGCCTGCGGTGCCGCCTGCGCCGGGCGCAGGGCTCATCGGACTTCCACTACTCGGACTGGTAGTCATCGAGTCGCTGCAGCCGGCCAATACGCTGGCGGTCAACAAGCCGCTCACCAGCAGCATCATGTGACGCATGTCATAACCTCTTGAGAGTGTCCTCGCGGCTTGGGTGCTCATCGGACGACGATCGTGCCGGTCATCATGGTCCCGTGCACCGCGCAGTCGTATTGGTAGGTGCCCGCCGCCGTGAACTTGAATGCGTAGGTCTTGCCGCTCCCGGTCTGGATGACGCTGCTCGTGAAGCTCGGCGAGCCCATGGATTGAACGCTGTGGGGGAGGTTCTCCGTGGTGGCCCAAGTCCAGGTCACGGTTCCGTTGACGGCCACCGTGTCCACCGCCGGGTTGGACGACCCGTTCAGCCCGCTCTTGAAGAAGATGTCCCCTACCGTGACGGCCGCGGTGGTCGGGGCCGGGCCGGTGGGCGCAGGGCTCGCCGGACTGGCGGGCGCCGTCGGACTGGCGGGGGTCGTCGGACTGGTCGGACTCGTAGTCGTCGTGTCATCGCTGCAGCCGGCCAGTACGCCGGCGGTCAACAAGCCGCTCACCAGCAGCATCATGTGACGCATGTCGTAACCTCTCGAGAGTATCGTACGGAGCCGGCCCGTTCCCGCGCTCCACCAAGCGGCGACACCAGCGCCGCGGCTAGCAACCATCACCCGCATCGGGCCGCCGCTGACCAATGCAGGCCAGGGGCCAACCTCACCGAGGATTCGCCTGATGCGAGCTAAGCGTGGGGTGGAGCGGAGATTGGAAGGACCGCGGGGACCGAGGCCCACGGCGAGAAGCAGACGACGCGCTGACGATATGTTGGCAGGTTTACGAAATGTTGCGAGCGGGTCCGCCGTTGCGGTGGATCTGGAGCTTCGCCATCCGAGCGTGCAGCGTGGTCGGCTTGAGGCCGAGGATCCTGGCCGCGCCGCCGTCGCCGCTCACGCGCCAGCCGGTCAGTTCCAGCACCTTCATGATGTGCGCCCGCTGGACCTCGTGCAGCGTGGCCACGCCGGATGCACCCGGCGAATCCGTCGGCTGGCGGAACCAATCACCCAGCACCAGCTCCGGCCCGCGGCTCAACAGCACGGCCCGCTCGATGATGTTCTGGAGCTCGCGCACGTTGCCCGGCCAGTGGTACGCGGTGAGGGAGCTCAGGGCCTTCTTCGAGACGGTCTCGATCCGCTTGCCGGCTTGCGACGCGTATTTCGCCGTGAAGTACTTGGCCAGCACCGGGATGTCCTCCCGGCGCTCGCGCAGTGCCGGGAGTTGAATCGGGAACACGTTCAGCCGATAGAACAGGTCGGCCCGGAACCGCCCGTCGGCGACTGCCTTCGCCAGGTCACGGTTGGTCGCCGCGATCACCCGGACGTTCACCCGAACGGTCTTGGCGCTCCCGACCCGCTCGAACTGCCCCTCCTGGAGCACCCGCAGCAGCTTTGCCTGGACTTCCGGGGAGAGCTCGCCGACCTCGTCGAGCAGGATCGTGCCGCCGTCGGCCAGCTCGAAGCGGCCGACCTTGCGGGCGATCGCGCCGGTGAACGCCCCCTTCTCGTGGCCGAACATCTCACTCTCGATGAGCCCCGGGGAAAGCGCGGCGCAGTTGACCGTGACCATGGCCGCGTCCCGGCGACGGCTGGCTCGGTGAATCGCCCGGGCCACGAGCTCCTTGCCGGTTCCGGTCTCACCGGTCACGAGCACGGTGGAGTCGCTCGGGGCCACGGTCGTGATGTGCTGCAGTACCTGCGACAGCGTTCGGGAGGAACCCACCAGTTCGGTGGGGTGATGCTCGGTGGCGATCTCCTCCCGCAGGTAGACCTGCTCCAGTCGGAGTCGCCGGAGCTCGTCCTCCGCTCGCCTGCGTTCCTCGACGTCGCGCAGAATGATCGTGCAGAGCCCTTGCTCGACGTCGACGCTCGAGATCGTCGCTTCAACCGGGAACACCTCGCCCGTGGCCCGGATGGCCGTGAGCCCCTCGGGAGCGAAGACTGACCGCGGACTCCCTTCGCTTCCGCCGAGGCACAAGAAACAGTCCGCCAGCGCCGCGCGAAACTCGGGGGAGAGGAACCGCTCGATTGGGCCGCCGCAGGCCTCCGTGGCTTCGCAGCCGAAGACCCGTTCCGCCGCCGGATTGAAGAGTCGAATCGTCCCGCCCCCGTCCACCAGCAGGATGGCATCCATCGCCGACCGGAGGATTCCCCCGAGCCGCTCCTCACTCCGTTGCAGCGCCTCTTGCGCCCGCTTCCTGGCGGTGATGTCGGTCAGGGCCACCAGGGCGTGACGCATCCTTCCCCCGTCGTCCCACTGGGCGCTCGCGGAGGCGACCACCTCGATGGGCTCTCCGTCACGCGTGACCAGGCAGGTTTCGATGTCCCGCCGCGGCTCGCCCGCCCTGAGCTCCGCCAGTCCCGCGGTCGCCCGGCGGCGCGATTCCGCCGTCAGGAATTCGGTAACCGGACGGCCCAACACCTCCTCGCGGGTGTAGCCCATCACCCTGAGCCAGTGCTCGTTCACCGCCACCAGCCGGCCGTCGTAGTCGATGGAATGGAGCATCACCGGCGTGTCAAGGTAGAGCGAGCGATGGTGCGCCTCGCTCTCGCGCAGCGCTCGCTCGGAGCGGGTGCGGTCTTCCTCCCTCTCCCGCAACGTCGCCACCTCGCGCCGGACACCCTCGAGCTCACGAATCAGTTGAGCCAAATCGGGCTCGTCAACCATCACGTCGAGTCTCGCCATCTCCCCCGCGCAACCGTGCGCCGGTCAGGTTGATCGCTCATCGCGACGAGGTTATCGCGCTTCAATAGCGGGAGATTGGACGCACCTGTCTCCCCATTCGGGGAACGAGGGCATGGCAGTCACGGAGCACCGGTGCGTCCTTCGACCGGGGCCGGCCCCCGGCGGCACGGGGGCGGTGGCGACTCCCCGATTGGGGGAGCAGCACGGTTCAAGCACTAGCCCGCCCAGCGGCCCAACTTCCCCGCCGTGGTTGCGCCAGGACTGGTGCGCGCTCAATGGCTCTGGTGTCGGGTGGTTGGTGTGGGGGAGCAGAAATGAACCCCAGGCGCCTCCTCCCGTCACATCCCGGGCTTCGTGGATCGGACTGGGCGT
>DASQPE010000030.1:0-5675 GCA_035644115.1 Gemmatimonadales bacterium
AGGGGCTATCCAGTGAGAGGTGAGAAGTGAGAGGTAAGAGGTGAGAGGTGAGAGGTGTGACGTACGAGCCCGCCGAAACTCGTGGGAGCCCCCGCTTACCTCTCACCTCTCACCTCTTACCTCTCACTTCTTACCTCTCACTTCTTACCGCAGTCAGCACCCGCCCGACGATCGACCGGAGGTCGCGTACGTTGAGCGGCTTTGCCACCCAGTGCAGGGCCGCCGTCGTGTGTGCCTCCGAGGCGCGTCCGTGACTCGCGACGACCAGCCGGTCGCGCCAGTCGGGATGCGAAGTCAGCAGCGTCGCCGCGAACAGCTTGCCGTCGGCGGACACCGCGTGCGCGTCGGTGATCACCAGGTCATAGACGGAATCCTCGACCAACCGCAGCGCCTGCTCGCCGCTCCGCGCGGCATCGACGACGTGGCCCTCGGGCGCGAAGAGTGCATTGATCAACCGGTGCACTGCAGGATCATCATCCACCACCAGCACCCGGGTGGGCCGGGTGACCGGGGCGCCGCCCGCCCGATCCCCCGGCAATGCGGCTGCCGGCTCGGCCTGGTCGTCCGATGGGGCTGATTCCGCGGTTGGCGTGTGCAAGGGCAAGGACACGACGAACTCCGCCCCGCCGTCCGGCGCGGGACTGTAGCTGATGCGGCCCCCGTGCGCCTCGATCAGCCCGTAGCTCACCGAGAGGCCAAGCCCGGTCCCCTGGCCGGGGCCTTTGGTCGTGAAGAACGGTGTGAAGACATGGGGCACCAGCTCCGGCGGGATCCCGGGACCGGTGTCCCGCACCCGAAGCGTGGCGCGCCCCGCGCTTCGTACCGTAGCGAGGGTGATCCGACGCGGTCGATCGGGCGGCAGGCTGCTCACGGCATGCACCGCATTGGTGAGGAGGTTCAGCAGCACCTGCTGCAGCTCATAGCGGTCGCCCACGACCCGCACCGCCTCAGGGTCCAGCGTGCGCTCCAGCTCGATCCCCCGCAACCGGAGCTCGTACGAGATGAGCAGGGCCGTTCGGCCCACCACGTCGTTCAGGTCGACCGGCTCCTTCGCGAGCGTGCTGGGCCGCGCGAACGTGAGCAGGTTCCTCACGATGCGGGCGGCCCGCTCGGCCTGATCATGAATCACCCGCAGGTGCTCTCGCGTCGGGTCCGGTACGTGCATCGTGGGCTCGAGCAGCAGCTCGGCCAGCCCGGCGATCGAGGTGAGCGGGTTGTTGAGCTCGTGCGCTACGCCGGACACCAGCTGCCCGATCGAGGCCATTTTTTCGTTCTGGATCAACTGTGCTTCCATGGCGCGCTGCTCGGTGACGTCTTCCACCAGAATGACGACGCTCGCCTCGGCGCCCGGCCCGGATAGCGGAGCCGCGGTCAGCCGGAGACGGCGGCTATCCCGCTCGCGGCGTAGCTCGATGGGCCCCGGCCGTTCGAGCCGCTGCGCCGCCGCGAGGAGCTCGCTGACGAGCGGCGCCGCTTCGGCCACCGCCCCTGCGAAGTCCGCGCCGATGAGAGCTTCCACCGGGACGTCCGCGAGCTGCGCCAGGGCGCGATTGGCCCGAACGATCTGGCCGCCGGAGCCCACGACCCCGAGCCCCTCGCTGAGCGCGTCGAACGCGGTCTCCCACTCCTCGGTACTGCGGCGCACCATCTCGTAGAGCCGGCTGTTCGCGATCGCCATCGAGGTCTGGGTGGCGATGGTCGACAACAGCCAGAGGTCCTCAGTAGTGAACGGCCCCTCACGCCGATCCGCCACCGCGAGAGCGCCGACCGAACGTCCCTGCGAGCGCAGCGGAGCGACCGCGGCCGAGCGGACCATCTCGCCCTCGATGAGCAGCACGGTAGCCTGATCTGCCTGGGCCACCTCGATCCGCTCCCGGGTCAGCCCGAGCCGGGCGAGACCCGAATCCTGGGCGCCGATGATGCGGCCCTGGAGGGGCGCGAGCACGCCCGCGGCCGCAGCGACCCGGAGACCCCCTGTCTCGTCGTCCACCAGCGCGACCAGTGCGCCATCGGCCTGGAGAAAGCGGGCGCCGTAGCGAGCAACCTGGTCGGCGATCCGATCGAGCTCGATGGACTCCGCGAGCACGTAACTCAGCTCCTGGAGGGAGAACAGCTCGCTGATCCGGCGATCCAGCTGGCGGGCGGCCTCCAGGCGGCGGGCCTCGGCAGTGACCGCTTGTCGCTCGAGGCGGCGCAACGCGAACCACACGGTGATGCCGAGGACGGCAATGGCGGCGGTGGCGAGGGGCCGGGAGACGTTGATGGCGACGGCAGTGCAGGCCACGATCGCGAGGGCGGCGAGGGCGGCCGGGGAAGGGGCCTTCAGGCGGAGCGGGGTGGGCACGGGCGGCCTTGAGCGGCGACGGTGGAAATCTCGTTGGCGGCCGAGTTGACAGGCAAGTGAATTGGGAATAGTCTGTTAGGGAATCACATTTGCATTTGATTATCATTCTCAACACAGCCACCACTCCACCCGTCGCCGCCTGCACGGTACCCCGTCGACCCATGCCCTCGCTCGCGCGCTGGTCGCCCATCCTGCTGGTCGCCGTCCTGGTCCTCAGCCAGTCCCTCAATGGGCAGGTCCCGGGCACCGGAGCCATCCAGGGCGACGTCCTAGGGCCCGACGGCCCCGTCGTCGATGCAACCGTCCTGCTTGTGGGGGCGGACCGGCATGCCACCACCGACCAGCGCGGGCAATTCCGACTGGATGACGTGTCTCCGGCCCAGTACCGGCTCGAAATCACCGCCGTTGGATTCGTCCCCGACCGCCGCAGCGTCCGGGTCGTGCCGGATAGCCTGATCACGCTCACGGTCACGCTTCGCCGAGAGGCGCAGCGCCTGGCGGAGGTCTCGGTTACCGGTCACCGCGCCGCCCCCAAGCCGGTGGCAGCCCTGCCCGACGTCCTCGACGGAGCCATCTACGCTGGCAAGAAGACCCAGGTCATCGCACTGGACAGCCTGGACGTGAACGCCGCGCAGGACGTTTCTCGCCAGGTGCTCGGGCGGGTCCCCGGCCTCAATGTCTCGGAGACCGCGGGCGCCGGCTTTCCCTCGAACGGCATCGGATTCCGGGGCCTCAATCCGACCCAGTCGATCGAGGTCAACGTCCGCCAGGACGGCTACAACATCGCGGCCGATCCCTATGGCTACCCCGAGGCCTACTTCATTCCGCCGGCAGAGGCGCTGGAGCAGGTGCAGCTGGTGCGCGGGGCGCCGTCTCTCGACTTCGGTTCTCAGTTCGGCGGGGTGGTGAACTACGTTGTCCGTGACGGCACGCCGCGGAGCCCGCCCACCGCACGGAGCCGCTTTACCGGGGCGAGCTACGCGACCTTCGATGGGTTCGGGGATGTCGGCGGCGGAGTCGGACCGCTCACCTACTACGGCTTTGTCCAGTATCGCAATCAGCGCGGCTGGCGCCCAAATGGCGAGACCCAGCAGCTGACCGGGTTCGGGCGGCTCCGCTGGCAGGCGTCGCCCCGGTGGCGGTTCGGGGTCGAGTACACCCTGTTCCGCAATCGGATCCACATGGCGGGCGGGCTCAGCAACGACGAGTTCAACGCCAATCCCGACACCTCGTTCCGCACCCGCAACTGGCTCGGCAGCCCCTGGAACCTGCTTGCGGTCACGGCCGACTACTCGCCTGCTCCCAATGTCGTCGTGCACACGACCGCGTGGGGCAATCTGAGCCAGCGCTACCTGGTGTGGCGCAACGAGGACGGCGGCGCCGGCGCGATCGATGCCGTGGATCCGGCGACCAATCAGTTCGTGCCCCGCGAGGTCGAGCGGGAGAAGTTCACCAACGCCACGCTCGAGTCGCGGCTCGCCTGGTCGTTCCCGCTGCTCGGGCGCACCGGCACGCTCGCGGCCGGTGTCCGGGTCTTCGCCGGCCGCATGCACCGTCAGGAGGGCGGTCCGGGCTCGACCGCGTCGGATTTCGACCTCACGCTCTACGGCGGACCCTACGAGAACGACGTCACCTTCTACAACACCAACCTGGCCGGGCACCTGGAGCAGCTGGTGCGGTTGGGGGACCGGCTGACGGTGACGCCCGGCGTGCGAATCGAATACCTTCACTCCTCGACCACCGGGTACACCGATACCACGTTCAGCCCGCTTTCCCGCGACCGGACCTTCGCGCTGCCCGGGGTCGCCGCCCAGTTCCGGACGTCCGGCACGACCGAGCTCTACGGCAGCGTGGCGCGTTCCTATCGGCCGATCGACTACTCGTCCATCACGCCCTTTGCGACCGTCTCGCGGATCGATCCCAACCTGAAAGACCCCAACGGCTACACCGAGGATCTGGGCTGGCGCGGCCGGCTCGCCGGTTCGGCCGTCGGATTCGACATGGGTGTGTTTCGCATCCATTACGGCGACCGCATCGGGCTCATCTCCGGCGCCGACGCCGATGGAACGCCGTTCACCCTCCGCACCAACGTCGGCACCAGCGTGCATCGAGGAGTCGAAGCCTACCTCGAGCTCCACCCTTTCACCCTGCTCGGCACCGCGGCCGGTCTGGGCGACATCTCGATTTTCGACGCGTTTGCCTACACCGATGCCAAGTACGTGGACGGTGAATTCAGCGGGAACCGGGTGGAATACGCCCCCAAGTTCGTGAACCGCGTCGGCGTGACCTACGCCCGCGGCCCGTTCTCCGGCACGTTTCAGGTCTCCAACGTGAGCCGCCAGTTCGGCGACGCGAACAACACGATCGCAAGCTTCGACGCCAACGTCGGGCTGGTGCCGGCGTACCAGGTACTCGATCTCGCGGCCCAGAGCCGGCTGGGACGCCGGTTCACCCTGGGCGGAGGCGTCAACAATCTGGCCGACGCACACTACTTCACCCGGCGCACCGATGAGTACCCCGGACCGGGCATCATCCCGTCGCCGGGTCGCAGTGTCTATCTCTCGCTTGGAGCCAACTTCTGAAGGCACTTCGTTTCGGGCCCGACCTCCGCCGCTCGCGCCCGGCAGCGCGCCAATCGGGCCCTGCAAACGAGCCCTACCCGACCAGCGCGAGGATCGATGCGCCCAGATCGCTGAGCCCGAGCCCGGTGCGCGCGCTGGTGAGCTGCACCTGGTCATCAGTGAGCTCGAGCGCCTGCCCTATTGCGCGGGCCCGCTCCCGCTGCGCCGCGCGGCCCAACTTGTCGGCCTTGGTCAGCACCGCCAGCACCGGGCGCTCGCTCGCGACCAGCAGCTCCTGGACGTCGTGGTCGTCTCGGGACGGCTGGTGGCGCGCGTCGAGCAGCCAGGCGACGCCCGCGAGCGTGGAGCGGTCGCGCAGGTATCGCATGATGAGGTCCCGGTGCCGGTCGCGCTGGGCTCGGCTCGCGCGGGCGAACCCGTAGCCCGGTAGGTCGATGAGATAGAAGGTTGGCAGCCGGTAGGCGTTGAGCAGGGTGGTCTTCCCCGGCGTGGCGCTCACTCGCGCCAGCCCCCGTTGCCCGACCAGGGCGTTGAGCAGGCTCGACTTCCCGACGTTGGATCGGCCGATGAACGCGACTTCGGGGAGAACCGGCTGGAGCGGGACGAGAGGATCGGGGAAGCTGCCGACGAACTGGACTTCGACGCCGGCCAGCCCGGCGGTCACGCTTCGCGCTTGGTCCGCGGCCGCTCGGTCACCACCAGCGGGGCAACGCCCTCGACGATCGACTCCTTCGTGATCACCACTTCCC
>DASQPE010000031.1:0-6510 GCA_035644115.1 Gemmatimonadales bacterium
GGGAGCAGTTCCAATGGCCGCTCGCCGCCGCCGTGCTGCTGCTCCTGGCGGAGCAGCTGGTACCGCTCGCTCCGCGACGGCGGAACGACACTGCGTCCCAGCCGGCCGCCTCAAGACTCCGCGCCGCTGCGACGGCTGCTCGCGCGCTCCTCGGTCTCCTGCCCGTCGCCTGCAGTCCGGCGGGATGGCAGGCGCGACGAGCCGAGCGTCGCTACGACGCCGGCGACTGGCCGGGCGCCTACACCGAGTGGAGCCGGGCGCATCAGTCCAGCGCCAACCCGGTGTTCGCCTTCGACGCAGGCAATGCACTCTATCGGCAGAAGCATTACGCCGAGGCGACGACCCGCTGGCGCGAAACGCTGGGTCAGCAGCGCCTGCGCCAGCGCAGCAGCTACAACCTGGGCAACGCGGCCGTACGCGCCGCGGAGGATGCGACCGGCGCGGAAAAGGATTCGCTACTGGACGGCGCGGTATCCGCCTTCGAAGAGGCGGTCCGGCTCGACCCGACGGACCGCGACGCGAAATGGAATCTCGAGATCGCACTCCGGCGCCGGGGCGAGCGGGCGGGCGCCAGCTCGTCCGGACGTTCTCGGCGCGGAGACTACGGCCAGGGCAATCAGAACACCCCCGGCTTCCAGGGCAATCCGGAAGCGGCCGTGGGAGCTATGGCGGGGGGCGGGTTCGGGTCGGGCGCCGATGGGGAGTCGGTCAAGGAGCTGGACCCCACCCAGGCCCGGCAATTGCTGGATGCCGTACAGCGCGAGCAGCTCGCCAGCCATCTGGGCCGGCGAGCCAGCCATCCCACGCGCGAAGGCAAAGACTGGTAGGCGGAACGCCAGAGCTCCGGAGGAACTGCGATGGTCGCGCCCAGCTTCCAACCCCGCTATCGCCAAGTCCCGGCAGAAATCCTCCTGCCGGCCGGCTGGATCACGGGCACCTTCGTCATCCCCGAAGCTCAGAGCTTCCTCGACTTTCTCGCGCACTCGGGCACTTTCCTCAAGCTGACCGACGCGCTCGTGCCAGGACATCAGGACGTCGCGCCTTTCTTCGCGATCCAGCGCGGAGCGGTGCAGCTCATCGTGCCCAGTGAAGGCGACGATCAGGTGGAAACGCCCGGGAGCATGGGCATCACCGCACCGTGGAGCATCTCCTGTCTGTTCGAGCGTTGCGCGGTGCACGGAAGCCTGGACTTCTTGATGAACCAGCGGCTCTCGGACTTCCTCAAGCAGCAGAGCGGCTTTCTCGTGATCCGGGACGCGACCTGGACTCCAATCGGCGACCGCAGCCAGAGCATGCGCTCGTGGCCCGTGGTGCTGGTCAACGTTCCCCAGGTCAACGGCATCTCCGAAGCGGTCGATCAGCGGGGCCGGGGTCATCCGGGAAAGCTGCCGCCGTCGGAGTTCGATCTGGCCGAAGTCGGCATGGCGTCCTAGAACCAGGTTCCAGTCCGCACAAAACCCTCCCACTGGCCATTCGTATTGACGCCCTCCTCGAGCCGCACCGGCCCGAGGAGGGTTCGGATTTCGAGGCCGCCGCGCACGCCGCCGAGCCACTCGCCGTTGATGGAGTCGCCGCGGCGCAGGAAACCCGGGCCGGACCCGACGGCGCCGACCATGCCCTCGATCCGGAGGGCGACCGGCCCCGCCACCGGATGCCTCGCCATCAATCCAAACAGCAACTCCTGGAAGCCGCGCCGGTCGGTCAACCGGAGGCCCGGGAAGCCCTCGTCTCCGCCGAGCGGGAAGCTGGCCTGTAGTGGTGTGCCGTCCGATCCCCACCCGAACCGTACTCGCGGCTGAAGCGTCACCTCCCCGATGCCGATCCCCAGCGCCGCCTCGGCCGCCGCACGTTGATACACGCTCGTGAGCACCCCGTCGAGCCGCAGCCGGGTGCCGTTGGGAACGCCGGCATGCTCGAGCGACCCGTGAGCGCCGAACGCCGTGCGATCGTCCCGGTCATCCTCGTGCCACACCAGGAGCTCGGGCCCGAGCTCATAGCGCCAGCCCCGCTCGCGCCGGCGGCCGGCGCCGGCGAAGAGCCGCAGCTCGCGGGTGGTGATCGAGGGCAGCTCGCCCTCGTCAGCAAACACCCGGATTTCCTCGATCACGCCATCGGCCGAGAAGAGCAGCGGCAGGTAGCGATAGCCGATCGGAAAGGCGTAGGCGGACGAGAAATTCAGATCCTGCCGGTACTGGCCCAGTCCGATGCGGGCGCCGGCTTCGATGGACGTGCCGAGAAAGCGTCGGTCCGCCGCCCCGAACCAGAGCCGGCCGGCCATCGTGTTATCGTAGGCCGCCCCGAACGCCGCCGCCCGGCGCGGCGCGCGTCGCACCTCGAGCTGCAGAGCCAGACCGGAGTCGCGCGCGGCGGGCCGGAGCCAGAGCGCGCGATACTGCTCGAATTGGCCGAATCGGAGCAGGCGCCGGCGGAGATCCGGCTCGTCCACCGTGTCGCTGGTGGACAGGCGGAGCGCGCGCAGAATCACCGTCTGCTCGCTCGGCTCCACGCCCGAAACCTGCGACTCCACCAGCCGGGTCGATCGGCGGGGCATCGTCACCGGAGGCGCGCTCCCGAGGCAGCGCGCGCCGCGAAGTGCGAGTCGAGCAGCATCCCGGCCCCGGGCCACCAGCGTATCGAGCGCCTTGAGGCCGAAATCGAGCGTCGTGTATGGCCGCACGTCGCTCTTCACGACCACGTCCCCCGGCCCGGCCGGCGGCGCGCCCACCACCAGAAAGTCGAGCAGCTTCCCCAGCATCTTGGCCGGATTGTCGTAGTCAGGATCGGGCACGCTCTCGGCTTCGAGCAACGACACGATGACCTTGCCGGCGCCCGCGCGCCGTGCCGCCCCGACCGGCACGTTCTCCGTCATGCCGCCATCGGTCAGGGTGCGGCCGTCGAGCTCGACCGGCTTGAATACCAGGGGCAGCGAGAATGACGCCCGCACTGCCTCCGCCAGATCGCCGCTTTTGAGCACGATCTCTTCGCGGGCGGCCAGATCGGTGGCTACCGCACGGAACGGGATGGGCAGCGAGTCGAAATTTCCCCGGGCGGCGAGGTTTCCCCGAAGCATCAGCGCGTCCATCAGCGCGTTCACCTGCTCTTCCCGCACGCTGCTGGTCTGCAAGGCGAGCCCTCGCCGCCCCTCTTCCAGCACTGCCAGCGGCGGGTACGGACGAAGCGACTGCGGAATCCGGGGCTCGTAACCCCGAATCACGGCCGCGAGCGGCAGGGCTCGGAAGATCGAGTCGATCTCGCGCCCGGTGTAACCGCTCGCGTACAGCGCGCCGACGATCGCGCCCATACTGGTGCCCACGACCAGATCCGGACGCACGCCCAGGCTGTCGAGCACCTCGATGACGCCGATATGAGCGAATCCCTTGGCACCTCCGCCCGACAGCACCAGCGCCGTCTTGGCTGGCCGGCAAGCCTGGGCCTGCCCCGGCGACGCCGCGAGCGCCGCGAGCAGGACACCGGCGAGCAACCCGATCGCCGGAGCGAGGCGCGGGCGCGGCAAGCGCAGCGAGATACGATGCCTCATGCCGGGGGCGGCACGGTCGCCTCGAGCAGCTTGACCCGGATCCCGCCATTCGTGGTCCGAAGCACCGTCTGGAGGTCGAATCTGGTCTGGGCCGCCAGCTCGTGCCGGGCGGAGAGGAACGCCACGCGCCATCCCGCGCAGCGGCGGCGCAACGTGTGGCCCAGCTGCGCATACAGGTCACGCAAATCCCCGCTCCGTCCTACTCGTACGCCATAGGGCGGGTTGGTGATCACCACACCCGGCCCGCCGGGCGGGGCGAGCACCGACAATGCCGCGCGGCGAAACTCGACATCCTCCAGCACGCCCGCCCGCCGCGCGTTGTCCGTCGACGCCTCGATCGCGCCGGCGTCGCGGTCGGATCCAAGGATCCGCACCCGAGCGCGGGGCAGCACCCGGCTCCGCGCTTTCTCCCGGAGGGCCGGCCAGCTCCCCGCATCGAAGCCGGGCCACTGCTCGCAGGCAAACCCGCGGCCGAGCCCGGGTGCAATGCGACGCGCGAGCAGGGCCGCCTCGATCGGGATCGTCCCGGCGCCGCACAGCGGATCCACCAGCGGCGCGCTGCCGTCCCAGCCCACGGCCAGGAGCATCGCGGCTGCGAGGGTTTCGCGCATCGGCGCCTTCGCGGTCGCCAGCCGGTACCCGCGCTGATGAAGGTGGGCGCCCGAGGCGTCTGCGCTGACGGTGCACTCGTCGCGAAACAGGCGGACCACGAACAGCTGGGCCGACGGCGGTTCGGTCGCCTCAGGGTCGTCCGCGATGGCCGGCCCGGCGGCAGCGATCGCGCCCGGTACCCGTCGGGCCACGGCCGAGGCGAGCCGTTGAGCAATGGCGTCCTGATGGTAGAGCTTTGATTTGTGCGAGGTCACCCGGAAGGACACGGCACGGCCCGGAGCGACGTACGTCTCCCACGGCAGCCGCGCCGTCCGGCGCTCGAGCTCGTGGAAGGCCGAGGCGTGGAAGGTCGCGACCCGGACCAGGACCCGCGAGGCGCTGCGGAGCTCGATGTTTGCTCGAGCGATTCCGCACGGGGTCGCGCGGAACGACACGCCACCAGGCGCGACGGCGCCAGGCGCGACTCCCATGAGTGAAAGCTCTCGCGCGGCCAGCGCCTCGATGCCTGGCGGGGTGACGGCGTAGCAATCATGGCTTTCGGTGCGCGGCATGGCGCAAGGTAACGGCGCTCGACTACGCCAGCGCCGCCGCGATGGCCTTGGCAAACCGGCCGGCCGCGTGCGGCTCGAGGCCGAGATAGAGCTGCGGCTCGATGAGCTCCAGCTCCATCAGGACGAACCGGCCGTCGACCAGGCATCCGTCCACCCGCGCGTAGGTGCTCCCCTCGGCTCTCGCCGCCGCGAGGATCCGGTCCGCGCTCTCGAGCAACAGGGCGGGAACCTCTCGGATCTCCGCCGTGCCACCCAGCTCGCCCTGAACCCGCCAGTCGCCCGCCGCCGGGCGCTTGAGCACCGCATGGCTCGCCTCGCCCCCGAAGCAGATCAGCGACCACTCGCCGGCTTCGGCCACCTCTCGGACCAGCGGCTGCACCAGCACGTCGCCAGCCGCGACCAGCGCTCGAAACCGGTTCTCGTCTGTCTCGGCGGCGAGCCGGGAGGTTCGCCAGGTAGCATGGGCCGAGGCCGACACTGCCGGCTTGACGACTGACTGGTCGATCCCGAGCTGCTCGAGCAACTGCGCGAGTGTCACACGGTCGCCGCACGCCACTACCCGGGTCGGCACGATGGAGATCCCCCGTGCAGCGAGATCCAGCAGGTAACGCTTGTCCGCGTTCCACCTGAGCAGGGTGGACGGATTGATGACAGGAACGCCCTGAGATTCGACCGCGGCCAGCCAGTCCAGAAATCGACCGACCCGCAGATGGTAGTCCCAACACGACCGCACCACGACCGCGTCGAACCGGTTCCACCCTGCGGCCGCATTATCCCACACGACTGGCTCGGCCGCGATGCCGAGCGCGGCGAGCGCCGGGACCAGGGGCCGATCGTCGGGCGCGAGGTGGGGCAGCTGCGCGTAGGTCGCCAGCGCCACCCGCCGGCCCTTCATGCCAGGTTGAACGCCGCCACCACCGGCGCGTGATCCGAAGGCAGTTTCCCCTTCCGCTCATCCCGCACCACGTGCGTTTCCACGCAACAGTCCGCCAGCGCGCGGGTGGCGAGAACGTGGTCGATGCGGAGCCCGTTGCCCTTGGCAAACCCCAGCATGCGGTAGTCCCACCAGGTGTAGGGGCCCTCGCCGGTGTGGTGAAGCCGCAGCGCATCCACCAGCCCCCACTCAACGATGGTCCGGAGCGCGGCACGAGCTTCGGCGTGACAGAGCACCGAGTCCCGCCACTCGTCCGGGCGAGCCACGTCCCGCTCTTCCGGCGCGACATTGAAGTCCCCAGCGAGCACCAGCCGCTCGTCGGGCGATGCCGTGCGCTCGAGCCAGCCCCTGAGACGCGCCAGCCAGGCCAGCTTGTAGGCCCACTTGGTCGAGCCCACGATCTGGCCGTTCGGCGCGTAGACCGACACCACCCGGATGCCGCCGACCCGCGCGGCGAGCAAACGGGCCTCCTCGTCGTCGACCGCGTCGCCCAGGCCGGTCTGGATGTCGGTCAGCGGAGTGCGGCTCAGGATTGCGACACCGTTGTACGACCGCTGCCCGTGCACGGCGCAATGCCACCCGGCGGCTTCGAACACCGCGCAGGGGAATTGCTCGCCGGTGACCTTGAGCTCCTGGAGGCAGACGACGTCGTACGGGTTGCGCCCGAGCCAGGCGACGACCCGGTCGAGCCGGGCGCGAATCGAGTTCACGTTGTAGGTAGCCAGCGTGAGCATAGACAGGGGAAAGTAAGAGAGGTGAGAGGTAAGAGGTGAGAGGTAAGAGGGGGCTCCCACGAGTTTCGGCGGGCTCGTACGTCCCACCTCTCACCTCTCACCTCTTACCTCTCACTTCTCACCTCTCACTGGATAGCCCCT
>DASQPE010000032.1:0-5413 GCA_035644115.1 Gemmatimonadales bacterium
GGTTTGCGTCCTCCGCCAGCATCGACCGGCTGATGTCCACCGCCAGGACCAGATTGAGCGCATGAGTCTCGGCCGTCACCTTGGCTCGTCCACCCCGCGGGCCGGCGAGCGCGATGCCGGCGCAGAGTGTAGCGAACGCCACGGCGAGCGGGCCCCGGCGGATCCGGCTCCGGGCCGCGCGCCCGAGCGCCGCCGACCAGGCGGTCGCAAACGCCACGCGGCGGCGCCGGGCCACCCACGCCAGGGCGCCCAGCGCAACGGCGAGCAACGGCGCCAGAGCGAGGAGGAACGGGGCCTCGAAGATCACGGGATTCTCACCACCAGCGTGGCGTCCAGCAGCAGCTCGAGCCCCAGCGCGAGGAGACCCACCAGCATGAACGGACGGGTCGCCTCGTCGAACCGGGTGTAGCGGGTCACCGACACCGGAGTCTTCTCCAGCTGATCGATCTGATGGAAGATCCGGCTCAGGGCTTCGCTGTCCTTGGCCCGGAAGTACTGGCCGCCGGTCCTGGTGGCGATCTCCTTGAGCAGGACCTCATCGATTTTCACCGGCAGAATCTCGTAGCGAAAGCCGCCGCCCAGCCCGCGGCCGGTCGGAATCGGCGCTTCGCCCTCGGTACCAACGCCGATGGTATACACCTTGATCCCGTAGGCCCCCGCCGTTGCGGCGGCGGTGCGCGGATCGATCAGGCCCTTGTTGTTCTCACCGTCGGTGAGCAGCAGGATCACTTTGCTCTTGTCGGGCGACCGCCGGAGCCGGTTCACCGCGACGGCCAGCCCGCTGCCGATCGCGGTTCCGTCCTCCAGGCTCCCGATCTTGATGTCCATCACCGCCTGCTCGACCACCGGGTAGTCGAGCGTCACCGGAACCTGGGTGAGTGCTTCACCGGCAAACGCCACTACGCCGATGCGGTCGTCGCTGCGACCCCGGATGAACGCGATCGCCTGCCGCTTCGCGACCTCGAGCCGGTTGGACGGCGCGAAGTCCTCCGCCAGCATGCTACTCGAGATGTCGATCGCGATCACGATCGCGATGCCTTCCTTCTTGAGCTCGATGCGGTCTCCGCCGATCCGCGGGCCTGCGACCGCGATGATCCAGCTCGCAAGCGCGAGGGAGCGCAGGATGACCGGTAGCCGCACCCACCAGGCCGCCCGCGCGGCTGCGCCGGCGATGCCCACATCGCTGTACGACGCTCCGGGGTTGGTGCGACGGCGGAGCCACCACCACAATGGCAGCGCGAGCAACAGCAGGAGCAACCAGGGCCGAACGAAGCTCACGGCGCGGCTCCGGTAATCCGACGCTCGAGCTCGCCGGCCGAGCGATACATGCCGAGCGCGTCCACGTCGGCACCGTGCGCAAAGCGGGCTTCGTCCAGCGCGCGCAGCAGCTCACCCAGCTCCCCCAGCGGCCAGGCCGGCCGCTGCTCGGCGAGCACCGCGAGGCAGGTCTCGGTGTCGATCTCGGGACCCGCTTCCGGCACCTGTGCGGCGATCGTGCCCCGCAGCCGCTCGACCGCGACGCCGACCACGGCCCTGGACTCGCCCGCGTCGGCCCAGCGCGCGGCCTCCGGCTCCGGGCTTTGGGGCGGCCCGACGGGCTCCACCGGGACGGCCCGACCCCGCCGCCGCCACAGGAGGTGCAGCGGTACCAGCAGGGCTATCGCGAGGGCCCAAAGCAGGAGCAGCGGCTTGAGGCTGTGTTCCCGCAGCGCGACGGTGGGGGTGGTCGGCTGCGGGCGCAGGGTATCGTGCGGGCCGGCCGGCAATACGCTCACGGCGGTCAGCGTCACGGTTGCAGCCGGCAGGGAGTCCACCCGTCCGTCCCCCCCGACCAGCAGGGGCCCTGGCACCTCGACCGGGTGGGGGCCGGGCGCCCAGAGGGCGACCGGGTATGCCACCTCCGCCGAGTCGCCGCGAAGGGTTACCTGCGGGTGGCCCAGCAGCTCGACCTCGCCGGTGGGGGTCCACTCGGCCGCCCGGACCGCGCGGCCGGGGGGGGCTGCAACCACCCGTCGGACCCAAATCGTGTCTCCCACCGTTGGGAGCCCGCCCTGCAGCAGGAGCAGCCAGCCGATCACCGGCGACCCACCCGCCGCGCCCGCATCGCGAAATGACGCCGGAGCGGCAACTTGTAGTCCTGTCCAGTCTCGAGCTCGAGGTGGTCCACACCCGCCGCCAGCAGCACCCGCCGGCGCTCGTCGCGACGCTGCTCCGCCAACCGCTCGACTCGCTGCCGGAGGGCCCGGTTGCCAGTATCGATCAGAACCCGGCGACCGGTCTCGGCGTCGTCCAACTCGATCCAGCCGGCCTCGGGCAGGGTGCGCTCGCGGGGATCCTCGACCGTGATGGCGACGACCTCGTGCCGCGCGGCGAGACGCCGGAGCGGTCGCTCCCAGCCTTCGGCGAAAAAGTCGGACAGCAGGACGATGATGCTCCGGTGCCGCAGCAGCCGACCGGCGTAGGTGAGGCTCGCCGCAAGGTTGGTGGTGCGGCCCCGAGGCTCGAACGCGACCAGGTCGCGAATCACCCGGAGTGCATGACGCCGCCCCTTTTGGGGGGGCACGACGTGCTCCACCTCGTCGGTGAAGAACAGCGCGCCTACCCGGTCGCTCTGAAATGCCGCGGCGAGCGCCAGCACCGCCGCCACCTCGACCGACAACGCGGCTTTGGTCACCGGGTCACCGAACCGGGTTGAGCCGGATTGATCCACTACCAGGAACAGCGTCAGCTCCCGCTCTTCGGTGAAGGTTTTCACGAAGGGCGTGCCGAGACGAGCGGAAACGTTCCAATCGATGGAGCGGAAGTCGTCACCGGCCTGGTAGGCCCGCACCTCGGCGAACTCCATGCCCTGGCCGCGGAAGACCGACCGGTACTCGCCGGCGAAGATCGATCCGACGAGGCCGCGGGTGCGGAGCTCGATGGTCTTGACCTGCTTGAGGACCTCGGGTGAGATGGACATAGGGCAAAAGCGTGAAAGGTGAAAAGTGAAAGGGAGATCCGTAGACGCGCGGAGCGCCCTTTTCACTTTTTACTTTTCACTTTTTACGCAGTTCATGGCATCCCCACCGCGCCGATGACCTTGCTTACGACGTCGTCCGTCGTCAGGTCCTCCGCCTCGGCCTCGAAGGTGAGCACGATGCGGTGCCGCAGCACATCGGGGGCGAGCGCCCGCACGTCTTCCGGCACGACGTAGCCCCGGCCGCGGAGAAACGCATGGGCCCGGGCGGCCTGGGCCAGCGCGATCGAAGCGCGGGGCGAGCCCCCGAACGCGACCAGAGGCTTGAGCTCGGGGAGCCCCACGGTCCCGGGGTCGCGGGTGGCCCGGACCAGGTCGACGATGTAGTCGACCACTTTCTGGTCCATGTAGAGATCGGCGATGTTCGCCCGGGCGGCGAGGATGGCCACCGGATCCAGCACTCGCTCGACCGGAATCTCGCGGCCGCTGCTCATGCGGAGCAGCACTTCCTTCTCCTCATCCCGATTGGGATAGCTCACCCGGACCTTCAGCATGAACCGATCGAGCTGGGCCTCGGGCAGCGGATAGGTGCCTTCGCTCTCGATCGGGTTCTGGGTCGCCAGAACCAGGAACGGCTCTCCGAGCGGATAGGTGGTGCCGCCGATGGTAACCTGCTTCTCCTGCATGGCCTCGAGCAGCGCCGATTGCACCTTGGCCGGCGCCCGGTTCACCTCGTCGGCCAGAATGATGTTTGCGAAGAGCGGACCCTTCCGGACGTGAAAGTCCTGGGTCTTCTGGTCGAACACCATCGTGCCGATCAAGTCGGCCGGGAGCAGATCTGGAGTGAACTGGATCCGGGAGAACGACGCGTCGATGATCTCGGCGAGGGTCCGCACCGCGAGCGTCTTCGCGAGGCCGGGCACGCCCTCGAGCAGGATGTGGCCGCCGGTGAGCAGCCCCACCAGCAGGCGCTCGACCATGGCGTCCTGACCCACCAGCCGGCGCCCGACTTCCTTGACGACCCGCTGGACCGGGACGGAATCGACCGCGGGCGGGGCAGCGGAGGCCGAGGGACGAGGGCTTGCGTGCAAAGGTGGAGCTCCGGTGAAGGGACGGTTTCCAAAGATACGGCTAGTAGCCAACAGCCTTGTACAAGGCCGCCTGTTCTCGCTGCGTCAGGACCCGCCATTCGCCGGGCTCGAGGTCGCCCAGGCGCACCGGCCCATAGGAAATACGCGCGAGCCGGTCCACCCGCAGACCGAGGGCCTCGCACCACCGGCGTACGATTCGATTCCGCCCCTCGGTGAGGGTCACGTCCAGAATGCTCCGCCCTTCGTGCCCAGCCCGCACCCGCACGTCGGAGGTGACGACCGGACGGCCCTCGATCAGCACGCGTCCCTTCACGGCCTCGGCAATCTCCCCCAGGGGACGGCCATGGACCAGCGCGGTGTAGTGCCGCGGAACCCGATAGCGCGGGTGAGTCAGACGGTGGACTGCTTCGCCGTCGTTGGTCAGGAGCAGCAGCCCGGTCGTACTGACGTCGAGGCGCCCAACGTAGGTGAGGCCCGCCGGCTCGGGGATGAAGTCCAACACCGTCCGGCGGCCCGCCTCGTCGGAAGCGGTCGTTACCACGCCGAGCGGTTTATGGAAGGCCAACCAGCGTCGAGCCAGCGCGTGGACCCGGCGGCCGTTGACGGTAATCGACTGGTGCTCGGGATCGACCTTCGAGCCCAGCGTCGCGACCTTCCCGTCCACCCGGACCCGTCCGTCCTCGATCAGCCGCTCGGCGGCCCGGCGCGACGCCACCCCGGCCTGGGCCAGGGCGCGCTGGAGCCGCATCTCGCTCACGACTCGGCTGGCACGTAGGCCTCGGCGTCGTCCGGCCCCTCCGCCTCAGGCCGATGGGGTTGCAGTGCGATCGTGAGCTCCTCCGCCTTGGGCAGGTCGGCCAGGTCGCGGAGACCGAGCAGCTCGAGGAAGAGCGGCGACGTTCCGTAGAGCAGCGGTCGGCCCATGCCCTCGCTTCGTCCGACTACCTCGATCAGGCTGCGTTCCTGGAGCGACCGCAGTACCCCGCCCGCCGACACACCGCGAATCTCTTCGATCTCGGCCCGTCCCACCGGTTGCCGATAGGCGATCACTGCGAGCGTCTCCAATGCGGCCGGGGAGAGCCGGTTGGCCCGCACCGAGAACTGAGCCCGCTCGATCGCGGCCGCGTGCACCGCGCGGGTGAGGACCTGGTACCCGCCTGCCAGCTCCACCAGCTCGACCCCGTGCTGCCCGAACTCGTAGTGCTCGCGAAGCTCATCGAGCGCGGCGCGCACATCGGCCCCGGTCGCCTCAGGGTCCAACGTGGCGAGCTCCTCCACGGTCAACGGCCGTGAAGCGGCGAAGAGCGCGGCCTCACACAGCTGGGTGAGCGGATTCACGGGCGATCACCATCGGCGCGAACGGCGC
>DASQPE010000033.1:0-8605 GCA_035644115.1 Gemmatimonadales bacterium
GACCGCAAAACTGCCCGGGCGGAATCAAAGCTCGCGGGGCCGCTTTGGGACCAGAGCCGAAACACCGCCACTGTATCGCCCAGCCGGCGCAGCTCCTGAACCAGCGTCGGGCCCACGATCGGATTCCCCTCGTCACCGTAGGTCACCAGCGCGAGCCGGCCCGGCCGGGCGCGGAGGCGGTCGACCGTCCCGTCGTCCGCCAGGAGTACGATGGATCGTCCCGCCACGTCCAGGGCGGTGGCCAGGTGTTCCGCGCTGCCGACCATGCGAGGGACGCTCTCGAGCGAGACCATGCGTTGCTCGAACAGCCCCAAGTGCTGCTTCAGCGCCAGGACCCTTCGCACCGATTGGTTCAGCCGCTCCTCGCTTACGCGGCCTTGTCGGACCGCGCGCTCCACCGCGTCAATGGTCGCAGCGGGGTCCACCGGCTGGAGCAGCAGGTCGGCCCCGGCGATGAGCGCGAGCACCGGCGCTTCGGACCCACCGTAGGCGTTCACCAGCCCGCCCATCTCGAGCGCGTCGGTGACCACCAGCCCCTGAAAGTGGAGCGAGTCGCGAAGCAGGCCCGTTAGTATCGCCGGGACCACGGTGCCGGGGCGCGACTGGCCGCCCTCGAGCGCGGGGACCGCGATGTGGGCGGACATGACGGCCGTCGCCCCGGCGGCGATGGCGGCCCGAAACGGAATCAGCTCGAGCGTGTCCAGCCGGCGCCAGTCCGCCGTGATCACGGGGAGCGCGAGATGGGAGTCGCTGCCGGTATCGCCGTGACCGGGAAAGTGCTTCACCGTCGCCGAGATGCCGTGCTCTTCCAGCCCCCGGACTGTCGCCGCTACCAGCCGGGCCACCGCGTGCGGATCCTCCCCGAACGAGCGGGTGTTGATGATCGGATTCGCCGGGTTGTTGTTCACGTCGGCGACCGGCGCAAACGCGAGGTGGATCCCCACCGCACGCCCTTCTTCCGCAGTGACTCGGCCCATCGCATAGGCATCCGAGTCCCGGCCGCCCGCGCCCACGCCCATATTGGTGGGAAACGGGGTGCCTCCCACGAGCCGGATGGCGGTCCCGCCCTCGAGGTCGGCGGCGACCAGGAGCGGGAGCTGAGAGCGGGCTTGGAGCGAGTTGAGCTTGGCCGCCACGTCGAGTGGAGAGCCGACCGACACGATCAGGCCGCCCACGTGCAGCGAGTCCACTAGTCGAACCGTCTCAGCGAGGGTCCAGTCGTCGTAGGCGGCGTAGCTGCCGGCGAGCCACGGCATGACCAGCTGGGCGGCCTTCTCCCGCAGGGAGAGACCGGCGAGCACCCGGTCGACGTTCGGCGGTTCGCTTGTGGGTCCAGGAGGCAGGGTTGCGGGATTGGGGGGCGCTGCCGCAGTGGGCGGCCCGCCGCGCGGCGCACACGCCGTTGCCAGGGCGATCGCGATCAGGAGATTCCGATGCACAGATGGCTCGCGCTGGCGTGGGTTCTGGGGTTGGCGGCGTGCGCATCGGCAACGTCGGCCGGCGCGGATGCGAAGCAGGTCAATGCCGCTCCCCCGGTGCTGCCGGGCATCGACGTCCTGCTCCGCGACAGCCTGCACCTGGTGCGCGCGCGGCGGGTTGGACTGGTCACCAACCAGACCGGCGTCGATGCTCGTGGCGTAGGCGACATCGAGCGGCTGCGCGCCGCCGGGGTGCACCTAGTCGCGTTGTTCAGTCCGGAGCACGGATTCCGCGGGGCGGCGGATGCGGGTGCCGCCGTAGCCTCGACCGTGGATTCCGCAACAGGTCTCCCAATCTACAGCCTCTACGGCCGGGTTACCTCGCCGACCGTGGAGATGCTGCAAGGCGTGGACCTGCTGCTGGTGGATCTTCAGGATGCCGGTGCGCGCTACTACACCTACATCGGCACGACCATCGACGTGATGGCGGCGGCGGGCCGGCGTGGAATGCCGGTCGTGGTGCTCGACCGGCCCGATCCGATCGGCGGCGGGGTGCAGGGCAACGTGCTCGACACCGCCTTCGCCTCGACGGTGGGGCGCCTGGCCGTGCCCATGCGGCACGGACTGACGTTGGGCGAGCTGGCGCGCCTCGCGCGCGCTGACCTGCGACTCGCCACCGACCTCACCGTGATCCCGGTCGCGGGCTGGCGCCGCGCGCTGGCATGGGATGAGACGGGGCTCCCGTTCATTCCTCCCAGTCCCAGCCTCCGTTCGGTCGAAGCGCTGTTTCACTACCCGGGCCTGTGTCTGTTCGAGGGCACGGCGCTCTCCGTGGGGCGCGGCACCGACGCGGCGTTCGAGCAGATTGGGGCGCCGTGGCTGGACACCACCGCGGTGCTCGCGCGAGCTCGAAACGCGCACCTGCCGGGCGTGAGCTTCGCCGCAGTCAGGTTCAAGCCGAGCCGGCCGGCCGATGGGCGGTTCGATGACACGCTGGTCGCGGGCATCCGACTCCACGTCACCGACCGGCGGACCTACGATCCTACCCGTACCTCGGTCGAGCTCCTCGCCGCGGTCCAGGCGGTTCACCCCAACCGCATCGGGTGGATTCCCCGCCACTTCGACCGGCTGGCTAGCGGTCCGGCGCTCCGAGAGGCCCTCATGGCCGGCCGGAAGCCGGACGAGATCGTGAAGGGCTGGGGGTCGGCGATACGAGCCTATGAGGCGCGGCGAAGACCGTATCTGCTATACAGATAGAACCGTGAAAAGTGAAAAGTAAGAAGAGAAAAGGGGACTCCGGTGACCCAGCGAACCCCCCCTTCACTTTTCACTTTTCACTTTTTACGCTCTTGGCGGTTTTTGCTGGCCAAAACTGTCCCCCCCCGTTATTCTTTCGCGGCGTTTTCGGGCCGGGTAGCGCCCCGCTTGACCACCCAGGCACGACCGAGGAGCGAGACCACCTGAAGCTGCTGGACGCGCTGGAACGGCCATTCTACGCCGCCGTTCGCCCGCTGGTGGACTGGCTGATTCGGAGCGGCATCAAGCCCAACACCATCACGACGTTCGGCACCGGGCTGGTTCTTCTGTCGGCCCTGGCGTACGGCGTCGGCGCGATCCGGGTGGGCGGATTGCTTCTGCTCCTGAGCGGCGTCGTCGATACGCTTGACGGTCAGGTGGCCCGCGACGGCGCGATGGTCACCAAGTTTGGCGCGTTCTACGACTCCACGCTCGACCGGATCGGGGATGGCGCCACCTTCATCGGTATCGGGGCTTTCCTGCTCACCGCGCCGGAGGTCGGGTTCCGCGACCAGGCCGTGGTCACCTGCATGGTGGCCATCCTTGCGTCGCTGCTGGTCTCGTACGCCCGTGCGCGGGCCGAGGGGCTGGGCATCGAGTGCAAGGTCGGCATCGCGCAGCGGGCGGAGCGGATCGTTCTGCTCGGCGGGGCATCGCTCCTGGTGGGGCCGGGCCCCCATGCATTTGTCCTCGAGGCGATCGTCGCCCTCCTCGCGGTCGCCTCGATCATCACCGTCGTGCAGCGCTTCGTGTACGTCCATCAGCATGCGGAAGGACGCGCACCAGGAGTGGCGGTGCGCGCGGCCGACCCCGCGCCCAAGGCGCGGGCGCTGGATACCATCGCGAAAGGATCCTGAGCGTGGCAGAACCAAAGGCCCGGCCGGTCGCCCCGGCAAAGGGCAAGCTTGGCGTGCTCTGTGTGGGGCTCGGCGCGGTGGCGTCGACGTTCATTGCCGGGGTGGAGAACGTCCGGCGCGGCGCGGCGCGACCTATCGGATCGCTCACCCAGATGGGAACTATCCGACTCGGCAAGCGCACCGACGCGCGGGCCCCGCTGCTCCGCGAGTTCGTGCCCCTGGCCGACCTCGGAGATCTGGTCTTCGGCGCCTGGGATCCCATTCCGGATGACTGCTACACCGCGGCAATCCGGGCCGGGGTGCTCGACCGGCACGAGCACGTGGAGCCGATCGCGGACGCCCTCAAGGCGATCAAGCCGATCCCGGCCGTGTTCGACCAGAACTACGTGAAGCGGCTCGAGGGGACCAACGTCAAGCGGGGCAAGACCAAGCGCGAGCTGGCCGAGCAGCTCCGGGCCGACATCCGCGACTTCAAGGCGCGGACCGGGTGCGACCGGCTGGTGATCGTCTGGTGCGCATCGACCGAGATCTTCATCAGTCCCGGGCCGACCCACTGGACCCTGGAAGCGTTCGAGAAGGCGATGGACGCGAACGATCAGTCGATCGCGCCCTCGATGCTGTACGCCTGGGCCGCACTGATGGAAGGCGTGCCCTTCGCCAACGGCGCACCCAACCTCACCTGCGATTTCCCGGCCATGGAGCACCTCGCCAAAGTCCGCGGCGTCCCGATCGGCGGCAAGGACTTCAAGACTGGCCAGACGATGGTGAAGACGGTGCTCTCGCCCATGTTCAAGGCGCGCATGCTGGGCGTGTCGGGTTGGTACTCGACCAACATCCTGGGCAACCGGGATGGCGAGGTGCTGGACGATCCCGAGAGCTTCAAGACCAAGGAAGAGTCGAAGCTGGGCGTGCTGGAGTACATTCTCCAGCCCAAGCTCTACCCCGAGCTGTACGGGAACCTCTATCACAAGGTGCGGATCAACTACTATCCGCCGCGGGGCGACAACAAGGAAGGCTGGGACAACATCGACATCTTCGGGTGGCTGGGCTACCCGATGCAGATCAAGGTCGACTTCCTCTGTCGCGACTCGATTCTCGCCGCTCCGCTGGTGCTCGATCTCGCGCTCTTCTTCGACCTGGCCCAACGCGCCGGCCTCACCGGGATCCAGGAATGGCTGTCGTTCTACTTCAAGAGCCCGCAGACGGCGCCCGGTCTCTATCCCGAGCACGACCTCTTCATCCAGCAGACCAAACTCAAGAACACACTGCGCTGGCTCATGGGGGAGGAACAGATCACCCACCTCGGGATCGAGTACTACCAGGAAGCATGAAATACTTCCACCGCACGTCGGTCACCCCCGACGCGGTGTTGGCCTACGCCGCGCAGTTCTTCGGCGTCCAGCTGCAGCCGGTGGAGGAAGCCCCTCGGCGGCGCCGTTTCGCGGGCGCCATCGGACAGGTCGCGGTGACGGTCGAGGCCGAGGGCGGGCACTACACCCGCATCACGGTGGAAACCAACCAGGTGGGGGAGAGCGAGGCCGACAAGCTGGCCAAGCGCTTTCTCACGCTGGTGCACACGATGGCCGAGCCCGGCCACGCGCCACGTGGCGCATACTAGCCAGACCAGGAGAGTCCCGATGAATCGGTGGACGACGGTGCTCCTTTCGATGGCAGGTTTGCTCGCGGCTCCGGCGGCGGTCGCCCAGGAGGCGGCCGGACACGCGGGCGGCGAGGCCAGCCTGACGATCCCGGACCTGAACTCGGTGCAGTTCCTCTCGGCGGGGATCCCGGGGCACACGCTCCTCCTGACGGGGCTCGTCGTCTGCGCGCTGGGGCTCCTGTTCGGGCTGGTGAACTACAGCCAGCTCAAGGGGCTCGCGGTCCACGAGTCGATGCGCGAAGTCTCCGAGCTGATCTACGAGACCTGCAAGACCTATCTGCTCACCCAGGGCAAGTTCTTGATGCTGCTCTGGGTGTTCATCGGCGCCATCGCGGCGGTGTACTTCGGGTTCCTGGCCCAGACCACGGACGCGTCCGGCGCATTGGTGCGCGGGTTCCCGGCGCCCAAGGTGGCGATCATCCTGTTCTTCAGTCTGGTCGGGATCGCGGGGAGCTACTCGGTGGCCTGGTTCGGCATCCGGGTCAACACCTTCGCCAACTCCCGCACCGCCTTCGCCAGCCTCCGGGGGAAGCCGTATCCCTGCTACCAGATCCCGCTCAAGGCGGGGATGAGCATCGGCATGCTCCTGATCAGCGTGGAGCTGGTGATGATGCTGATCATCCTGCTGTTCATTCCGGGTGACTACGCCGGCCCCTGTTTCATCGGGTTCGCGATCGGCGAGTCGCTGGGCGCCGCGGCGCTCCGCATCGCCGGAGGGATCTTCACCAAGATCGCCGACATCGGGTCGGACCTGATGAAGATCGTCTTCAATATCAAGGAAGACGACGCCCGAAACCCCGGCGTGATCGCGGACTGCACCGGCGACAATGCCGGCGACTCGGTGGGACCGAGCGCCGACGGATTCGAGACCTACGGCGTCACCGGCGTCGCCCTGATCTCGTTCATCCTGCTCGCGGTGAAGGATCCGGCGGTCCAGGTCCAGCTGCTGGTCTGGATCTTCGTCATGCGGATCATGATGGTCATCGCGAGCGGTGCGTCGTATCTGATCAACGAGGCCGTTGCCCACGGTCGGTATGCCGGCGCGGACAAGATGAATTTCGAGGCGCCGCTGACGTTCCTGGTATGGCTCACCTCGATCGTGTCGGTCGCGCTCACCTACGTCGTGTCGTACCTGCTGATCCCGGACCTGGGTGACGGAACCCTGTGGTGGAAGCTGTCGACCGTGATCACCTGCGGCACGCTCGCGGGCGCGATCATCCCGGAGCTGGTCAAGGTGTTCACCTCGATGGACTCGCGGCACACCCGCGAGGTCGTCACCTCCTCCCGCGAAGGCGGGGCCTCGCTCAACATCCTCTCGGGCCTGGTCGCCGGCAACTTCGGCGCCTACTGGCTGGGCATGACGATCATGGGCCTGATGGCAGTGGCTTATGCGGTGAGCACCACCGGCCTGGGATCCCTGATGGTCGCTCCAGCCGTGTTCGCCTTCGGCCTGGTAGCCTTCGGCTTCCTCGGCATGGGCCCGGTAACGATCGCGGTGGACTCCTACGGCCCCGTGACCGACAATGCGCAGTCGGTCTACGAGCTGTCGTTGATCGAGCAGGTTCCGGGCGTCAAGGAGCAGCTCAAGCGGGAGCACGGGTTTGACGTGGATTTCGAGAAGGCCAAGCATTTCCTGGAGGAGAACGACGGGGCGGGGAATACGTTCAAGGCGACCGCGAAGCCGGTGCTGATCGGCACGGCGGTGGTCGGGGCCACGACCATGATCTTCTCGATCATCGTGGGGCTGACCAACGGGCTCACCGCCAATGTAGACAAGCTGTCCCTGCTGCACCCGCCGTTCCTGCTGGGGCTGGTCACCGGAGGCGCCATGATCTACTGGTTCACCGGTGCCTCGATCCAGGCCGTCACCGCGGGTGCCTATCGCGCGGTCGAGTTCATCAAGCGCAACATCAAGCTCGAGGGCGCCACCAAGGCGTCGGTCGAGGACAGCAAGAAGGTGGTGGAGATCTGCACCCGTTACGCGCAGCGGGGCATGTTCAACATCTTCCTGACCGTCTTCTTCGCTACTCTCGCCTTCGCGTTCGTCGAGCCGTACTTCTTCATAGGCTACCTGATTTCGATCGCGCTGTTCGGGCTCTACCAGGCCGTGTTCATGGCCAACGCGGGCGGCGCCTGGGACAACGCGAAGAAGGTGGTCGAGGTCGAGCTCAAGCAGAAGGGCACGCCGCTTCATGCTGCAACGGTGGTCGGCGACACCGTCGGGGATCCGTTCAAGGACACCTCGTCGGTGGCGCTCAACCCCATCATCAAGTTCACCACGTTGTTCGGGCTGCTGGCCGTAGAGCTCGCTGTCTCGCTGACGGCGCAGCGGGGCCCGGCCCTGAGTCACGCCCTCGCCGCAGTCTTCTTCGTCATATCGGCCTGTTTCGTGTACCGGTCGTTCTACGGGATGCGGATCGAAAAAGAGGCAGCGTGAAACAGGAACGACGTGAAAAGTGAAAAGTGAACAGTGAAGGGGAGCTTCCGGATGTAACGGAGCCCCCTTTTCACTGTTCACTTTTCACTTTTCACGCTTTAACTTCACCGGCGGTCTGTCGCTTCCCCTTCGCCAGGTGCTATGGCCGCCACCGTCTCCCCTGCCACCCTCTCCGCCGACCTCTCCCGCAACCAGTTGCTCGAGCTGTACTACTACATGCGGCTCACCCGCGTGCTGGAAGAGCGGCTGGTGGCGCTGTACCGGCAAACGAAGGTGATCGGCGGGCTGTTCCGTTCACTGGGGCAGGAGGCCGAATCGGTCGGGTCCGCGTACGCGCTCGACCGCGCGCGGGGGGACATTCTCTCGCCGCTCATCCGCAACCTGGGATCAATGCTGGTGCAGGGCGCGCGTCCGCTGGAAATTCTTCGGCAGTACATGGCCAAAGGCGACAGCATGAGTCGCGGCCGCGAGCTGAACATCCACGTAGGCGACCTCGCGCGCGGGTTCATCGGACAGATCTCGCACCTGGGCGATATGGTGCCGGTCATGGCCGGCGTCACCCTCTCGTTCAAGCTTCGCAAGCAGCCGCGGGTGGGCCTGGTGTACGTGGGCGACGGGGCAACCTCGACCGGCGCCTTTCACGAAGGCCTCAACTTCGCCGCGGTGCAACGCTGCCCGCTCGTGGTGATCGTCGAGAACAACGGGTACGCCTACTCGACGCCGACCGCGGTCCAGACGTCCGCCGCGCGCCTGGCGGACAAGGCGGCCGGCTACGGCATCCCCGGCGTCTCGGCCGACGGCAACGACGTCGTAGCCGTGTACCAGGTCACCCGAGAAGCGGTAGATCGGGCCCGGCGGGGCGGGGGCGTAACCCTGATCGAGGTGGTCACCTACCGGCGGAAGGGCCACGCCGAGCACGATGATCAGTCGTACGTCC
>DASQPE010000034.1:0-3945 GCA_035644115.1 Gemmatimonadales bacterium
GTCGGAACGTGACGGCGGGTGCCTTCTTCGATCCCGCCCGGTGGACGGAGGCGTTGCTTGGCGAGGATCAGGAGATCGTAGACGCCGCTCTGACAGGCGATGCGTTTGAGCAGACGTCGGAACGGCGGGGTCGGACCACCGAACCGGTGGGTGGGACGGCCCGCCAGGGTACCGGGCCTTCGGGTCACCACCCGCCCGATATAGGTCCGGTGATCGCCGAAGTTCACCGCCTGTTCCACCTGAAGCTCCAGCGCCTGGATGCAGTCGAGCAGCAGGGGCGTGCCGCGCTCGGTCCGCTCCACCCGAAGACCCAGGAAACCGATCTTGTCGGGACAGTCGCGCGGCAGCGAGTAAAACCGCGCCACCAGCTCGGCCTGCTCTTCCGCGACGAAGTTCACGCCGAAGTAACCGGCCGCATCGATGGCGGCGCAGATCGGGTACTCCGGATTGGGACTGATCGACAGCAGCGCGGGCTCGAGCCCGACCGGGCAGGTGGTCGCCAGCCGGTAGATGTCGACCCCGCGGGGCCCGCTCGCGGTCAACAGCGCATCTACGTTCTGGATCCGGGTATGCCAGATCGTGGTGTTGGGGATCAGCATCGAATGTGGGTTCTACGCGCGCGCCAGGTAGGCCAGGAGATCCGAGACCAGGAGCGGGTCGCGATACGACAGACGGGACTGGGTGAAGCTGCTCTTGACCTCCCCGATGAACAGCACGTGGTCCGGCAGCGGCAGGGACGAAATCACCTTGCACTCGGACGTGGTCAACGCATTCGGCAGCAGGGGCACCCCGTTGGGGCTGAGCTGGTGCGACCCGCCGAGCCGCTCGAGCTTGGGCGTTTCCCGACCCGACACCGAGCCGCACTCGAGCGCCAGCGCTTCGTGACCCTGGCACAGCACGCTCAGCCCAAACCACCCCGATGCGGCGATCAGCTCGTGGGTGAGGGATCGAGGCGCGATGGCGACCCGGAGCAGGACGGGGAGATGCGAGCTCTCCGCGAAAAAAGAGGCCGTCATCACGTTCAGCTTCCCCCCCGCCCCGCTGGTAACGAGCCCGACCGCGCTGTCGGCGGCCGCGTCGGTGAGATAGGGGCTGAGGCGCTGCGGCAAAGGCATAGACCCGGATGGCTAGTGTGCAATGTCGCCCAGAATCTGGCGCGCGATGACGATCCGCTGGATCTCGCTGGTGCCTTCGCCGATCTCGCAGACCTTGGCGTCGCGCATCATCCGCTCGACCGGGTAGTCGGTGGTGTAGCCGTAGCCCCCGAAGATCTGCACCGCTTTGGTGGTGGCCCGCATCGCCAGCTCCGAGCAGAACAGCTTGGCCATGGCCGCCTCCTTCTTGAAGGGCTTGCCCTGCTGCTTGAGCCACGCGGCGTGATAGACCAGATGGGTGCCGGCTTCGATCTCCATGGCCATGTCCGCCAGCTGGAAGCTCACGCCCTGGAAGCTGCCGATCGGTTTGCCGAACTGTTTCCGCACCCCGGCATAGGCGAGCGCCTGCTCGTAGGCACCTTCCGCGATCCCGAGCGACAGTGCGGCGATCCCGATTCGTCCGGCGTCGAGCGTCTTGAGAAAGTTGGTGAAACCCTTTCCCGGCTCACCCAGCACGTTTTCCTTGGGCACGACGGCGTCCTCGAAGGTCAGCTCGCGAGTATCGCTCGCGCGCCAGCCCATCTTGTCTTCTTTCTTGCCGGACCGCACGCCGGTGATCTTCGGGAGGTCGACGCAGTGGCCCACGCCAACGGTGCGGCAGCGCTCGAGATCGACCGTGTCCTTGGTGACGATAAAGCTGGTGATCCCGCGGTTTCCTCTGCCCGGCTCGGTGCGGGCCGTGACCGAGAAGATCTCGCCGACCCCGGCGTGGGTGATGAAGACCTTGGCGCCATTGAGGAGGTAGTGATCGCCTCGATCGATCGCCGTGGTCGCGGTACCGCCCGCATCGCTGCCCGCTCCGGCCTCAGTGAGCCCGAAACCTCCGAGCACCTGGCCCGACGCGAGCAAGGGCACGTATTTCCGCCGCTGGGCCTCGGTGCCGAACTCGACGATCGGCGAGGTGCCGAGATTGGTGTGCGCGCTCACGGTCAGCCCGTGGCTCGCATCGACCTTGGCCAGCTCGTGAATGGTGATGTAGTAGGAGAGCTGATCCATGCCGGCGCCACCCAACTCCTCGCTCCAGGGAACGCCGAGCAGCCCCAGCTCGCCCATGGTCTTGACGTTCTCCCAGGGGAAGCCGGCGGTGCGGTCCAGCTCGCGGGCCACGGGGGCGACCTGGGTGCGGGCGAACTCGCGCACCATGTCGCGAACCTGGTAGTGCTGCTCGGTGAAATAGAGAGAGAGGTCCATAGGGTCGCGGAAAGAGGGCAAGGCCCGGGATCGGGTGGCCCAAATATACCAGCGACCGGGCCAGAACCGGGGCCCCGCGGCTCACCGGAGTGCATCCAGCAACGTTGCGCCGAGTCGCTCCGCCAGCACGGCTCCGACGCCGGGCACGGCGGCCAGGCCCGCGCCATCGCGCGGGGGATGAAGCGCCAGCCGGACCAGCGTCTCGGGCTCGAACAGCGCTCCGCCCCACGCGCCGCGCCGGCCGCCCACCGCTTCCTGCAGTCGGGCAAGCCGCTCCGCCGCCGGCACGGGCAGCCGGGGGGCGACGGCGTCCTCACTGCAATGGTCGCAGCCGGCGCAGGCGCCCCTCGTCTCGCCGAAGTACGCCAGCAGCCGGCTGCGGCGACATCCCCCACTGCGCAGATATGCCTCGATGACGGCCAGCCGCGCTTCAGCCCGACGGCGCCGCACGCGGACCCGGGCCCAATCGACCGGCCCCTCCTCGGGGCGCAGCTCGAGCCGCAGTCGTTCGACCGACGTGGCGACGGTGCTGGGAAGTCGGCGGAGGCGGGCCGGATCGCGCCAGGCGTGCTCCACCAGACGCCGATCGGGGAAGGTCACTCCGAGCTGGCGGCGGTGAATCGCGCCATCGTTGGGCTGCCACAGCACCACGCAGCGGCTCCGACGTCCGTCCCGTCCAGCTCGACCCGCTTCCTGGTAATAGGATTCCGGAGTTGGCGGTGCCACCCAATGCACAACCAGGCGCACGTCGGGCTTGTCGATGCCCATGCCGAACGCACAGGTGGCCACCACCACGTCCAGCCCATCGGCCAGGAAGCCCGCCAGCACCGCCGCCCGTCGCTCCGGCTCCAGTCCCGCGTGATAACAGGCGGTGCGGAGACCGGCTCGCCGGATCGCGGCGGCGAGCCGCTCGGTCACCCGGCGAGTGGGCGCGTAGACCAGCGCCAGGCCGTCGGCAGACTCGAGCAGCGCGAGGAGCCGGTCCATGCGCTCGCGGTCGTCGCGCACCCGAAGCGCGCCGAACCAGAGGTTGGGCCGATCGAACGAGCCGACGTGAACCGCTAGGCGGCGGCGCCCACCCGCCCGTCCGAGCCCCAGTGAGGCGACGATGTCGTCCCGCACGGCCGGAGTGGCGCTCCCGGTGAGCGCCACCGTCTGGGGCTCGCCCAGCAGGTATCGGGCGCGCCGCAGGGCCCGGTAGCTGGGCCGGAAGTCATCGCCCCATTCGCTGATGCAGTGAGCCTCGTCGACCGCCAGCAGCGCGGGAACCCCGGCGGCGCGGCGGAGCGCAGGAGCCGTCCGGGCCAGGCGCTCGGGCGAGAGATACAGCACGCGGACGGACCGATCGCTCAGCCCGGCGAGCACCGCCTCGCGCTCCGCCGCCGCGAGCGCGCTGTGGAGCGCGGCGGCGGGAATCCCGCGCGTGCGCGCGGCGGCGACCTGGTCCTGCATTAGTGATACGAGCGGAGATACCACGAGGGTGAGCCCGTCGAGCGCCAGCGCCGGCACCTGGAAGCAGATGGATTTTCCGGCTCCCGTCGGCAGCACGGCCAGCACGTCGTGGCCCGCCAGCACTGATTCGACGACCTCCCGCTGGGCG
>DASQPE010000035.1:0-5915 GCA_035644115.1 Gemmatimonadales bacterium
CTTCTTTGCTCACGAGTACGGCCACATCGCCTACGGCCACGCCGGCGGCGCGCTCGCCGAACCGCGTGATGAGCTGAGCACCATCCGACGCCGGCAGGAGCTCGAGGCCGACTGCTACGCCGCCGGGGTCCTCGCCGAGGACAATCCGGCCGCCGTGGACGCCGCGATCCAATTCTTCAGCCGCATGGGGCAATTCCGGTTCGACGACCTGCACCCCTCGGGAAGCCAGCGCGCGGCGAAGATCCTGGCCTGCCTTCCAACGACGAACTGGGACGCCGCCTCCGACCGCCGAAACCCGAGCCGCATCAGCCAGTAGCCCGACGGCCGGCCTCGCGGGTCGCCGCGATCTCGTGGCGACCCTGATGATCATCGAACTCCCTTTTTACTTCTTACCTCTCACTTCTCACCATCATTGCAGTCCGTCCAGCCCCTCCCTCCCCAACACCGGGTCCCACGGCCACACCTCGTACTGCGCCATGCCGGCGCGGCTGTAGGGGTCGTCGTCCCGGATCCGATCGAGGGTGAGCTGAACCTTGTCGTCGGGCACGCGCAGCAGCAACGCGCCGCCGGTGCGCGGCTCGAACGGGCCGGAGGCGACCAGGAGACCGCGCTCCTTGAGACCACGGAGATAAGCCCGATGCGCATCCAGCACGGTCAGTACCTCTTCCAGGGGGCGGCGGTAGCGCAGCAGTGCGATCGCGTACATTTCGGTCTCTCCGCAGGCGGATCGGGTCGGGAAGGAGGAAGTGTAGCATGGACGCGGATACGGGCGCTCTCTATCTGACGGAAGCGCTCAGGGTGCTGCGACAGTACAAGGCCCTCGCAGAGGGGGCGATGGGACAGGTGGACCAGACCGCGATGTTCCAGCCGCCGGATCCCGACTCCAACTGCATCGCGGTCGTCGTGAAGCACATGGCAGGCAACATGCGCTCGCGCTGGACCGACTTTCTGACCAGCGACGGCGAGAAACCGGATCGCAACCGGGATGCCGAGTTCGAGATCGACCCGGGAACGACCGCAGCCGACGTCGAGCGATGGTGGGGGGACGGGTGGCGCCGCACGTTCACGGCGATCGAGGCGCTGGCCCCGGAGGACCTGGCGCGGGAGGTGCGAATCGGTGGCAAGCCGCTCACCGTGCTGGAAGCCATCTCGCGTCAGGTCGGCCACTATGCCTACCACGTCGGTCAGATCGTGCTGCTGGCGAAGCATGCCCGCGGCCCCGCCTGGCAGACGCTGAGCGACCCGAAGCGGAAGCCGGCTCGACCGTGAGCGGCGACGAACCTTCCTGACCCGCTCCCCGGGACCGCTGTAGCTTTCGGCCTTCTCCCAGCCGGAGCGACCGTGCAACGGATCAAAGGTGCGGTGCTCAAGTCCCGGATCGCATTCATCGAGGATCACTTCGGGAAAGATGGGGTCCAGAAGGTCCTGGCGAGCCTTCCTCTCGACGATCAGCGGCCGCTGCGCCTCCTGTTCACCTCGAACTGGTATCCGTTCGAGCTGGGTAAGCGGCTGGATGACGCAATCGTCCGGGTCCTGGCCGATGGCCGGCCCGACTTCTTCGAGCGCCTCGGCGCGGCGTCGGCGGAGAAGAACCTCGGCTCACTCCACGCCGGCTACCTCACTCCCGGCGATCCGCAGGCGTTTCTGGCCAAGGCCCCCCAGATCTACTCGCTGTACTACGAAACCGGCCGCCGCGAATACACACCGACCGGCCCCAACTCCGGGGTGCTCACCACATACGAAGCCGAGACCTTCAGCGGCCCCGATTGCATGACCGTGATCGGCTGGTACAAGAAGGCGCTGGAGTTGTGCGGGGCGCTGAAGGTGAGCGTGGCGGAGGACGAGTGCCGGGCGAACGGCGGGGCGGTGTGCCGGTATCGAGTGGAGTGGGAAAGCTGAGAAGTGAGAGGTGAGAGGGACGACCGCAGTTCATGGAGACAGTCTCTCGATCCGCCAGCCGTCCCCGTCTCGCGAATACCGTACCCGGTCGTGCAGCCGGTTCTCCCGCCCCTGCCAGAACTCGATCGTCGCTGGCCGCAGGCGATAGCCGCCCCAATGCGGGGGGAGCGGGACATCCTCATCCGGGTGACGGGCGGCGACCTCGCGGACCCGCGCCTCGAGCGCCGCCCGTCCGGGCAGCACGGCGCTTTGCTCCGATGCCCACGCGCCTAGCCGGCTTCCGCGCGGGCGGGTCCGGAAATAGGCCTCGCTCTCCTCCCGAGCGACCCGGCTCACCGTACCGGTGATTCGCACCTGGCGCTCCAGCTCTCCCCAATAGAACGCCAGTGCGGCCCGGGGGTTATGCTCGAGCTCGCGACCCTTCTGACTGCGGTAGTCGGTAAAGAATGTGAAGCCCTGTTGGTCGGCGCCCTTGAGCAGCACAACGCGGGCCGAGGGCACGCCATCGGTTGTGGCGGTCGCGAGGGTCATCGCGGTCGGCTCGGGGATCTCCGCCCGCTGCGCGTCGTCGAACCACTTGCGGAACTGGGCCACGGGATCGGGATCGACCTCGCGCTCGTCCAGGCGGGCGTGGGCGTATTCGCGGCGCAGGTCAGCGAGAGACATAGAGGTAAGAGGTAAGAGGTAAGAGGTAAGAGGGTCGGTGAGAGGGTCGGTGTTCCCTCTAACCTCTCACCTCTTACCGCTCACCTGATGAGTTTCAGCTCCGTCTGCCGCCGGTAGGCCCAGCGGGGAACGCCGTCGGGACCCATGACCATGTCCTCCTCCTGCGCCATCCGTACCGCCTGCCCGTCCCATTCGGGCACCGGGGTCGTCGCCTGCAGCTCGACCGAGAACCACATGTTCGGGATCACGCGATGATCGCCCCGTCCGGGGACGCCCTCCTGATAGTCCCAGAGGCCGATGAGGGGCCCGGCGCCGTGCCCGTTGAGGCCGATCGGATGGGAGTAGATCGTCCCGTCGATCCCTTCGCCGGTCATCCGCGCCCGTGCCGAGGCGAGAATCTCGTTTCCGGTGCGGCCCGGACGAATCTCCTCCATCAGGATGTCCTGCATCCGGTTCGAGCGGGCGAGCGCACGCACCAGCCCGGCGGGCGGTGCGGTCTCGCCCTCCTTCAATACGTAGGCAAGATGCTGGATGTCGGTGTTGAGCCGAAGCGCCGTGATGCCCACATCGCAGTGGAGCACGTCTCCCCGCTCGATGACCGGATCGTCGCCGAGTTGTTCGTCGGTCATACCGTGCCGCTGCAGGTCAACCGACGGCTGGAACCAGGTGCCTAGCCCGAAGTCGTTCACGCGTTGCCGGAAATACCAGACCAGGTCGCTGGTGCGGGTGGTTCCCGGCGTCACCAGCCGCTCCGAGAACATGGTGTCGATGACGGCCCAGGTGAGCTCGGCCAGGTCATGGAAGAAGCGCTGCTCGTCCGGCACGCGGGCCGCGATGAGGTCCACCGGGAGGCCCTCCGCCCGCTTGAACCGGCTGGTCCACTTGCTCCCGAGCGCCTGGCGCATGCCCTCGTACTCGCCGGCGCTCAGCCCGTCCGCGAAAGCGAAGGTGCGCGAGATGTCGATGCCGATCGCGCGTGGTTTGCGCGCCTCGATCACCTCCTTGAGCACCTGCCACTGCTGATCGCCCCACAGCTCCGCCTGGCGCCCGCCCACGGCCGCGGTCACCTGCTTGGTGGACCGCACCGCGTCGTAGAGTCCGCCTTGCGAGCTGCCCCCGAGAGCGACCCGCTCGATGCCTTTGGCGGGGCCGCGGTCGACGAAGACATAGATGGTGCGGCGACGCGCGGCGAACGTGGTGGGTGACACCAGCGCGGAAAAGACCGGGTCCTCGTTGTACTCCCGCATCGGCACCACCCACATGTCGATGCCGTACTTTCGCATGAGGCCGGGGAGGATGCTGTCCAGCCGCTCCTCGAGCCAGCGCTGCTGCCGGACCGCCTGCTCCCGAAGGGTGCCGAACGGGCGGGCGGCTTGGGCCGACTCCTGAGCCGCCAGCCCGCCCGCCCCGAGAGCAACGGCCAGTGCCGGGGCGAGGAACCGCCGCGCCCGGGGAAACCATCGGATTGTCATTGACATGGCGAAAGGATAATCAGACGAGCCACCGGGGACGCCGAGATCGTCAGCGCTCCGCCCCGCCGGCCCCACGCTGTTCTTCGGCGGCCTGGCCGAAGACCAGACCCGGCTCGCTCCGCGCATCCATCAGCGCGCGCTCGAGATCGCGGATTTCCTGCTCGGACCGGCCCGCGTCGCGCAGCCGGCGGTGCACCTGGATCCGCTTGGCCGCCATCTTCAGCGTTCCCAGCGCCAGCGTGGCGCACCGCTCCCGGAAGCCCACCACATCTCGGCCGAGCATGTCGATCATCCGCTCGTACGAGAAGTCAACCACTTCATCCAGCGTCGGGTGGGTCTTGTTGATGCGGTCGGCCAAGATGGAGGCCGCGGCCTGGCTGATGGTGCAGCCTTCGCCCTCGAAGCGGACCGCCTCGACTCGCCCGTCGGAGTCGGCCTTCACGTGCATGGTGACGAGATCACCACAGCCGGGATTGCCGCCGGGCATGCTCGCGTCGGCCGCCTCGAGCGTCCCCTTGTGCCGGGGCCGCTTGAAGTGGTCGACGAGAACTTCGATCTGGGTCTGGCGATCGAGCATGGTGGTAAGATAACGGCGATTGGCTGTCGGCTATTGGCCGATGATCGACAGATTTCGGCTCTCTCGCTGCGCCAGGGGGCTCGCTTCGCTTGGCCGAGCCCTGCCGCCACGACCAATAGCCGACAGCCAAATGCCACTGCGCATCACGGCTTCTCGATCGGCAGCCGGACTGCGTTGCCCCACTCGGTCCAGGAGCCGTCATAGTTGCGGACGTTCTTGAACCCGAGCAGGTATGTCAGCGCGAACCAGGTGTGCGAGGAGCGCTCTCCGATTCGGCAATAGACGACGGTGTCACCGTCCCGGGTGAGGCCGTTCTCCTGCTCGTAGAGGGTCCGCAGCTCGTTGGCGGGGCGGAACGTGTGCGTCTCCGGGGTTACGGCCCGGCCCCAAGGGATGCTGCGGGCGCCCGGGATGTGGCCCCCCCGGAGCGCGCCTTCGCTCGGATACTCCGGCATGTGAAGCCGCTCGCCCCGGTACTCTTCGGGGCTCCGGACGTCCACCAATGGCCGCCGCTGCCGCACGTGCTCCAGGACCTCGTCACGGAACGCGCGGATCGGCCCATCGTTGCGCTCACCGACCACGATGTTTCCCTCGGGATGGCTCGGCGCGTCAGTCGTGAGCGGGCGCCCCTCTTCGGCCCACCGCTGCCTGCCGCCATCCAGCACCCGGAGGTTGGTCAGCCCGAACAGCCGGAGCACCCAGAAACTGTAGGTCGCCCACCAGTTGTTCTTGTCGCCATAGAAGACGATCGTGGTGTCGCGATTGATCCCCTTGGACCTGAGCACGGCCTGCAGCCGGTCGCGGCCGACGTAGTCGCGCAACAGTGGGTCGTTGAGATCGGCAACCCAGTCCACCTTCACCGCGCCCGGGATGTGCCCGGTTTCGTAGAGCAACACATCTTCGTCCGACTCCACCAGCCGGACCTTGGGATCCTGCAGATGCTGGGAGGCCCAGTCGGTCGAAACCAACACCTCCGGATGAGCGTAGCCCCGCTGCTCGATGGGGACCACCACCGGAATGGATTGTTCCTGCGCCATGCACGTCCTCCTTACGTGTTGCCGGAACCGCCAGCTTAACCTTCCATGGTTAGCTTCCCCAAATTGCGAGTCGTTTGGTCGGAATGTCAAGCGAGTGCGGCCCTACTTTCCCTTCGAGTCTCGATCTCAGGAGTCAGCATGCGTGTCCGCGTCCGTTCGATAGCTGCCGCCTCGGTCGCCCTGGTGCTGGTCGCCGCCGGACCCGGCGAGCCGCCCCTCTCCGGCTTCACCGCGGTCTCTGCCCGCGCCCAGCGCGAGTGGGAG
>DASQPE010000036.1:0-7298 GCA_035644115.1 Gemmatimonadales bacterium
ATCTCAAGGTCTGGACCTCGAATCCGGGATGGTGAGCCGATAGCCGGCGATCGAGCCCGCGAGCCTGGGGCCGGCAGCGAGGTCGCTGCCGGCCCCGGCTGCTTTCCGGAAGCCGAGTGGCACCGCTACAATTCCGCAGCGTACCCAGGCTCACGACTACCATGATGTCTTGCCGCGACCGGGCCACCGGGCGAACTCCAACCAGCGATGATGCCCCAATGAGCGGGCGCCATCGGCGCGCCTGGCGCCCGGGACGATGGCTCCTGGCCGGAGCCGCGAGCGCGAGCCCGCTCGCGCTCCACAGCCAGTCGCCGGCGGCGCGGGTGACCTACGCAGCGAGCACCGGCACTGTCAGCGGGACCGGCCTCTACACCGCCCCCGCCGACACCGGAGCCGCAACCATCACGGTCCAGGGTGCGCCTTCGACCGACACGATCCGGGTCGCTGTGGTCCGGAGCGCCGTGGTTCGGAGCCCGCCGCCCCCAGACACCGGCCAGCGACCGAAGGACGGCCTCTGGTTGGATGAAGACTTCTCGCGCTACACCAGCATCGAGCAGTACCGGGGCAATCCCTTCGGCTGGACCGTCGGCGGCCCGAAATGGTTTCACCAGGGCCAGCTGGCGCTCGACCGGGGCCAGGGCTACGGCGGGTCGCCCCAGAGCCTCCGCTATGACTGGCCCGGCGGCCCGGCGTGCAGAAGCGACTACGCCATCGTCACGAGTTACAAGGCGCCCGAGGTTTCCGAGCTGTGGATCGAAGCGGTGCACAAGTTCGCGCCGACGTTCAACACCAACACGAAGAACGCAGGGGGCATGTGCGAGTTCGGGGAATACAAATTCCTGCTCTTCTGGCGGCCCATCGGCGACCGGTTCGACCTGGTGAACGGCCACCTGGGCCGCGAGTGGTGGTCTAAGAACCCCCAATCGCCGGCCTTCGGCCGCCCCCCCGAGTGTGCCGGGCCCAACCGCAGTTGCCGGCTGCCGGCACTCGGGTCGGACATGCACTGGGACGGGCAGTGGCATGTGTATCGGTTCCACATCCGGTTCAACAGCGCGCAAGGCGTTGCTGACGGCGTGTTCCAGGTCTGGGTCGATGGGAGGCTGGTCAATGACGTGCAACGGGTCGACATGACCGAATCGCACAGCCACAAATGGTCGAACCGCCTGAAAGAGATCTTCCTGGGTAGCAACTCCAACTCCGGCACCTCCCGACCCACCCAGACGTGGTGGGGGCGGCTCCGCATCTACACCTCCGATCCGGGGTGGTAACGCCGGCGCCGCTGCCTCGCGTCCGGCGGGAGCGAGCCCCATGAGAGTCGGGTATGTCTGGGACGCCGACTACCCCTGGGACATCCGGACCGAGAAGATCTGTGCCTTTCTGTCGGGCCGAGGGCACGAGGTGACGATCGCCGCGCGGAATCGGGCATGGCAGCCACTGGCCGAAACGCGCCCCGAAGGGCTGGTCCGCCGAATGCCGCCGTGGCGCGGGCTGGGCCGTTCCCTGGACGCGCTCCTCAGCTTTCCCGCCTTCTTCAACCCGCGTTGGATCAGCCATCTCGAGCACACGGTTCGGCTCGCCCGGCCGGAGGTGCTCGTGGTCCGCGATCTTCCGCTCGGCCCGACCACGGTGTGGGTGGCGCGGCGCCACCGCCTCCCGGTGGTGATCGACATGGCGGAGAACTACCCTGCCATGATCGCCACGTTGTGGGAGACCGGCCGCCGGCGCGCGTTCGACGTCCTGGTGCGCAATCCGGCGGCCATCGCGCGGGTCGAGCGATGGACGCTCCCGCGGGTCTCTCACGTGCTCGTGGTGGTGGAAGAGTCGCGCGACCGCCTCACCGCCCTCGGGGTCTCGGCGGAGCGGATCACCATCGTCTCCAACACCCCGCCCCGTGCCCGTGCCGACCGAGCCGAGCCGGGCCGGCGGGCGACCGGCTCACCGCTGCGGCTGGTCTATCTGGGGCTGCTCGAGGTCCACCGCGGCGTGGGTGAGCTGCTGGCGGCGGCGGCGATGCTCCGCGATCGGGGACAGCCGGTGAGCGTGACCATCATCGGGAACGGCCGGGACGACGCGCTCTTTCACCAGCAGGCCCTCGAGCTGGGGCTCGGCCCGCCGATGGTCAGGTTCACCGGGCGCTTGCCGAACGAGGCCGCGCTCGCGGCCGTGGCCGAAGCCGACGTGGGCGTGGTGCCTCATCTCTCGAACCAGGCGTGGAACACCACCATCCCGAACAAGCTCTTCGACTACATGGCGGCCGGATTGGCAGTGGTCAGCTCGGACGCAGCCCCCTGCCGGCGCGTGGTCACCGAGACCGGATGCGGGCGGGTGTATCGATCGGGCGATCCGGGGGATCTCGCGCGCGCCGTCGAAGAGCTGCTTCACGAGCCGGTGCGGGCTGCCTGCGGCCAGGCGGGGCGCGCCGCAATTCGGTCGCGCTACAACTGGGAGGAGGACTGCGCCCGGTTGGAGCACGCGTTGCTCTCGCTGCTGCCGGCCGCACCGGCCGGACGCGACGATGGGTGATGCCACGACCGGCCGCGTTGACGGCCATCCCTCCACCCGCGACCTGGTCGAAACGCTGCGGCGCCACGTAGCGTCGGCGGGGACCCTGGACCGGTTGAAGACTCTCTACCGGCCTTACATCTGCCCGTTCGATGATCTGCTGAGACTGCTGCCGCCGGGCGCCACGGTTTTCGATATCGGCTGCGGCAATGGCGCCTTCCTGCTGCTCACGGCGGTGTTCCGGCAGCCGAGCGCGCTGGGCGGCGTAGAGGTGAGCCCGCAGCTGATTGCGAACGCGCGGAATCTCCTGCGCGGGCCCTGCGCGGCGATCCCCCTCGACCTGCGCGTCTATGACGGGGTGGCCCTCCCCGCCATGCTCGGCGACTACCAGTACGTCTTCCTGACTGACGTGCTGCACCACGTGCCACCCTCGGGCCAGGAGGCGCTGCTGGAGCGGATCCGGGAGGGCATGGCACCGGGCGCAACCCTGGTGCTGAAGGACATCGACGCCGCCAACCGCGTCCTCTGCGGGTGCAACAAATTGCACGACCTGCTGCTCAGCGGCGAGATCGGGCACGAGCTCGAAGCTGCGGCGGCGGTCCGCTCGTTGGCCCGCCTTGGCTTCCGGATCGATTCGGTGAGCAAGCGCCGAGTGCTCTGGTACCCGCACTATACCGTGGTGGCGAGTAAAGCTTAGGCGGTGGTGAACGGGGCCTCGGGTCTAGCCCGCCGCCGGCACGGACGACGGTCAGGAAACCGCGCCGAGTTGCGAAGATGGCGGCTCGGCGCGGTATCGTAGCTCCCACAGAAAGAGGAACCACAAGACGAGCGCGCTCAGCAGCGGCCAGTATCCTCCCAGCGGCGGCAGCACATCGACCACATAGTTACTGGAGGCCGCCAGGGCGACGACGCCGAGCCCAAGCACGACCCGACTCCGGGTGCCGGCCAGAAGGAGCCAGGTGGGTACCAGGAGCAACAGGTACGAGTAGAGCTTGAACCTCGGCACCGCGAGCCCGAACGCGGTGCAGATGAATCCGATGACCAGCCGATCGCTCTCCCGATCCTCGGGGTGCGCCCGCCCCAGAACTCCCCACAGGGTCGCGCCCGCCAGGCAGATCACGAACAGGAGATATGACCACTCGTCGGCAAAGGTGTGCGCGGTATTGAATCCCGTGAGGGTGTCGATCAGATCCCGCACCACCGCCAGGCTCGCCGGGTTGTTTTCGCCCCGTTGATCGATGCCGGTAGCGCTCCGCAGGAACTCCCCGGTGAGACCCGGATACACGACTAGGTTCAGACCGAGCAGAAGCCCGGCCACACCAGCCGAGCCGGCCAACGCTTGCCAGCGGGGCCGAGGCAGGACGAGCAGAACCAGCAGCCCGAGCGGCAGGAGCTTGAACTGCCCCACCAGAGCCACCACGAGCCCGAACGCCATGGCCCGGCCGTCCAGAAGGGCGGCGATGCCCACCCACAAGGCGAGCTGCTCGAAGATGGAGATATTGCCCGCGTTGAGATCTCGGACCAGGCTCGACCCGAACCCGAACGCGCACAAGGCCGTGAAGGCGGGAAACTGCTGCTCGCCGATGAAGCGGCGTCGCCACAAGCCCAGGAGCGCCGCCAACGCCGCCAGCTTGAGAACCAACCAGGCGTAGTAGGCCACGGGGTACGGCACCAGACTCAGCGGGCGGAACAGGTGGATCGTGATCGGTGGGTAGACGAACCACTGGACGACCGATCCGGCGATCTTCTGCAAGGCGGTCCGATCGTACGGGTTGCCGCCGAGCTTCATCACCAGCGGTCCGTAGTAATAGGCCGAGAGATCGTACTGGTATTGGCCGGGGTAGCGAATGATCGCCACCACGGACTTCACCAGGACTACCGCCGCCAGCAGGCCGGCGACGCGGCCGGCCCAGGTCCAGGCCCTAGATGGCGACAACGGTGAAGAGAACGGTGAGGGCGAGCACAGCGTAGCTCGCGGGATCCTTGATCGCGAACACGACGGGATCGTCGGTGATCTCGCCTCGACGCGCGAGCAGCAGGATGCGGGTGAGCCAGTAGAGGAAGCAAGGGCAGATGGCCCACAGGAAGTCCGGTCTGGTGTACAGGCGGCTGACTTCCGGGCTCGTCACATAGAGGGCAAGCGTGAGCACCGCGGTATACGCGCTGGCGGCGCCCATCCCGGAGAGCAGGTCGAGGTCACTGCCCAGGTAGCCCCGCCCATGCAGGCGGCCGCCTTCGGCTCCCCTGGTCAGCCGCAATTCGGAGATCCGCTTGACCAGCGCCAGGCTGAGGAACAGAAAGATGGAGAAAGCGAGAAGCCACCGGGACACCGGGACGCTGATCGCCGCAGCCCCCGCGCCGATCCGCAAGGTGTACAATCCCGCCAGACACAGGACGTCGAGAACGGGCCGTTGCTTAAGGGCCATCGAGTAGGCGAACGTAGCGACGAAATAGATCGCGAGAATGGCGGCGAAGGCCCGCGGAAGCTGGCTGGCGGCGAGCCCGGCCGCCAGGAGCAGGCCGGTGGTCCACAGGCCCGCCGCCCGAATGCTCATCAGTCCGGCCGCGAGCGGTCGATGCCGCTTGGTGGGGTGCTTGCGGTCGTGCTCGAGATCGAGGACGTCGTTCACCAGGTACACGCCGGACGCGCAGAGGCTGAACGCCAGAAATGCCACCCCGGCAGCCAGCACCGCGGGCGGGTCGGAAAAGATCTTATGTGAGGTCAGGAGGGGCACAAAGAGCAGCAGGTTCTTGGCCCATTGCTGCACCCGCAGTCCCCGGATGACGACCCGCAGCGACCACTTCCCTCCGCCAAACGCGCGGGCCGGCGTGATGCCCCTCGCGCTCAAGCGCCTCAGGAACATCGGGGCCCCGACTACCAGGGCGCGCCGGGCGTGTCGCCAAACCGGCACGTCCGCGGCGGCATTGCCCAGGTAATCGAAGCCTTCACCATATCGCTCCCGTAACACCTCGCCCTTTACCCGGCCGGTGAGATTCCGGTCGACCGTGGTGGCGACGACCTCATCGAACAGGCCGAGGTGGCGGGCAACCCCCTCCGCCACCGAATGCGCGGCGCCGGTCGTCAGAATCAGCCGCCGGCCGGCTCGTCGCTCAGCCCGGAGGAACGCGAGCACTTCGTCGTTGTAAGGCAGCAGCGAGGCGTCCAGCGTACAGGCTTCGGCCACCCGGACCTTCAGCCGGGCCCGTCCGCCCCAGGCCCAATACAGCAGGCGCAGGCCGTTCACCGGGCTCGACCGGATCAGCGCCAAGGCGGACTCGGCGAGCGTATCCGTGCGCACCAGGCTCTCGTCCAAGTCCACACACAACGGGACGTCGGGGGAGTGTGGCAGCCCGACTGATTCACTCAAGGGGAAGCGATTTGCCTCGGCTAGGGGGGAACCGCCGGACCGGCAGCAAGGTATTCCGCCGGGCCGTCACGCGCCAAGGCCCTGCTGGCGACGGCCCTACCTTTCGTCGCGTGCGAATGCGATCTTCGGAACCGGCGCGGCCCGGGGCGGACTGGCGTAGCAGGCGGCAGTATTACAGACTACCAACACGGTGTGGCAACGTCGCCGCAGGTTGGGGCAAGGCGTGGCCTCGATGCCGCGACGGACCGCATCAGGGCGCGGCCCCGATGGCCCGTGGTTTGCTGCCCCAAACCAGGTTCTTCTCCCACTTTCCAGCGGACTCGCGCCGATGCTTCGAGACTTGGCGACACTTGCAAACCAGCCATTCGATCTGGTCGTCGTCGGCGCTGGTTTGCACGGCATCTGCACGGCATACGACGCGAGCATCCGCGGGCTCCGGGTCGCGCTGATCGAGCGGGACGATTTCGTCAGCGGCACCTCGGCCAACTCGTTCAAGATCATTCACGGCGGGATCCGTTACCTGCAGCACGCCGATCTGTACCGCATCCGCGAGTCGGGGCGCGAGCGTACGGCCCTCTTCCGCATAGCGCCTCACCTCGCCCAGCCGTTGCCGATCATGATCCCGACCTACGGTCACGGGGTGAAGGGCCCCGAAGTCCTGGCGGCCGGGCTCGGGCTGTACGACCTCCTGGTCTTCGATCGAAACCGGGGGATCGAGGACCCCGACCGCCAGGTTCCGGCGGGCCGGGTCATTTCACGGGATGAGGTCCTGGCCGAGTTCCCCACCCTCGACGGGCGGCGGCTCACCGGAGCCGCGGTATTTGCCGACGGCCAGATCTACAATCCTCCCCGGCTCGGGCTTGCCTTCGTCCAGTCGGCGGTGGCGGCCGGTTGCGTGGCGGCAAACTACGTCGAGGCCGTCGGCTTTCGTCGCGCCGGCGATCGGGTCACCGGCGTCCTGGTCCGCGACCGGCTGTCCGGCGAGACCTTCACGGTGGAGGCCCAGATCGTGGTCAACGCCGCCGGCCCCTGGGCCGAAGCGTTGCTTCGCCGGGACGCCAGCCTCGCTTTGACTCCCCCCGGGACGTACTCGCGGGACGCGTGTTTCGTGGTCCGGCGCCGCCTGACCGGCCACTCGGCGCTCGCGGTGCCGGGGCAGACCCGCGATCCCGACGCGATCGTGAGCCGGACAGCCCGCCATCTCTTTCTGGCACCCTGGCGCGACTACACCCTGGTGGGAACGTGGCACGTCGTGCACCACGGCGACCCCGATGCGTTCACCGTCACCACGCGCGAGCTTCAGGCCTTTCTCGACGAGGTCAACGCCGGATGCCCCGGCCTCGCCCTCTCCCTGGACGATGTGACCCTGTGGAACGCGGGGCTCACGCTGTTCGGCGAGAATGCCGAAGGCGCCGTGAACCTGCGCTA
>DASQPE010000037.1:0-7312 GCA_035644115.1 Gemmatimonadales bacterium
AACGGCGGCATTGTCATGGTCACCTTCGTCCCGGCCTTTGTGTCGGCGGGCGCGGCGGTCATCGACCGGCGCCGCATGGCTTACACAGCTGAGGTGCAGCGAACCGTCGCCGATACCGGCGACCGACGCCGCGCCCTCGAAGCGTGGGACGCGGCCAACCCGGAGCCCCGGGCCACGCTGGCCCAGGTGGCTGATCACGTCGACCACGTTCGGCGGATTGCGGGGGTGGAGCACGTCGGCATCGGCAGCGACTTCGACGGGATCGAGCGCGTTCCGCTGGGGCTCGAGGACGTGTCGCACTTCCCCGACCTCTTCGCGGAGCTGGCTCGGCGCGGCTGGACCGACGACGACCTGCGGAAGCTGGCCGGATGGAATCTGCTTCGGGTCCTGCGTCAGACTGAGGCCACAGCCGCGCGGCTCCAGCGGGAACGGGGTCCCTCCAGCAAGAGCATCGACGAGCTGGACCGGACCAGGTGAGACGTAAGAGGTGAGAGGTAAGAGGGGCGCTGCCGACCCACGGAGCCACCTCTCAGCTCTCACCTCTCACCGCTTACCTCTCACCTCTCACCTCTCACTTCTTGCTTCTTTCTCCAAAACACTCCCGCAAACACCACCGCGATCACCCCGAACGCGAACCACTGGATCGCGTAGTTCAGGTGCGGACCGTCGTCCAGGGCCGCCGCTTCCCGCCGGCGAGGCATCCGGGGCAGGGCGCTGTCCGGCGTCTGCCGGATGGCGGCGTCCAGAATCGGATACGGCAACCGGGCTCGCAGCGCGGCCAGGTCGAGGCGCCGCCAGGTGGTGCGGCCCTCGTGCTCGAGCGGCGCGCCGCTGTCCGCCGCGGCCGAGAGCGGCAGCGCCACGCCGCGGACCGATTGGAGCCCCGGTTCCTCCAGGCTCGCTGGCCTCGGCGGGAGCGTGACGGCGTCGGGCGCCGGCACGAACCCGCGCTCGACCAGCACCGCGGTATCGCCCCGCGCGGCGAGCCGAAGTGGGGTGACCAGAACGATGCCGGGGACCTCCTGGTAGACCTGTCCCCTGAGCACCAGCTCGTGCGTTCGATCGTAGATGCCCTCGGCCCGGACCCGCCGATTGGCCAGCGCCTGGGGCCCGCGGCTCGCGATTTCGAGCTCGGGGGCGCTGCGTGCGGCCAGGATGACGGCATTCGCAGCGCGCCGCTGGGTGCGGCGGTGAAGCTGCCACACGCAGAGTCGCACCGCGAGCGCGGCAAACCCGAGCAAACCGATCACGAGCACTACGCGGGCTCTGGGGGACATTCCTGTCTGTGTGGGAGGACAGGAAACCGGCGGGTTGTGGGCCGTGCGTCACCACCCATGCTGGTCCGGGCCTTGCGCGGTGACTTGCGTCATCGCGTCAGCATCATCGTCATCCGCAAATGTAATGAGTCAGGAGGCAGGTTATGCGGCTCTGGAGCCGCGTGTCCCCGGTGCTGCTGGCCCTGAGCGCGACAACCACTGCGCTGGCCGCACAGACGCCCCGCGGATTGGTCGAGGTGCCCGACGAGAGCGGGCGCCGGGGTTTCTGGGTTGGGGCAGGACTGGGGGCCGGGGCCGAGTCCTTCGATCTTCGGGACGGGCTGGGCTACAGCAGCACTCTCACCGAGCCCACCGTCTCATTCGCTTTGGGCGGGACTGTCGGACGACACTGGAGGCTGGGAGGCGAGGCGCTGATCTGGTTCCACGACATACCCGGCGGAACCGAATCGCTCTCCAGTTTTCTGCTGATTGGGCAGTGGTACCCCTCGGCTCGCGCCGGTTTCTTCCTCAAGGGCGGCGCGGGTCTCGGACGCAACGGGGCCGATTTCAACGATGGGTACGGGGTTGCTGATGTGGGCTTCGCCGCCCTCGCCGGCGCCGGTTACGAGATTGCGCTCTCCCGGCGATTCGCCCTCGTCCCGGCGGTCGAGTTCGCGCAGCACTTCTACAGTGGGGACCGGGGCTTCCCGGGTTATCGCGAGCGATTGCTCAGCTTCGGCCTGGGCGTGGCGTTTCAAACCGGCCGGTGACCGCACAACCCGGCCAGGGGTCCGTCGCAAGGAACCCGGATCGACCGCCGCGGCGGCGCTTTGACCGTAAAGGATCATCACTGACCAGGACTCGAGTGCGAGGGATCGTGCGTCGTCTCGCTCCGCCGCTTGCGGTCGTTGTGGCCGCAGGCTGCGGGGGCAACGATCTCACGCTCCCGAATCAGGGTGTGCCGGCCAAGGTGGAGAAGGTAGCCGGCGATGGGCAAAGCGCAGCGTCGGGTACTGCAGTCGCTGCCGCGCCGGCAGTGAAGGTGATCGACCGCGGCGGCATCCCCATCTCGGGCGTGCCGGTGACGTTCCAGGTCACCGGAGGCGGCGGCACCGTGGCGCCGACCACGCCGGTACCGACCGACGCGGGCGGCGTCGCAACCGTGAACTCATGGACGCTGGGAAGCGCGCCGGGCCCTAACCAGCTCACCGCGAGCGTCTCCGCCTCAAACGTGTCCGGTAACCCCGCCGTGTTCGCGGCTACCGGCATCGTCGGGAACGCAAACAGGCTCGTCTTCACCGTCCAGCCGAGCAGCGCGACGGTGCGCAAGCCGATCACGCCCGCGGTGCAGGTGCAGGTGCAGGACGCTTCGGGGAACCCGGTCACGTCGGCGATTGACCGGATCACGGTAGCGCTCGGGAGCAACCCGGGTGGCGCGACTCTGGCCGGCACGACCTCAGTCACCGCGGTCGGCGGGACGGCCACGTTCTCCGATCTGAGCCTGAACAAAGGGGGTACCGGATACACGCTGACCGCGCTCGGTTCCGGGCTCATCAGCGCCACGAGCGCGGCGTTCAACGTTGGGAACCCCGCGCCCACGGCCGCGGCCGACGCCTATTCGACCAACGAGGACGTACCTCTTACCGTCGCCGCGCCGGGGGTCCTCGGCAACGACTCCGACCCGGACGGGGATCCGCTCACCGCGGTGAAGCTGACCAACCCGACGCGTGGCTCGGTGACGCTCAACGCAAACGGCTCGTTCACCTACACGCCTACACCAAACTTGAATGGGCCTGACTCGTTCACCTACGCCGCGAACGACGGCATCCAGAACTCGAACACGGCGACGGTCAGTATCACTGTGAATCCGGTCAACGACGCGCCGAGTTTCGCAGCGGGTGCGAGTCAAGATACGACCGCGCTGCAGACCGTGAGCATTGCTGGCTGGGCTACCAACATCAGCCCGGGTCCCAACGAGACGGGGCAGACGGTGACGTTCATCGTTACCAACGACAACAACGGCGCCTTCATTCAGCAGCCCGCGGTCGATCCCGGCGGGACGCTGAGCTTCCAGACGAGTGTGGTCTTGGCCACAGTTCACGTCACTGTGGTCGCCCAGGATAACCTGGGCACGCAGAGCGGTCCGCAGACGTTTACGATTACCATCCACTAGTGATCCGTGGCATGGCAGCGTTTCCGCTGCGGAACCGCGTAGCTGCGGATCGACGGCTGTAGCACGGGCTCGACGACCCAGCTTCTTCGAGCCCATAAGTAGTTGTCCCAAAATAACATAGACTAGTCGAGGCAGGGCACGGAAACTGCCCTTCAGCCTCGTATGCCCCCCAAGCACAATGTGGTGCGCTGGTTTCCGGTGCTCGCCACGATTGCGGCCGCCGCGTGTGGCGGTAGCGATCTGACGCTGCCCAACGAAGGGCTCGCGGCGAAGATCGTAGTCGTGAAGGGCAATGCCCAAAGCGCCACCGTTTCGAGCGTGCTGCCCGAGAGCCTGGTCGTGCGGGTGACGGACAGCCGCGATCAGCCGGTGGGCAACCAGCGGGTCGATTTCCTGGTGGATGCCGGCGGCGGGGCGGTCTCACCGGGGTCCACCACGACTGGCGCCGACGGCCTAGCGAGGACTCTTTGGACATTGGGGTCGACCGCAGGCCCGCAACGGGTGATCGCAAGAGCCACCGGCAACAGCGCTCCCGCGAATCTCAGCGTCACCTTCAATGCCTCCGCCCTGACCGCGGCCCCGGCCAAGCTCGCGAAATCGGCCGGCGACGCGCAGACCGCCGCGGCCGGAGCCTTCGTTGCGATACCTCCGGCAGTCAAAGTCACCGATGCGGGCGGCAACCCCATCCAGGGCGTATTGGTGACCTTCCAGGTATCGCTGGGCGGCGGGACCGTCGCTCCCACGACGCCGGTGAGCACCAACGCGAGCGGAGTCGCAGCGGCGACCTCGTGGAAGCTGGGGACCACGGCCGGCCACAACCAGCTCACGGCCACCGTATCCGCCACCGGCGTCACGGGGAATCCCGCCGTGTTCAACGCCACCGGAGCAGTGGGTGGCGCCAATCGGCTGGTGTTCATCGTGCAGCCGGTCAACGCGGCGGTGGGCGCGCCGATTACACCGGCGCTCAAGGTCCAGGTGCAGGATGCGGCGGGCAACCCGGTCAGCTCCGCCACTAACCCGATCACCATCTCGCCCGGCAACAACCCCACTGGAGCCGCGCTGTCCGGCACCACCACCGTCAACGCGGTCGGGGGCACTGCCACGTTTGCGGATCTCAGCATCAACAAGCCCGGCACCGGCTATACCCTCGCCGCCACCAGCACCTCGGGCCTCACCGGCGCGATCAGCACGGCATTCGACGTGGTCAACGCCAGCTCGACCACGACGATCACCAACATCAGCCCGGGCTCGACTGTGGTCGGTCAGCCCTACATCGTGACCTTCACGGTCGCCGCGGCGCCCCCCGCGAGCGGCACCCCAACCGGAGTCGTCACCGTCAGCGACGGTGCGGGGGCGACCTGCACGGCGCAGGCGCCCAGCGGGAGCTGCGCGCTGACCTCGACCAGCGCCGGGGCCAAGTCGGTCGTGGCGACCTATGCCGGCGACGCAAACTTCGCGGGCAGTGCGTCGCCCGCCCACAGCCATGCAGTCGGGCCGGCCGCGACCACGGCCCTCATCACGCTCAACGGCGTGTCGCCCGAGCCGTCCTTCTTTGGCCAGGCCATCACCGTCGGGTTCAGCGTCACGGTGAATCCACCGGGCTCGGGGACGCCGGTCGGTAACGTGACCATCAGCTATCAGGGCGCGGGCAGCTGCTCGGCGCCGGCGGCAGCGGGCCAGTGTTCCTTCACGCCCACCGAAACCGGCACCAGGAACTTGAGGGCGACCTTTGCTCCCTCCACGCCGGACTGGAGCGCCGACCAGAGCCCGAACGTCGCGCACACGGTCAACCAGGCGACCACCTCGACCGCGATCGGCTCGAGCAAGAATCCCGCGAACGCCGGCGAGCAGGTGAGCTTTGCCGCGACCGTGACGGTGGCCGCCGGTGCTGGGACGCCCACCGGAACCGTGACTTTCCGGGATGGGAACGCGACATTCGCGACGGCGCCGCTGGCCGGGAACGGCACCGCCAGCGCCTCCCAGTCATTTACGGCCGGGCAGCACAACATCACCGCCCAGTACTCCGGCGATGGCAACTTTGCCGGCAGCACCTCGGCCGTGCTGCAGCAGCAGATCGCTGTGGTGAACGCGGCACCCACCGCGCAGCCGGACAACTACTCGACCAACGAAGACACGCCGCTGAGTGTGCCGGCGCCCGGCGTGCTGGCCGACGACACCGACCCGGACAACGATCCCCTGACCGCTGTGCTGGGGAGCAGCCCCCAGCATGCCGCGAGCTTCGCGTTCGCCGCAAACGGGTCGTTCAGCTACACCCCGGACCCGAACTACAACGGCCCCGATTCGTTCACCTATCACGCGAGCGACGGCACCCTGAGCTCCAACACCGTGACCGTGAGCATCATGGTGAACTCGGTGAATGACGCCCCGACCTTCGGGCTGGCGGGCAGCAACATCGACGTGGCAGCGGGGGCCGGAGCGCAAAGCGTCCCCAACTGGGCCACCGGCATCAGCCCGGGGCCCCCGAACGAGACGACCCAATCGGTGTCGTTCGATGTCTCGAACGACACCCCTGGGGCGTTCGGGCTGCTCGGCATCGGCGGGCAGCCCGCAATCGACGAGTCCGGGACCCTCACGTACACGCCGAATCCGCTCATCGGGTCGGCCACCGTGACCGTCACGGTTGTGGCTCACGACAACGGCGGCACGGCCAACGGCGGCGACGACACCAGCGGCCAGCAGCACTTCACCATCACGATCGGTCCCTGAGCACCACGCAGCCCTGGTCTGGCATCCGCCCGGTTTAGGTAGTAAGCTGTAGCACCATTACTTAGCATCTTCTCGGCCGAGTCCCTCGGGACTCCTTTTCCGCCGCGGGTACCCGGGCGGTCGTGGCCGCTATGGTTCGTCGTTGGCGTTGGCTCGCGACTTCGTCACTCGGCTGGGCCGCAGCCTCTTTGCTTGCCTGCAACGAGGGCGACCTGCTGTTGCCCGAGGCCAATCAGCCGGCCGCGGTTGCCGTCCTCCAGGGTAACGCTCAGACAGCGATTGCCGGGGGCACGCTCCCCGAGTCGCTGGTCGTGCGCGTCACCGACAGCCGTAAGCTCCCAATCGCCCAGATCCGGGTTGCCTTCGTGCTCATGACTCCGAGCGCTGGCGGCTCAGTCCACCCTGATACTGTCAACACTGACAAGGACGGCCGCGCGGCCTCGCGCTGGGTCCTCGGACCTCACGCCGGGCCTCAGCGAGTCGATGCCCGCATCGTCGGCAGCGACCAGCTGGTGGCGTCGTTCAGCGCCACCGCCTCGGCCGGGGCGGTCGCCAGCTTCGGGATCGTTCAGGGAGACAAACAACGGGCGCCCGCCGGGGCGACCCTCCCGGACTCGCTCGTGGTCCGCGCATTGGACGCACAGAGCAACCCGGTCGCCGGGGTGCTCGTGAACTGGACCGTCACCGGGGGCGGAAGCGTGAGCACCGACCAGGTGCCCACCGGCCCGGACGGCCGAGCCGCCGTGCGCCGCACGCTGGGGGCCGCAGCCGGTACGCAGACCACGGTCGCCAGTGCGGGCACCGTCCCGGGTTCGCCGGTCACGTTCACCGCCACCGCCGCGACCGGCACCGCCGCCGCCCTTGCAGTGGTTACCCAGCCAGCTTCCACCGCCCAGTCCGGGACCAAGCTGAGCCGTCAGCCGCGGATCCAGCTGCGCGACGGTCTGGGCAATCCGGTCCCCCAGGCCGGATTCACAGTGACGGCGGAGCTGGCCAGCGGCCCCGGCGCGACTCTCGCCGGCGATCGCACCCGCGAAACCGACGCGACCGGAATTGCCGCCTTTAGCGATCTCGCGATCAACGGTCCTCCTGGCACCTACACCCTGCGCTTCAACGGCACCGGGCTGCCGCCCGTGGTGTCGAGTGCGATCGAGGT
>DASQPE010000038.1:0-2222 GCA_035644115.1 Gemmatimonadales bacterium
ACAACAGACCCACGAGGTGGGTCCAGCAAACGTCCGGGCCGCAACGTGAGTGAATCCCGAGCAGGCCTCGAAAGGGCAGTCGTGGACGCCGACTCCGCTCTAACGGGAGGAAGGCTGCCACGCCGTGGGGAAGCACCGACACGCGCACCCATGGCGGTCCACCGGGGTAGTGGGAGCGGCACGGGCAGACGGTTCTCTGGCGCAACGTGGGAGGCCCGGTCGGGCGCGGGGTGGCTCCCGCGACGCCACCGTGGGTGGTGGCCTGGCCGGGAATCGGAGAGGTCCATAGTACCGCGGATGCCGGGTAACACCGGTGGAGGGAAGGGGCCTCACTTCTGGGTGCGTTCGACGGAGACAAGGGTCGGGAGATTGGCGTAGTGCGCCTGGCAACTCCCCCTGTGATCCGGCGGCTCCAGCGAACGCTGTACGATGCGGCGAAGCGGGAGCCCGCACGCCGCTTCTACCAGCTCTACGACAAGGTGTACCGAGACGACATCCTCGGGCATGCCTACGCGCTCGTCCGTGCGAACGGCGGGGCGCCGGGCGTGGACGGGGTGACGTGCGCGGACATCGAGGCGGAGGGCCTGGAGGGGTGGCTGGCGGGGCTGAAGGAGGTGCTGCGGACCAAGACGTACAAGCCGGACCCGGTGCGCCGGGTTCAGATTCCCAAACGAGGCGGTGGCGAGCGGCCACTCGGGATCCCGACGATCCGCGATCGGGTGGTGCAGACTGCCGCCAAGCTGGTGCTCGAGCCGATCTTCGAAGCGGACTTCGAGACGACGGCCTATGGATATCGTCCGGGGCGCAGCGCCCAGGACGCCGTGCGCACGGTGCATGCGGCCGTGTGCACAGGGTACACCGACGTGGTCGACGTGGACCTGACCAAGTACTTCGACACGATCCCGCACGGCGCGCTGTTGCAGAGCGTGGCCCGACGGATCGTCGACCGCGCGATGCTCACGCTCATCAAGGGGTGGCTGCAAGCGGTGGTGGAGGAACGGGATGAGCACGGGAGGTGGCGGCACACGGGTGGGAAGCAGAGCCGGAGCGGCACCCCGCAGGGCGGGGTGATCAGTCCGCTGCTGGCGAACATCTACATGCACCGCTTCCTCCGCACGTGGCGCGAGCGAGGGAAGGGGACGCAGTTCCGCGCGTGCCTCATCAACTACGCGGACGACGTCGTGATCCTCAGCCGGGGCCATGCGGCACCGGCCTTGGTATGGACGCGGTGGGCGATGGGGCAGCTCGGCCTGACCCTCAACGAGCGCAAGACGAGCATCCGACAGGCGCGCCAGGAGCGGTTCACGTTCCTGGGGTATGCCTTCGGGCCGATGGTGTACCGCAAGACCGGACGGCCATATCTCGGGGCGCAGCCGGCGCAACAGAGCATCCGGCAGGTGAAGGAACGGGTGCGGGCGATCCTGCATCCAGGGAATCAGGCGCCGTGGGAGGAGATAGCAGCCCAGGTGAACCGGACAACCCGGGGGTGGGCGACCTACTTCTCCTACGGGACTCGGCAGCTCGCGTATCGAGCGGTCGAGGCGTACGTCGCCGAGCGGGTGCGGCACTTTCTGCGGCGACGACACAAGCTCGTTGGCCAAGGCATGCGGCGGTTCTCGGGGCGCACGATCTTCGGACCATTGGGGATCGCGCGGCTGGGACCGCGGCAGGGGTCGTCGCCTGCGTGGGCCGTGGCGTGAAACCAGTCGGAGAGCCGGATGCGGGAAATCTGCACGTCCGGTTCGATGAGCGGAGAAAGGAGACGGAGTCATGGAGCGGATTGAGACACCGGCGCAGTGGCGAAAGCCGCCGGTAACGGCTACTCCCCGTTCCTAACACCACCGCGCCGTTCTTCGACTCTACCGACGGATCGGTTGAGCGGGCCGGATGGAACCGATCTTCACACTTCCGTACCCGGAGTTTTGCGTTGCCCAACAGCTAGCACGCTGGCTGCCCGCGTCCCGAGGTTACTCACTTCGCCCTCGGCGGCGATGGCTCAACTTCCACCCCGGCGACGCCCACTTGACACGGGGATCGCTGTGAGGCGAGAAGTGCGCGCCCTCTTGCAGGTGTGAGCAGTGACACCAGCTGGCGACCGTTTGGCGGAAGAGCGCCGTCTGCACCACGTGGTTGGTGGAGAGGCCCCGGTGGAGAGGCCCCGGTATCGATCGACGACATGGACCAGACGGTGAGCGAGACCTCGGTGGGCGCGGGGTCCGGAC
>DASQPE010000039.1:0-2245 GCA_035644115.1 Gemmatimonadales bacterium
CCGAATGCTGGGACACTACAAGCGCGTCCTGGTCATCGGCGCCCACCCGGACGACGAAGACACCGAGCTGCTCACCATCCTGGTCCGCGGCGAAGGCGCCGAAGTCGCGTACCTCTCGCTCAATCGGGGCGAAGGCGGGCAAAACGCCATCGGTCCCGAGCTGGGCGAGGCGCTCGGCCTGCTCCGCAGCGAGGAGCTGCTGGCCGCGCGGCGGCTCGATGGGGCGCGGCAGTTCTTTGCCCGGACCTACGATTTCGGGTTCTCCAAGACCCTGGACGAGACCTGGACCCATTGGCCCCGTGATTCGGTGCTGGAGGACGTCGTACGCATCGTGCGGCGGTTCCGACCCCAGATCGTCGTCTCGATCTTCAGCGGCACGCCGAGAGACGGGCACGGGCAGCATCAGGCCGCGGGCTGGGCAGCCCAGGAGGCGTATCGAATTGCGGGGGATCCAACCCGCTTCGGCCAGCTTGCTCGCGAGGGGCTGGCGCCCTGGACGCCGCTCAAGCTGTATCGCAGCACCCGGTTCGACAGCGCGGCGACGACCCTCCTGCTCCAGGGTGGCCTGCTCGACTCCGCCGTAGGTAAGTCGTACCACCAGATCGCGATGGCCGGCCGAAGCCTGCACCGGTCGCAAGACATGGGGCAGCTGCAGCGCATCGGCCCATCGGTGGTTCGGCTCGCGCTGATCGATGATCGGACCGGGAAGGGCGGAGATGCTCTCTGGGGCGGCATCGATACCACACTCGCGGGGCTGGCGGCCGCGGGGAATCGCGGTGATGGGGGACCGGCGCCATGGGACTCGCTTGCCCGGGCGATCGAGCAGTACCGGCGGAGCGGCCGGCCGGCGTTGGCGGGAACGCTTGATCGCTTCGCCGCTGCCCTGCCGGGGGCCCAGGCCCAGGGCGCGGTGCGGGTCGGCTACGCCAGCGCAGAGCAGTGGGACCAGCTCAACCGCCTCCAGCACGCGATCCAACTGGCCGCCGGCGTGGTGTGCGACGCCGTCGCCGACGATCAGCGGTTGGTGCCGGGGCAGGTGCTGCACGTCGCCGCGTCGTGCTGGAACTCGGCAGCGCAATCGGCGTCGGTGCCGTCGGCAGTCATCCGGGGCAACCAGGCCTGGCCTGGCCTGCGGCAATCGCAGGAAGGGACCACCCTCGCGCCCGGCGCCGTGGCCAATTGGACCTTCGACATCCCGATCCCGGACACCGCGAGTCCCACCCGTCCCTACTTTCTCCGGCAACCGCGCAACGGCGACCTGTACGTCTGGCCTTCCGGGCCACCCGAGTTGCTGGGGGACCCGTTCGAGGAGCCGCTGTTGATCGCCGAGTTCGGGAGTGACGTCGAGCCGCGCGAGGTGACCTTTCGATTTCGGGATCAGACCTCCGGCGAGGTGCGCCGCCCGCTCACCGTGGTGCCCCGGGTGGATGTGAAGCTCGATCCCGACACGGTGGTGTGGGCCCGGGGAACCGGAAGCCCGGCCGCGCGCAAGTTTACCGTGACGCTGGTCCATGGCGCGCGGGACACGACCACGGGCACGGTCCGGCTGCGGGTCCCGCCGGCGTGGACCGTGTCGGCCGCACGGCAGTTCAGGTTCACGAAGGAGGACGAGACCGGTTCGTTCGTTTTCGTTGCCAGACCGCCGGCAAATGTGCGCGCCGGCGCGGTCGCGCTTCAGGCCGAGGCCCAAGATGCGGCCGGTCACCGCTATGACGTCGGCGTGTTCCCGGTGGACTACCCGCATATCCGCCCCCGGGCGTTCACCCGGTCGGCTGAGGCGCTGGTGCGGGTCGCGCCGCTCACTCTACCGCGACTGGCCCGGGTCGGCTACGTCCGGGGTGCTGCGGATCGGGTGCCGGAGTCCCTTCTGAGCGTCGGTGTGCCGGTGACGCTGCTCGACGCGGGTGCGCTCGAGCGGGGAGACCTCTCCCGGTACGACGCGATCGTGATCGGCAGCCGAGCCTACGAGACCGAGCCCGCCCTGCAGCGCTACAATGGTCGACTGCTCGACTACGTCCACCGGGGCGGCTTGTTGCTGGTTCAATATCAGCAGTACGGCTTCTTCTCGGGCGGCTACGCGCCGTACCCGATGACGGTGGGCGGTCAGGCGCTCCGGCTCGAGGCCGTGGCGCGGACCGGTACCGGAACCACAACCACGCCGGCCCGCCCCGCTGGGCCGCCGACCAGCCACGACCGGGTCACCGACGAGACCGCGCCGGTCCAAGTGCTGCGCCCGGCCGACCCC
>DASQPE010000040.1:0-4634 GCA_035644115.1 Gemmatimonadales bacterium
AAAGCTGTTTGGTTCGTGCCATCTTGAATCGGCATAGTTCCAGGATTCGGCCCCCGCGCCCATCCGTCAGTTGACGGGTCCGATCCAGATCGGCGCTATGAGCATCACATCGGTAACGGTTGCCCAGGGACATCGGTGGCAGGTTCACGATGGGCGCATTGCCCTGGAGAGAGACGTGCCCGATGTTGTCCGAGCGGATCGCCAGCGGCACCGCCCGCCCATCTTGAATCGGCATACTTCCAGGATTCCGCCCCCGGTGGGGGGAGTGGTCCGGACCCCGATAGATCCGAGTACATGGGTAACACCGAGGCTGAGGGCAAGGAGGTGACCTTGCCCTGGCCGGAGTGTCGCCCATGACTGAGCGCGAGAGATTCGTCGATGCCCATCTCCAAGGCGACTGCAGCATCGCCGAGCTGTGTCGCGCTTCGGAGCTGGTGGACCGATCGCGCAGGCCGCGCTCCAGCCCACCCGACAGTAGCGAGTTGGACAGCGGACCGTGTTGTTGCGAGGGCCTGATCCAGATGGATGGGTAACGGCTTGGTTCGAGCCGTGCCGGCGCTATGAGCATCGTATCGGTAGCGGTTGCCCGGACATCGCCGGCAGTTTCACGATGGGCGCATGCCTGGACAGAGACCTGCCCGATCTTGTCCGAGCGAATTGCCAGCGGCACGGCCTGCCCATCTTGAATCGGCATAGTTCCGGGATTCCGTCCCCCGCGGTCCGGACCGGGGACATCGTTGTAAAGGATGTCCTTGGTTGCTCACGATTCCAGATAGATGGACAGAGATCGTTAGCCAGAGATCGAGCGCCAGGTGACGTTTCTGTTCAGCGGTGCGCTCCAGCTTATTCATCCGTGCGCGCCGCGTCCGGCGTGCGGTGCGATGCCGCTACTTGCGATAGCTCCTTGCGGAAGTCCATCGGCATATCCTACAGAGGCGAGGCGCCACTGCCCCGTCCTTTTCGAGAAGGAGAGCCGGCAATGCCGTCCGTCAAGCTCGATCATGCCGTGGTCGCCGTCTCGGACTGGAGCCGCTCGAATGCGTTCTACAGGGACGTGCTCGGGGCCGAGCTCGTTCCGGTCGGAAAGGGCTGGTCGTACCGCTTCGGAGACCAGCAACTCAATCTGCATGGTCCCGGGATCGACGGGACGCCCGTCGCGCGCGTGCCGGTGAAACCCGGAGGGAGCGACCTTTGTTTCGAGTGGCCCGGACCCGTCGCCGAGGCCGAGGCCCATCTCGAGCGGAACCGGGTGGCCGTGGAGTTGGGACCGGTGCGGCGCTTCGGCCTGCGCGGAATGGGGATGAGCGTGTACTTCCGCGACCCGGACGGCTCGCTGCTCGAGCTCATCTCGTACCGGTAGCGATCACTCCGGCAGCGTGTACCGCTTCTCGATCGCTTCCTGGATCCGCTTCCGGCTCTCGCGCCCGCCGCCGCGCTCGATCTGCTCCGCCTCCTCGGCGAGGACGTCGTCCTTGATGACCGACCGGAACCACTTCGAGTAGTCGCGCTGGCCGAGGTGGTGCAGCCAGGTATCGTCATCCACGCCCTCCGCCATCTGCAGGAAGATGGAGAGGTTCTGGGCACGGAGCTTGAGCTTGTTGTCGGGACCGCGGAAGACGAAGGCTTCGTCGGCGAGGTCGCCGGCTGCGTACTTGCGCCGGTGCCGCCGGTGCTGGGTCTTGCCCGGGACGAGCCGGAGCGGCTCGGCCTTGCCGCTCGACCAGACCAGCACCTCGCCGTCCTCCAGCGCGACCCTCGGGACCTTGCCCAGGGGCTTCAGCGTCTGCTGGGGCGAGTCGCCGACGGCGAGAGCCAGGTCGACCGCGTCGAGCATCGCTTGCGAGACCTTCTCCGGGTGTACGGTGATGATCAGGACGCCGCCGAGCTCGCGAGGCAGCGTGAGCGGCGCAGGTTGCCAGGAGGCGGGGAAGAGATGGTGCGCCTCGTCGATCACGATCCAGTGCGGGCGGCCGGTCTTGCTCCGCATCTCCTGCAGCCGGGGGAGGAGGGAGGCAAAGAAGCGGGGGCGATCGCCGAGCGGCACGGCCACCAGGCTGACTCCGACATGGACCGTGGGAGTGGCGAGCAGCTCCAGCGCTTCGTCGACCGTGGGCGCGCGCTCGGCGGTGCCGATTCCGACCAGACCCTCGAAACCCGCGTAGTCGCCCTCGGGATCGACGATGCAGCACTGGTAGCCGGCGGCCATGAGCCGCTCCAGGAACCCGGTCGCGGCCGTGGTCTTGCCGCTGCCCGACGGGCCGGCGATGAGCAGGCGCCGCCCGGAAGGCGCGATCTTCAGCTCGGTGCCGTGGCGCCGGGTGCCGAGCAGGAGCGCATGGCGGGCCACCACCACCGAGCGGAGGTCGTCGTCGACCATGCGGTTGATCAGCTCCTCGACCCCGGCCCCCCGGGCGCCCCGGGTCACCAGGTCGGCGCGATCCTTGAGGGCGTCGAGGGCGTTGGCGACCGCAACCCCGCATTCGGACGCTGCCAGCATCGCATGATCGTTCTCGGCGTCGCCCACCGCGACCGTGTTGCGCATCGACAGGCCCAGCTCCGCAAGCGCCGCCGCCAGGCCCGTCTGCTTGTTCACGCCGGAGGGCAGCAGCATCACGGCGCCCTTGTTGAAGATCACCTGCCACTCGAGCCCGAGCTCGCGCACCGTCTCGAGCGCAGCCACCTGGTACGGTTCTCGCGTCGCCACGATCACGCGGCCCACGCCCAGCGGCGTCGCGCCGCGCTTTCGCAAACCCGCGGCGAGCTCCCGCGGAGGAGGCTCCGCCAGAACGACCTCCTCGCGGGTCTGCGGGCGGTAAAGCACCGCGCCGTTCTCGGCAACCACCAGATCGAAGAGGTCGAGCCGGTCGAACACCGACTTCAGATCTTCCAGCTCGCGCCCGGTGACGAGCAGCGCCCTGCGGCCGCTCTTCCGCAGCCGCTCCACCGCCGTCACGGTCCCGGGGCGTACCCTCCCCTGCTCGGCGAGGGTCCCGTCGTAGTCCGTAGCCAGCGCCAGATAGCGCACGGAGAGGAATGTGCTCCTCTGACGTTCAGGGAACAACGCCGCGCCGGAAGGGGCGGCGGCTCGCCCGTCTCTCGAGCGGCAGACTGAGCGCCGACAGTTTTGTCGCGGTGCTTGCCCTCACCGCCGGATTTGTCGGACGAAAACTGGACGGGGCCGATCGTGTTTCGAGGCGGGTCGGATGCCGCGGTTTACTTCCGCACGTTCCCTTGCGCGCCCGCGACGGATCTCTACAGGAATGTCGTTTCGATCAGGCGACCCGACGCTTTTGTCCGGCGACGCGGGCCCAGTGCGGATGCCGATCGAGGCTCGTTCCCCGAGCGGAACGTCGCGCTGCAACGAACCCGATCGCTGGTGGCACCTGCGTTGCAAACCCGGAGCGACAAGAGCGGAGCAATGGCGCGCCGCCAGCTCGTCGCGGGTCCCGGGACCCAGGAGAGTCATGACGGCGAAGGCGGTGGGCACGTGAAAAAGGTCGAGGCCGTGATCAAGCCCTTCAAGGTCGACGCGGTGAAGGAAGCCCTGATCGATGCCGGGGTGACCGGTCTCACCTTCAGCGAGGTGAAGGGAATGGGCCGCCAGAAGGGACACACCGAGCTGTATCGCGGCGCCGAGTATCAGGTGGACCTGGTGCCGAAAGTGAAGGTCGAGATGGTGGTGCCGGACGAGCTGGTCTCCAGGGTGATGAGGGCCCTCCAGCATGCGGCCCGGACCGGCACCATGGGCGACGGCAAGATCTTCGTCTTGCCCGTGGAGGAGACCCTGCGGGTACGGACCGGAGAGCGGGGCGAAAGCGCGTTGTAGGCGGATGCAGTTCCGGGAGGATTGACCTTTCACGGCGCAAGAGAGCGCCAGGAGAAATAGAGGGATGCCAAAGGCCAAGGATGTGATCGGCTACGCGAAGGACAAGAACGTCTCGATGGTCGATTTGAAGTTCATGGACTTCCTCGGACTCTGGCAGCACTTCACCATCCCGTTGGCCGAGCTGACCGAGGGCGTGTTCGAAGAGGGCCTGGGCTTCGACGGGTCCTCGATCCGCGGCTGGATGCCCATCCACAACAGCGACATGCTGGTGGTGCCCGACAGCGATACGGGAGTGCTGGACCCGTTCATGAAGGACACCACCCTCTCGCTGCTCTGCAACATCGTCGACCCGATCACCAAGGAGCCGTACTCGCGCGACCCGCGCTTCGTCGCCCAGAAGGCGGAGAAATACCTGCGTGCCTCGGGGATCGGCGACGTCGCGTACTTCGGGCCCGAGGCCGAATTCTTCATCTTCGACGGCGTTTCCTACGACAGCAGCGTGAACCACGCCCACTACAAGATCGAGTCGCGCGAGGGCCAGTGGGAGACCGGCAGCGCCGTCGAGCACAGCTGGGACGGCAAGACCTACACCGCGCGGCCGAACCTCGGCTACAAGCCGCGCTACAAGGAAGGCTACTTCCCGGTCGCGCCCATCGACTCGCAGCAAGACCTGCGCAGCGAGATGTGCCGGGTGATGGAGCAGGTGGGCATCCAGGTCGAGCGCCAGCACCACGAGGTGGCCACTGCCGGACAGGCGGAGATCGACATCCGATTCGACTCGCTGGTGAAGACCGCCGACAAGCTGCTC